>JBGPDH010000052.1:0-16369 GCA_041482195.1 Verrucomicrobiia bacterium
CGAACCTTCGATTTCGACATACGTACTAAACACTCCCGATTCACGGACCGGAGCGGATTGGAAATATGGAAATCCTGCTCCGCTTCGTCAATGGGGAAACTTCATGACATAATGTTAGGATGATCTTCCGGGCACAATGTAAATTCCACGGCCCTTCAAATTTTCCAGGATCAAATCCACCGTTCGTTCCATGGCACCCAGGTTTTTTTGGACGACCTGGAGCGCGGCGCGTCCCATCTGTATCCGCCGGCCTTCGTCGGCGAGCAGTTCGGCGATGGTGTTTTCCAACATTTCCGCATTGGCGGCTTGAACCGCCGCGTTCTGAGAAACAAATTCCCGCGCGATGTCCGTAAAATTTTGCATGTTTGGCCCAAATACCATGGCCTTGCCCACCGCCCCCGGCTCAATCGGATTCTGCCCTCCAACGGCCGTGAGACTTTTGCCGACGAACACTACTGTCGCATGTTCATAGAAGAATCGCAACTCGCCCGTCGTATTGACGAGCAAACAGTCGGCCTGCCCGTCATCAAACCGTGTATTGGTGAGGATTTCATTGCGAAAGACAAATTTAACGCCCTGCTCGCGCAATTGCCGCCCCACCTCCCGGCACCGCTCAAAATGCCGGGGCACCAGCACCAGAAAGAGTTTGGGAAACAATATGCGCAACCGCTGCGCGATGTCCGCCAGCACGATTTCTTCGCCTGCGTGGGTGCTGCCGGCCACCAGAACCGGTGCCTCCGGCGGCACGCCGATCTGCCGCAGCAACGCCGGTACGTCGAGCCGGCGGAGACCGTCGAGTTTGGCGGCGTCGAACTTCAGATTGCCCACCACCCGCACGGCTTCGGGCCGGCAGCCGACGTCCCGCAAACGACCGGCATCCACTTCGTTCTGGGCGCAAACACCGGTGAACGTGGTGAAGAGCGGGCGAAACAGGAAGCCGAACCGCCGGTAACCGCGATAGGAACGGTCCGACAGCCGGGCATTTGCCAGAAACAGAGGAACGCGAAGGTCGCGCGCGCGCCACAGAAAGTTCGGCCAGATTTCCGCCTCAAAAAGCACCACTGCTACCGGGTTGATGGTATCGAACGCGCGGGCGACCCCTTTCCGCCGGTCCAAGGGGTAGTAAATTTTGCTGATGTGCCTGGGCAAATGTTCATGCAACTGGGCCATGCCGGTCGTGGTGGTCGTGGACACGACAATTTTGATGTTGGGCATGAGCGGTTCCAGACCCCGGATGAGCTGCATACACAGATTGACTTCACCCACACTGACGGCATGCAGCCAGATGACCTGACGGTTGGTCAGGGCCTGCTTGAGGTTCCGGCTGTAACACCCGAAACGTTCCAGAAACCCGGGCACCCAATGGCCGCGCCGCCACATCCGCAAAAAATAATACGGTGCGGTCAATACGAAAAAGAACAGGAACAGAATATTGTAGAGCGTGCGCACTCCCATAGTTGGTGGAACAGTTTCCATTTTCCCGCAAAACGGCGCCGGGCGCAAAGAAAATGTTTCAAGTCAATGACGGAAGAAAAAAAACCACACGACCAACAGCATCGGTAACAGGTACGGCAGCGTGAATTTCCCGATAAACCCCGGAAAGGTCGGGGTGCGGATTTTTTCGCGGTCGGCAATGGCCTTGACCATGAAATTCGGTCCGTTGCCGATATAGGTCGCCGCGCCAAAAAAGACGGCACCGACGCTGATGGCGACCAGGTTCAATGTATTCGTCTCCAACAGCTCCGTGATGTTGTTCGCGCCGCTGGTACCGAAGAGTGCGCTCAGGAAACTGAGATAAGTGGGAGCATTGTCCAGTATGCCGGACAAAACCCCTGTGCCAAAATAGAAAATACCCGGCGCCGGTTGGGCCCCCAGCACCGAACGCGCGTTCAGATCCAGCCAGTCGAGCGCGGGAATCATCGTGGCAAAAATGCCGAAAAACAGAATCGCCACTTCCTGGATCGGATGAAAATCAAAGCGGTTGGCTTGCAGCACCGATTTGGGGGTGGTGAACCAGGAACCCAGCGCGGCCGCCAGCAGGATACCTTCGCGCAGAAAGAGAGGGCGTTCAATGAACACGGCACCCAGAATGACAACCAGAAAAAAGAGGTTGGTCAGCCCGCCAAATTTCCAGGTTTCCTCCGCGGTTTCCAACTCGCGGATTTCCCGGGGTGCGCGAATGAAGTTGCGTCGGTCCACCAGGTAAAAAATGGCCAGCAGCATGCCGAGGCCCGTCAACCACATCGGCCAGCAATGTTGCGCGACCCACCAGAATGGAACCCCTTGCAAATACCCCAGGAACAACGGCGGATCACCTATCGGCGTCAGACAACCGCCCACATTCGCAACAATAAATATAAAAAAAACGATGTGGTGCGCGGTAACGCGGTATCGATTCATCCGGATCCACGGCCGAATCAGGAGCATCGCCGCCCCGGTCGTACCCAGCAGGTTCGCCAGCAGAGCGCCAACGAACAGAAAAATCACATTCACCAGCGGTGTGGCCTGGCCCTTGACATTGATGTGAATACCGCTGGAAACAACAAACAGCGAGCCGACCAGCATGATGAAGCTGATGTAATCTTGCGCAACATGCAGCACCCGACCCGGCGCCCGCAAAACCAGAAGGTAATAACCCAGCGTGATGGCGCCAAGACCGAGCGCGACTTTGGGATAATGCCGCAGCCACCAACCCGGGGCATACAACGGCGCCAACGCAATGGTGCCCAGCAACAGTCCAAACGGCAGGATCACCCATGGGTTGGGCGCAATAATATTTTCAACCATGCGCCGGAAGCTTGCTCGGCTGAGGGAAACCAGGTCAAACAGAATCATGAGAAGGCCCGGCCATTTCGGGATGTAAATTGGCTTGTTCCGGTCCGGCTTCATTTGTTCAATGGCCGCAAATGACGCGACCCTTTGCCGCGCCGGCTGAATCCCACAGGCCTTTTTACAGGCATTGGGCCTGGTGGTTTACCCTGGTTGTTCTGGTTCTGATCGCCATCATTCGAGTCCGGCTTTTGGAATTTCCACTGGAACGTGACGAAGGCGAATATGCCTACACCGGACAACTCATGTTGCAAGGCATTCCTCCTTACCAACTCGTATACAACATGAAATTTCCCGGCACCTATGCAGCCTACGCGGTGATCATGACATGTTTCGGGCAGACCCCGGCTGGCATTCATTTAGGCGTCATGTGCGTGACGACTCTCACCGCGTTGATGCTCTACTGGTTTGGTCGCCGATTTGTCAACGAACCGGTCGGCATGGTAGCCGCAACCACTTATGCTGTACTCGCGGCTTCCCCCAGGATGTTGGGCCTGGCGGGTCATGCCACTCATTTCTGCGCATTGTTTGCCACAGCGGGTTTATGCTTTCTGTGGCCGGTCGGCCGGAATTTGAACTGGAAGAACGCAGCCGCAGGCGGATTCCTGTTTGGGCTGGCGGTCTTGATGAAGCAACACGCAGCCCCGTTCTGCCTGTGGGGGTTGGGTGTTTTGGCCGTTAATTGCTGGCGCCAACATAAAACACCCGCAGCCAAACGCCTGCTCCCCTGCGCTGTATTTTGTTTGGGGGTCGCTCTGCCGTTTCTCCTGACCGGTTTGGTTTTATGGCACGCCGGCGTCTTCGGCCAATTCTGGTTTTGGTCCGTCGGTTATGCCAGAGCGTACGTTTCGGAGGTGCCTTTGTCGCTGGCGCCCGAGTATTTCTTTCGTGGTGTAGCGCAAATCATCCCGGGAATGACCCTGCTCTGGTTTCTGGCCGCGGCCGGCCTGGGTCTGATCTGGTTGCCCGGCCGGTTCCGGGACGTGCGCCTGCCGCTGTTGAGCTTTGCCTTAATTTCGTTTCTGGCAATTTGTCCGGGTTTTTATTTCCGAAGAAATTATTTTCTTTTAATGCTCCCCGCCGTGGCACTTTGTGCGGCTTGGGCCGTAGGTGCTGTCAATCAGCTCTGGCATCAAAGCCATGCTTCCGCCAAGGCCATTTCGTGGCCGGTCGGAGCTTATGGACTGGTGCTGGCGATGACGGTCTTTGCGAACCGGGAAATCTGGTTTCAAGCCACCCCGGTGCAGGCCGCAGCAAAAATTTACTCCGGAAATCCCTTTGCCGAATCAGAAGTCGTATCAGCCTTTATCCGGAGTAATTCACCACCCGGTGCGCGAGTGGTGGTTTTGGGGTCCGAACCGCAAATTTATTTCCTGTCCCACCGGCATTCCGCCACGGGTTACATTTACATGTATCCCCTGATGGAGCCCCAGCCGTTCGCTGACCGGATGCAACAGCAAATGATTCGTGAAATTGAGTCAAGTGACCCGGAATACGTTGTTACGGTGTATGTGACTGGCAGTTGGTTGCCGCGACCGGACTCGGACACCAGATTACTCGATTGGTGGTCACAGTCTTATGTGACAAATTATATTCCGGCCGGCATCGTTGCCATGAATTCATCTGGTGAATCGCAATATTTTCTTGGCCCGAACATCACGAATTATCATCGGCTGCCCGACAGTGGAATGGCAATCTTCCAGCGAAAGCATTCCTCGCCTTTTGAACCACTCCCTTCTCATTGAATGATGTCCTCAAAAATCAGCCACGCCGAATGGGTCATTGCCGTGTTCATCAGCCTGGTCGCCGTGGGGTTGCATTTTTTTTCTCTAACCCACGCTGGCGGTCTCTGGCGCGACGAGGTGGCGATAACCAATATCTCCCGCTTGCCAACACTCGGCCAGGTTTGGCAAGCGTTGCCGCATGATCACTGTCCCATCGTATTCCCCCTTCTGGTCCGGCTTTGGTCAGTATCGGGATTCGGCGCAACCGATGGGGGCTTGCGGGTTCTGGGACTGGGGATCGGACTGTTGTTACTGGCGACCTTTTGGATCGCCAGCCGGATGCTGGGTAAAGGATTGCCGCTCCTTTCCATGGCGCTGGCGGGATTGAACTTCACCATCATCCGTTATGGGGATTCGCTTCGCGCGTACGGCCTGGGGACGGCGTGCCTCTTGCTGGCGCTGGCGCTGATTTGGCATTTCATTGAAGCGCCAAACCCACGGCGGGGTTTAATGGCGGGGCTGGCAGCAGTGTTATGCGTGCAGGTACTTTACCAAAACGCATTTTTCGTATTGGGGATTGGCATTGCCGGCGCAGCAGTCTGTTTTCGCAGGAGCCAGTACCGCATTGCCCTCGCTGTCTTAAGCTTCGGTGCCGTGGCTGCGCTCTCATTGCTGCCTTATCTCTCTCCCATCTCTCACGCGCAGAGCTGGTGGCTGGTCAATCGAACGGGCTTTGATTGGGCCATTTTTTTGAACCGGATTGTCCGCGCAACCGGCCTCCTGGCACTGGTCTGGTTGGGACTTCCGATCGTCGCCGTCCTGGCTGGCACGGCCTGCTTTCTGACAAAATTTCTGCGAAAGGAAACCGATATCCGGCAGGACTTGATCTTGTTTACCAGCTTGGCCCTGGCCATCGGGCTGATTGCTTTTGGAATTTTTATCAAACAGACAGCCTTGCCTACCGCAGTCTGGCACTATATTCCGGCGATGGGGTTTATCGTGGTTTGTTGCGACGCCATTTTGCCGCGAATCCACCGGCGTGCACATCTCGTGGTTCTGGTGGCAGCGGTTGTCACCGGTTCACTGGCCTTTTCCGCAGCACGCCCCAATTTGAAATTTCGGCAGACCAATGGTGATTTGGTCGCTGCGTTGGTTTCGCAACAGGCCGGCCCCGAAGACCTCATCATTGTTCATCCCTGGTACTACGGAATTACATTTGCCCATAATTACCGGGGAACCACGCCATGGATGACGCTTCCTCCCCTTGCCGATTATCGGTTCCATCGTTATGACTTGTTCAAGGAGGCCATGCAAAAGACCAACGTCATCGAACCGGCTTTGGAAAGGGTAAAAACCACTCTCTCCTCCGGCCGCCGGGTATGGCTCGTGGGACAGCATCCGATCCCTCAATCTGAAGAGCCTCCCGTTGACCTTCCTCCGGCTCCTTATGGCCCTGACGGCTGGGCCGATGGACCTTATTCGTACGTCTGGGGCACCCAACTCAGCTATTTCCTCTTACATCATATTACAAATGCCGCGCTGCTTGTCGCGACCACAACCAATTTGACCAATCCCCTCGAAGACATGACACTGGTGCGCACCAGCGGTTGGCGCCCGGCGGCAGAAATCAACCCGCCGAAATGATCGCCGCCGACTTGACGTTTTCGCATTCCGCTGCGAATTTCCTTACGCTTGGCGCAAAACGCGACAGCGTCGGCGGCAAGCCCGTCCTCCGCAGGGCTGCGGAGGGTGGATAACTTATTCGCTGACATTTCGCGGACTCCCGCTGCGCAATCCCTGGCGCAGCGACTGGAGAATGGCGGAGTGTTGTCTGGTGTCGACATCTGCCAGGCGGCACAACCGTTCCTGGCGGTCTTGCTTCAACAAATTTGTCCCGGCCGATCATTGGTCCTCGTGGCGCCGGACTTGAAAACCCAGGAAAGTTTTCAGCAGGACATTGAAACGTGGCTCTCCGTCTGTCGAGAGGCGAGGGACAAAAGTCGAGCGCAGAAACCGCCGGGCGAGGTCAGCCCTCAGCCCTCGGACCCCGGCCCTCGACCGCTTTTTTTCCCGGCCTGGGAATCCCTTCCCCATGAGGGCAAGTTGCCTCACGCCGACATCATCAGTGACCGCCTGCAAACCCTGGTGGCGTTGGCGGACCATGCAAAATCCAAAATTCAAACTCCAACACTTGTGGTGGCAAACGTCACCGCCCTGCTCCAGAAAACCTTTCCGCCGGGCGAAATCCAGGACCGGACACGCTGGTTGCGGCGCGGCGATAAAATCAATCCGCTCGACTTGATTGAATGGCTGGAAGAACAGGGATATGAACCGGAAGCCCAGGTCACGCAGAAAGGTGAAATCGCCCTGCGGGGTGGTATTCTGGACGTTTGGCCGCTGACCAGTCCCTGGCCGGTGCGACTGGAGTTTTTCGGCGATGAATTGGAATCGCTCCGCCACTTTGATCCGCTGACACAAATCTCCCGCGATGAAATCTCAAATACGGTCGTTCCCCCCGGCGGCGAACTGGGGATTTTGAAGTCCAAAGTCCAGACTCCCGGATCCAAAATCAGTGAGCTGGCAGGTTTGCCCGATTATTTGCCGGGCGAAACCATCTTTCTGCTTTGTGAACCGGAGCAACTCGCCATCCGTGCCGACGAATACGCGCAGCAAGTCCCCGCCAACGATCCGTTCTTTGTTCCGTGGGAAAAATTCCTCGGCGACCTGGATCGTCGCGGCATCAGCCGGCTGGAACTGGGCGAGGAGGAGGTTCAACCAACAAACCCTTCATCCGGCCTGACGGCGCCGTTGTTCGCCTCGCTGGAAGCTTTTCGCCCGTTGGCTCAGCGCATGCCTGAACCGCAAATTGCCGAGGCCCGGCGCCGTGAGTTTTTCGACCAGCTGCATCGCTGGCTCCGCCAGGGTTATGCCGTTCACGTCTTCTGCAACAACGACGGCGAACGGCAGCGGTTTGAGGAGATCTGGACGGAATCGGGGTTGAAGCAAGAGCCGCTGGTCAGCAGCCAGCAGTCCGTGGCCAGCACCCTGAAACAAAATGACGGTGGCACCACAGATCGGCTGCTGACTATTGACTACAAACTACAGACTCATCTAGGCACACTGTCGCGCGGTTTCCTTTGCGACGAGGCCAAAACAGTCGTCGTCACCGACGCCGAGATTTTTGGCCGTTACAAAATCCAACGTCCGCGCCGGTTGAAGTCGCCCCACGCGCTGGCCACCCGTTCGGCGCTGGATATCGATTTCACCGAACTGGAGGAAGGCGACCTCGTGGTTCACATCCAATACGGCATCGGGCGTTTTCTCGGCCTGAAAAACCTGCCAATAACGACGCGACAATCCGCGCTTTCACGAGCGCAGCTACCCGGCAACGTAGCCGCCGATGTGAATTGGCGGACGGACGAAGAAATGGGCCAGGAATGTTTAGTGATTGAGTACGCCCCTGCCAATCCCGCCGATGAACCGCCCAAACTTTACGTGCCCGTAACCGAAGCGCATCTGGTGGGCAAATATGTCGGTGCCGGCAAGGCGCATCCGCCCCTGAACACGCTCGGGGGCACGCGTTGGAAAAAGGCAAAGGAACAGGCCGAACGCGCGGTCCGCGATGTTGCCGCCGAACTGCTCCAGATCCAGGCCGTACGCGAAACACAACCCGGCCATGCCTTCAAACCCGATGCGCCCTGGCAGCGGGAATTTGAAGGTGCGTTCGTTTTTGAGGAAACCCCCGATCAATGGCGCGCGATTCAGGAGACCAAGACCGACATGGAAAAGGCCAAGCCGATGGACCGGTTGATTTGCGGCGATGTCGGCTTCGGCAAGACCGAGGTCGCCATCCGCGCCGCCTTCAAGGCGGTGATGGACGGCAAACAGGTCGCCGTGCTGGTGCCGACCACCGTGTTGGCGCACCAGCATTTCAATGTGTTCCGTGAGCGCATGGCCGATTACCCGGTGCGTATTGAACTGCTCTCCCGTTTCCGCACCCGGCGCGCCCAACGAAGCGTGGTCAAGGACCTGGCCGCCGGTGGGGTGGACATCGTTATCGGTACTCACCGGCTGATTCAAAACGACATCACGTTCAAAGACCTCGGCCTGGTGGTGATTGACGAGGAACAGCGTTTTGGCGTCTTACACAAGGAAAAGTTCAAGCGCTTGCGCACGCTGGTGGACGTGCTCACGCTCAGCGCCACACCAATCCCGCGCACACTTTACCTCGCGCTGACCGGCGCCCGTGACATGAGTACCATCCAGACGCCGCCCCATGACCGCCTGCCGGTCGAAACCATTGTCACTCAGTTTGACGAGCGCGTCATCCGCGACGCGATTCAGCGTGAATTGAACCGCGGTGGCCAGGTTTTCTTTTTGCACAACCGGGTGATGACCATCCAAACCATGGCCGACCGTTTGAAACGACTGTTGCCCCGTGCACGCATGGTGGTCGGACACGGCCAGATGGACGCTGATGAGCTGGAAGAAGTCATGACGAAGTTCGTCAACGGCGAAGCGGATGTGTTACTTTCGACGACCATCATCGAGAGCGGCCTCGATATTCCGAATGCCAACACCATCATCATCGATCGCGCCGACCGGTTCGGTTTGAGCGATCTTTACCAGCTGCGTGGGCGCGTCGGGCGTTACAAGCATCAGGCTTTTGCGTATCTGTTGCTGCCGCGCCATGTGAGCCTGCTCACCGATGTGCGCAAACGCATCAGCGCCATCCGCCAATATTCCACGCTCGGGAGCGGTTTCAAAATTGCCATGCGCGACCTGGAAATCCGTGGTGCGGGCAATCTGCTGGGCGCCGAACAAAGCGGCCATATCACCTCCATCGGCTTCGAACTTTATTGCCAATTGCTCAAACAGAGTGTCAGCACACTGAAAGGTGAGAAGGTAAGACCGCGGGTGGAGGTTGGCGTGAAATTGGATTTCCTGAATCAGTCAGTAGCCAGTAGTCAACAGTCAGCAGCAACCAGCAGCAGACAATTAGCGACTGACTACCGACTGCTGACTACCGACGAGTCTGCCAACTTGCCCCATCACTACATTACCGAACCGCAGCACCGGATTGAAATCTATCGAAAACTGGCGCAGGCCACGGATAAGCCGTCGCTCGAAGCGTTCCAAAGAGAAGTGCGCGATCGTTTCGGCCCATTGCCGGTGCCGGTCGAACTGCTTTTGCTGGTGACCGAATTGAAAATTCTGGCCGGTGAGAAATCCGTGACCATGATTGAGGTAAAGGATGACAGGCTGATGCTCACGCGCCACGGCGATTTCATCACACTCGGCGGAAAATTCCCGCGCCTTGCCAAAAAGGAAGCGAAAGCGCGTTTGAAGGAGATCAAGAAGCTGCTCCTCGCGATATGAACTCTTGATGTTTCAGTCGGTAATTGACGCGTCACAGTTCAGTCGGTCAATCTCCAGACCATGTCCGCGAAGGAACTGCCTAAACCCGGGATGGAAACCGCGGTCGCACTGGTCGGTACCGCGTTCTCGGCGATGCTGCTGGTTCTGACGGCGATGAACGCGGGACCTCTTTGGCGCGACGAAACCAATACCCTGAACGTGGCACAGATGCCTTCGCTGAAAGACCTGTGGGACAACCTGCAGTTTGAGTCCTTCCCGCCGCTCTGGCCGCTGCTGCTGCGTGGGTTCAGTCTTCCGGGTATGATGGAAAGCGACGCGGGAGTTCGCGTATTGGGCCTGGGCATAGGTTTGTTCTTCCTCGCGGCGTTGTGGCTGTGCTCACGCTGGATTGGTGGTCGCTCCCCCATCTTGAGCATTGCCTTGCTGGGCTGTCTACCGGCTTTTATCTTCATCGTGGGAGCGAACCGCGCCTACGGGCTGGCGGGCTGTTTGTTGGTGCTCAGTTTCGGAATGATCTGGCGAATGGTGGAGCTTCCCACAAAGTCGCGGATCCTTTGGGCCGGTCTCCTCTGCCTCCTGTTCGCACAATGTGTTTATTACGATTCAATTTTTCTGTGCGCGATGCTGGCCGGCGGGGCCAGCGTCGCCATTCGAAGGCGACGGTGGAAGGCTTTGTGGGGATTGGTGGGGATTGGCATTGTGTCCGGTATATCGATGGTGATCTATCTGCCCGTTATCCACCGGGGATCGACCTACCTGCCCTTAATCCGATCGCCATTCTTTAATTCCTCGGCTCTCTGGAATGGACTCTGCAATGCACTGGCCGCGCGGAGCAGTGGCGATCCCGAACGCGCGCACGGCCTGCAAGTCTGGTTTTGGATTCAACTGCTGCTGGTTGGATTAATCGTCGCATTCGCAGTGCAACGGAGTCGTGGGCGGGAGACTCAGAATCCGGAGGCCGCCGCGACCAGACCCGACCTCGCTTTGTACTCTGTCGTAAGCATGATTTTGGGCACCGCAGGATATTTCGTCTTTCTGCTCAAGATACAGTTCTTCCTGCAACCGTGGTATTTTGCCGGAGTCTTCATCCTTTGCGCCATTTCGCTGGATGCCATCTTGGGCGCAAACTGGCCGGCGCTGCGTCCCTGGGGACTGTTGCGAATCGGATTAATGGTGGTACTGATGGCCTGGAGTGCGAAACCGGCATGGGCAGAAGCACACACCCGGCGCAGCAATGTGGACCTGGCCGCCACGTTCCTCGGCCAGAACGCCTCTGCGCGCGACCTCATCGTGGTCCAGGAAGCGTGGGTGGGGATCACGTTTAACCGTTATTACCACGGCCAAACTCATTGGATGACCATACCGCCGATTGACTCGCACCTGGTACACCGTAACGATCTGGTGATGGAAAAAATGAATCACCCGGATGTGATGGTTCCGGTGTTACGAGAGATAACCGACACCCTGCGTGGTGGTAACAGTGTCTGGCTGGTGGGAAGCATCCCCTTCTCGCCGCCACCAAGGCGGCCATCAAGACCAACACCCCTGCCGCCCCTCCCGCCGGAAATGTCGACCCAGTGGTGGTTGGGATCCTATTTATACTGGTGGAACCAGCAGCTCGCGACGCATCTGTTCGAGTACGCATTATTCGCACAGACTCAGAAAATCCATGCGCCCGGGCCGGTAAATTCCTTTGAAGATATTTCTGTAGTACGGTTCTCCGGCTATAGACCTGACGCGGAGTGACCTGATTTGTCTCCAGTAGAACCATGGTTACGACAACACATAATCAGGTGAGTGTAAGGCACGCGCAGCAGGTCATTTCTGAGACAAGATTCCACTTCCGCGAAATGCTCCGAGGCCAATTTCAGGTATTCCTCAGGCTGACGGACAAATTTTCCGCGATCTTTCTTCAGCAACCAACGTGCTACGCGTGATTGTTGGGGCACATAACACCCGTCATAAGTCATCAGGCGTCCAGCAGGGCGCAAAGCCCGGCGGGCCAAATCAAACAACCCGGCAGCCTGCTCATCGTTCAAATGGTGGATCACCCCCATCGCCAGAACCAGGTCGAAACTGCCCTCCTCATCCTTAATCAAGAACAGGCCTGCGTTATCGCACAGAAAACGGCCCCGGGACCCGAAGCGTCTCTGGGCCGAATGTATGTAGTCCGCGCTTATATCCAGTCCCGTATAATTAACTTCCGGCAGGTAATTCAATACATCTCCCGGCCCGCAACCGATATCGAGAATTTTTTCACCCGGAACAGGCTTCACGTGCTCACTCAGATAAGCCCTCCAGGCGCGTTGCCCTCCGATCAGCCATTGAAACAGGCGGTATCCGGCCGGAATATTCAGGATCGACGAGAGTTTTCCGATTATGCTCATTGTCGGAATTGCTCCACGGCCGTAATCACCTGGTCCTGATCGTTCTGACTGAGGCTGTTGTAGAAGGGCAGGCGAACCAGGCGTTCGCTCTTTTCCTCACTGACAGGACAACTTCCCCTCCGCCCGCCCATCCGTTGGCCCATCGGGGAAAGGTGTAGCGGCACATAATGAAACACACTGAGAATGCCGCGTGCCTTCAAAAATGAGATAAGCGCCTGGCGTTGTTCCAGGGAAGACAGGACAAGATAATACATATGATAGGATTGCTCACAATGGGCAGGCACCGCCGGGCAACCAATCCCCCGTGCCATCGCCCAATCGCGCAAGTGCTGATCGTAATACTGCCAGATGCGCTGCCGGCGCGCCTGAATGTCCTGCCATACCTCCAACTGGGCATAAAGAAAAGCCGCCAGAACGTCGCTCATGACATAGCTCGAGCCGATGTCCACCCAGGAATATTTGTCCACCTCCCCTCGAAAGTACCGGCTGCGGTTTGTCCCTTTTTCGCGGATGATTTCGGCTCGCTCCATCAGGCGGGTGTCGTTGACCACTAACGCGCCGCCTTCGCCACAGGTGATGTTCTTGGTTTCGTGAAAGCTCTGGGCGGCAAGACAGCCGAAGGTGCCCAACCAGCGGCCCCGATATTTGCCGAACAATCCATGCGCATTGTCCTCCACCACGGACAACCAGCGCCGGGCGGCGATCGCCCCGATGGCGTCCATCTCGCACCCCACTCCGGCATAATGCATCGGCACAACGACTCTGGTCCGGGGAGTAATCAGGCTTTCCAACTGCTGCTCGTCCAGATTCAGCGTATCGGGTCGGATATCAGCGAAGACAATCCGGGCGCCACGCAAGGCAAAGGCATTCGCCGTGGACACGAAGGTAAATGAAGGAACAATCACCTCATCACCCGGCTGGAGGTCGAGAAGCAGGGCGCACATTTCGAGGGCATGCGTGCAGGAGCTGGTGACCATCACCTTGGGCACGCCCAGGGTCTGTTCCAGAAAGGCATGACACCGTTTGGAGTAAGTTTGATCTCCGGCAATCTGGCCGATGGTCATCGTCCGGAAGATATGCTCCAATTCCCGCCCCTGGAGCGAGGACTGGTTGAACAGAATTTGATAACTTTGGTTCATATGGGCCTGTTGCTCTTGTTTCGGCGCGCTCGGGTTCATGGCGTCGATACGGTCGGTCAACTCAGCACCCGAGTGGAACGGCACCGGAGGAAGCGCCGGATTCGGCCCTTCCCTTGAACCGGATGCGAAATCGCGACAGCGGCAACAGTGAGGCTCCCGTCTCGCCGTCAATCAGTGCATTAATCTTCAGCAACCCTCGACCGCAAACCGCCACAGGCCTGGCGTCTTTTAAAAAAATGACTTTCCCCGCTGTTCGATTTGCGATGCAGACGTCTTCCAGAACCTCAGCGTCATGGATGCGAACGAGCCTGCCATCCAGCATGGCGGCCGCGCCGCGATAAGGGTGTCCCACGGCATCAATAAACCTCTTAATGTCGGCGGCTGATTGTGACCAATCCACGAAGTAGTCTTCTTCATCCCGCCAGAGGCTGTAAGTGGCGTTTGCCTCGTTTTGAGGCCGGGCCTTGGGTTCATCACCGCGAACCAAAGACTCCGCCACGCCGGCTGCCAGGCATTCGTAATGCCCAATAACAGCTTGAATCGCATCCTGGATCCGAATGGGATAGGAAATGATTGAGGATGCCTGCGCAATAATATCTCCACAGTCGTATTGCGCCGCTGCGAACAGGGCCGTCACTCCAATCTCCTTGTCTCCATTAATCAATGCTGTCACCAGAGGATTGAATCCGCGATAACGGGGAAGCAGTGAGTCGTGGAGGACAATTAAGCGTGCTGAACCGGCGTTAATCAGCCAGCGCCAGGATACTGCCAGAATATAATCCGTCTGGATCGAGCAGCCATCGGTTCTATCGCAGAACTGGACGTTGTGACTGCGACAAAGCCCGGCAATTTCCACGAAGTAATCTTTGGCCATGCTGGTGTCCCGCGAAGCAACCACAGCTTTCACAAACCCGGGGTAGCGAGATAGAAGCAATCGGACAACGGCGTGCCCTTTTTCCGTCATCCCGAATAAAGTCAGGGTTTTCACAATTCTCCTTCGGGAAGTGAGGACGGTGTTGCCGGGGCGCGTGGTCGGATTTCCTCACGGACTGTGTAGGTTGGACGTTCCATTGTCCGGAAATGCATCCGGGCCAGATACTCCCCAATGATGCCCAAAGCCAGGAGTTGGGCGCCTGAAAAAATGGCAATGATCGACGCCAGAAAAGGAAATCCCTGAACAGTGGTGCCGTACAACAGATATCTTCCGACCACAAATACCAGGACGAGGCCACCGAATGCGGTGCATAAAAAGCCCATCAGGTTGGCCAGTTGCAGGGGCAGAATGGAGAATCCCGTCACCATATTCATTGCATGCCGGAACAGCATGCCAAACGTATAATTTGAAACGCCTGACTGGCGCGGATCATGCCGAACTTGAATGGCCACAAAGCGGGTGGTGGCCCAGGTCAACACTACGTCAATGGAAACAAACGGGCTGTGATAATTCGCAAAGGCATCGCGCACCTGCGTCCGAAAAGCCCGAAACGCGGACACATGGCGGGCCGTGTCCGCGCCCATGGATTTCTGGAGGGCCAATTTGGTCAAACCCGATGCGATGTCCCTCAAAAAACCGTGTTGTTCGTGCTCGGGATAGCCGTAAGCCACCTCAAATCCTTCAGCGAGTTTGGCCAGCAGTTTGTGTATCTCTTCCGGGGGATGCTGCAGATCGTCATCCATCGTCACCATGGTGTCAAACCGGGCGGCCCGGATGCCGCAGAGGAGCGCGTTGTGTTGCCCGTAGTTCCGCATCAGGTTGATCCCGCGCACCCAGGGATGGGAACGTGATTGTTCCTGGATGACCTTCCAGCTTTGATCCCGGCTGCCATCATTGACGAGCACCAGCTCATATTGGTCGGCCAGGGAAGACAGCGCCGGTTCCAGCCGCTGGATCAACGTGGGCAAAATCAACTCACTGTTGTAAACCGGCACCACGACTGAGATGGGGCGGGCGGTTTTTGATCCGGAATCCATTGAGTTGTCAATGCCCAAGACCAGCCGCTTTGTCACGTCAAAAAACGAATCCCGGCGTGAACTGGCCTCACCCGTTTGTTCCCGTACCCCGGTATCGGCCACAGGAAGTGCCCGCCGCATCACCAACTTCTGCTTGACAGCGTCGCACAAGATACTATTATTGCGCTTATAAGCCGTTAAAGGAGTTGTTAGAATTGAATTCGCATTTTTGAAGTGGAAAGGATTGTTCATGAAAACGCCGCGCTGCCGCCGGATCGCCGGACTGTTCCTCATTTTGCCGTTTGCCGTTTTGACTTGTGGAACCAATGTCGCCGCTCAAACCACGGATTCCAACCTGATTCCCGTTGTCACCGTTCGAGCAACTCAACCGATGGCGACGGCAACCAACTCCGGAGTTTTTACGGTCTTTCGCGCGGGCAACACCAACGCCACTTTAAATGTCTGGTATGACCTCGGCGGGACGGCGTCGAACGGTGTGGATTACGCGCTCATCCCCCCGCATCTGGTCGCCATTGCCGCCGGCGAGACTTCCAATACCATCGTCATCAAGCCGCTAACCAATTCACCGTCCAGCAGCGTCGCCAAAACCGTCGTTCTGCAGTTGACGAATTCACCGTTGATGATGCCGATCAATTACCAGATCGGGTCGCCCAGCGGGGCGACGGTATATATCAAGGGCAGCGGCACAACCGACCTTCCGCCATCGGTCAATCTGTTTGAGCCCAAAGATGGCAGTGTGTTCTATACGCCAACCAACGTCCAGATGCTGGCGAAAGCCGCCGACCCGGACGGCTCCGTCACTAACGTCGAATTTTTCGCCGGTACGAACGATCTGGGGAAGGGATTCATGGCCGTGCTCGATCCGCCGGGTGTTAACGGTGTCACCGGCCCGGTCTGGTTCTTCAACTGGCAGAATCCAGCCCCCGGCAATTATCCACTC
>JBGPDH010000053.1:0-16322 GCA_041482195.1 Verrucomicrobiia bacterium
TGTAACGGTGGGTTACTTTTACAATCGCATGGCCGCACGACTGGTTTACCTGAGTGAGACGGAAAAGGCCGGAATGAATGTGGGCGTGTTAAACCAATTGCACGCGAATAATACCACAAATGCAATCCAATTGTTGGACATTGAATTAGATGGTTCCTTAATAACACTTTGGTTTTTTCGGAACGAGATAACGCCTTCAGACCGCGACGTCACACTTGGAGTACTCCGGAAGGTTAAAGAATATCGGACCAAATTTCCACACGAGTTCGATGACCCAACTTTTGTCGAAACAGTTTCAAATGTACTTTCACTGGTTGACGTTCCGGGTGAAAAATAAACTCTGCAGCGATTCCCTTCCTTATGTCCGAATACAAAGCAACCATTAAATGGCAGCGGACCAGCCCGGATTTTCTGAAGGGCAAATATTCGCGGGAACATACCTGGGCCTTTGACGGCGGAGTCACCGTTCCGGCGTCGTCTTCGCCGGCCGTTGTGCCTGTCCCCTGGTCGAATCCCGCGGGCGTGGATCCCGAAGAAGCCTTCGTCGCGGCGCTTTCGAGTTGTCACATGCTGACCTTCGTTTATCTGGCCTGCAAAGCGGGATTCCAAATCGACAACTATGAAGACGAAGCCGTCGGCAAGGTGACCAAAAACGAGAAGGGCATACCGTGGGTCAGCCTGGTCCAACTGAACCCCAAAATCGCTTATAGCGGCGAGAAATTGCCTGCACCCGAGGACGAGAAGCGGTTGCATCACCAGGCACACGAGTGGTGTTACATCGCCAATTCTGTCAAAACGGAAGTTTTAGTAGCTGGGAGGGACGGCGTGTCGCCGTCCCTGACCAAACAATAAAGCAATGGGGGGGACGCTTACGTCCGCAAAAATCCGATCCGCGCAGTTTGGTAAAAAGCACAGAGGATTGGCCGTTTCAAGGACGAATGAATGTTTTACCATGGTGAGATTTGGGACGGCGACACGTCGTCCCTCCCGAATTGAATGAAACAATTTGAACTGATTTCCTTTGCCAGCGCCGATGCTCTGGCTTCTCATGTCGCTGGCGCTTGGCTGGATGAAATCGAGAAAGCGCGGAGTGCAGGAAAACCACATTGTGTCGCGCTGTCGGGTGGACGCATTACGCAGAAATTCTTTGCCGCGGTCGTAGAGCAAGTCAAGGTGAGGAGAATTGGAGACGGCGACACGCCGTCCCTCCCAAACATCATCCATTTTTTCTGGGCTGACGAGCGTTGTGTTCTCCCCGATGACCCGGAAAGTAATTTCAAAATGGCCAGTGACCTCCTGTTTTCGCCGCTGAAAGTTCCCGAAAACCAGATTCATCGTGTTCGCGGGGAAGATGAACCGGTCACCGCCATGAAAGCCGCCGAGACGGAATTACGCCGGATCGCGAGGCCAAACGAAAATGGCCAACCGGTCCTGGACCTGGTGTTTTTGGGGATGGGCGAGGACGGGCATGTCGCGTCGCTATTCCCCAACGCGCCGATGGCAGTGGTGAATCACCCGGGGCCGTTCCTGTACGTAAAGGACTCCCCCAAACCGCCGCCTCAACGGATCTCGCTGAGTTACACCGCGATAGTGGCGGCGAGGCTGGTTTGGGTGCTGATTTCGGGTGCTGGCAAGGAAGAAGCCCTGAACCAATCGCTGGGTTATGGGGTGAATACCCCATTAGGTCGGATCCTCGAAACGCGTCAAAATACGCTGATTTACAGCGAAAACCGGCCAAAATAGTGGTTTAAAATATTTTTTGAACTTTTTTGCCTTTTCCGCGGTCTATGATATGGTTGCGAATAGAGATTTCGCTGTTCGTTTAGGGTTGGCAGAGAGGTTTTGCTCGTGACGCGGCTCGAACAGCGACCCCCAAGTTGGCCGTGTCACCCTTCTGAGCGCCTCGGTGAAGGCGTATAAACCTCGTCACCGCGGGGGCCGGACGCAAGTCCGGCCTTTCGCATTTCTGGAATTCAGCATTGATTGTCCCTCGCAAAAAGTATAACTTTTCCGACGAATGAAACATCAGCTCGATTTCGAGAAACCGATTATCGAACTGCAAGCCAAGCTCGAGGACCTGCGTGAACACCCGGAGAAACATTCCCTGGGCGTCAGCTTCGAGGAGGAAATCCAGCTCATCGAAAAGAAGCTGGAGGAAACCCGCCGGCAGATTTACTCGAACCTCAATGCCTGGCAGCGCGTGCAACTGGCCCGGCACCCCAAACGTCCGTATACGCTGGATTACCTGGGAACGGCCTTTGCCGAATTTGAGGAATTGCATGGCGACCGTCTGTATGCCGAGGACCGCGCCATGGTGGGCGGCTTTGCCCGACTGGGCGAACACCGTGTCGTGGTCGTCGGCACCCAGAAAGGCCGCGATACCAAGGAGAATATCCTGCGTAATTTCGGTTCCGCCCATCCCGAGGGTTACCGCAAAGCACTCCGCCTGATGCGGCTGGCGAACAAATTCGGTCTGCCGATTATCTCGCTGATTGATACGGCCGGTGCGTATCCGGGCATTGGCGCGGAGGAACGCCATATCGCCGAGGCCATCGCCGTGAATCTCCGCGAAATGACGTTGCTCGAAGTGCCCATCATCGCGGCGATCATCGGTGAAGGCGGTTCCGGAGGTGCGCTCGGTATCGGGGTGGCGGATCGTGTTTTAATTCTGGAAAATGCCTATTACTCGGTCATCAGCCCGGAAGGTTGCGCGGCCATTTTGTGGAAAGACCGCGCCAACGCCGCCAAAGCCGCTGCCGCTCTCAAGATTACCGCCAGGGATTTGCTGGAACTCAAACTGGTGGACGAAATCGTGCCCGAACCGCTGGGCGGTGCGCACACCGATCCGGACACGACGGCGGAAAATCTGAAGCGACACCTCGTTAAACATTTGCAGGAAGTCATTGACCTTCCGGCTGCCGACCGGGTAAAAACGCGTTACGCCAAATATCGTGCCCACGGCCAGTTTCTGGAAAAGGTTCAGCCTCCTGTCCAGGAAACCAGGCCGGCACTCGGTCCGGCTCCCGGTGTCATGACTCGCGCGGCTGCCACGGCCTGACCTCCGTGCTCTATCCGCTCACTTTTCAACCGATCTTCAAGGAACGCGTCTGGGGCGGACGCGAAATCGAGCGGCTCTATGGCAAGCAACTTCCAGCCGCTGCGCCTGTTGGTGAATCGTGGGAAATCAGCGACCGGCCCGGCGACAGCAGCGTCATCGCCAACGGTCCGCTGGCAGGAAAGAGCCTGCGCTGGTTGATGGAGAATCACGCGGGCGAACTTCTCGGTGACGCCAAACCGGCACCCGGGAATCGATTTCCGCTGCTATGCAAAATCCTTGACGCACGGGAAAAACTATCGCTGCAAGTCCATCCGCTGGCGAACAAAGCCGCGGAACCTGGTGGTGAACCAAAGACCGAGATGTGGTTCATTGCCGACGCCACGCCCGGTGCGGAATTGTATGTGGGGCTCAAACGCGGCGTGACGCGCGCGATATTTGAAAAGAAAATCAGGGATGGCAGTGTGGCCGATTGTTTCCACCGCCTGCCGGTAAAAGCGGGTGACGCCATGTTTCTGCCGAGCGGTCGCGTCCACGCCATTGGCGCGGGACTTGTGATTTTTGAGATTCAGCAGAATTCCGACACGACCTATCGCGTGTTTGACTGGAACCGCGTGGGACTGGATGGCAAGCCTCGCGCGCTGCATGTCGCCGAATCGCTGGCCAGCATTGATTTTAACGATTTTGAGCCAAAGCCGGTGGAAACCAATTATGCCACCGTCGGGCAGATCCAGAAGCGCGCGCTGGTGAATGACCCGTTGTTCAACATCGAAGCGTTGAAGGTGAAAACAGGAATCAGGGTGGATTTGAAACCGCGCAAACTTCAAATAATTGCCGCGGTACACGGCCAACTTGAAATCAAGGCCGGGTCGGGTTCAATTGAACTGACTGCAGGCCGGTTTTGCCTGGTGCCCGCAATTTTGGAACGCACGGAAGTCCGGGCGAAATCAGACGCAATGTTACTGAGCGCGGAGGTGAATTGACGGTCCTGACGGAGTCCTACCACAAAGCTCCTGGTGAGGGTTCGTGTCCCTCTTTTCGACGACGCAGAAATTCCCGTTGCATCTGAAACTTGATCTGCAGCTTTTTGAGCGGCGACGCCACGGCAAGTTTATTGGAGTACTTTGCTTCAATTGATTTCCAAAGTGCTGCTTCTTTGCCGAGGCGAAATCTGAATGGACCGGTTTCTGCCAAGCCTGTTTTCATATCCGGTTCAATTCAAAGACAAATCATCCGGCATCTGGGAAAGCAGCTTGTTCTGCCAGCCGCCTTTGCTTTTGAGGATTCTTTGCCACAAGAGTCCCGGCGGCGTTTCGAAGACCAGGTCCAGAGACGCCGGGAAGGTGAGCCACGACTTGAGTTTCATTTCCTTTTCCAATTGGCCGGGCGACCAGCCGGCGTAGCCTGCAAACAGCCTGACTTTTTTCCCGGTGGAAAACGATTCGCCGATGTCCACCAGTTCATCAATGGAATGGCCGAGGGCCAGGTTGGGCATCACGTCGGCGTTGGGAATGAAATTATCGGTGTGCAAATAACTCAAGGCCGAGGGTTGCACCGGCCCACCGAGATACAGCGGCGCTTCCCGCAGCATATCCGGCAGGTCGGCCACAATCATCTCGCCAACGGTCTTACCGAGGGAGCGGTTGAGGACCAGTCCGAAGGCCCCTTCGGCGTCGTGCTGGCAAATCAATACTACGGACCGGTGGAAAAACGACCCTGTCAGATTGCCACCATCCAACAACAACTGACCTTTCAGGAATTTGCCGTTTCCACTCATGTCCCATCTCAATCTGCATCACCCCGGTTGGATTCGCAAAAAGAAAACCGCTTGAATACCAGAATGATAAGAAAAAACGCGGAGAAAACTCTCCGCGTTTTTGATGTTATCTGGAAATTTTCCGGTGGTTACAGCGCCTTGACCTTCTTGACGATGGACGCCGCGTCGATGCCGAAATGCGCCAGCAATTCTTCCGGCTTGCCGGAACGCGGCAGGGATGTCACCGCCAACTTGTGCACCTTGATGCCTTCGGCACTGAGTTCGCCGGCGACGGCGTCACCCAGACCGCCTTCAGCGTAATGATCTTCCACGGTGACGACGGTGTTGTTCGTCTTTTTTGCAGCGGTCAGAATCACGTCTTTGCCCAGCGGCTTGATGCTGTAGGCGTCAATCACCGTGATCCCGATACCTTCGTTTTTCAGGGCATCCGCGGCCTTGATCGCTTCAAACAGGGTGACACCCGCGGCCACTACCGTGGCCTTGTCGCCTTCGCGCAGCACTTTTGCCCCGCCAATCGGAAAGGCTTCGTCATTATTGTAAATCACCGGCGTCTTGGGGCGCGACGTGCGCAGGTAGCAGATACCTTTGGTTTGCGCCATTTGCTCGACCAGCTTTTCGGTAGCGACCGCGTCGCTGGGATACAACACTGCGCTACCGGCAATCGCGCGCATCATGGCCAGATCTTCCAGTCCCATCTGCGACGGGCCGTCCTCGCCGATGCTCACGCCTACGTGCGAGCCGGCCAGCTTCAGGTTCGACTGCGAAATGCCCGCGACACGGAGCTGGTCGAAGGTGCGGCTGAAGAACGTGGCGAAGGTGGAGGCAAACGGCACCTTGCCGCGCGCGCCCATGCCCATGGCGGCGCCGACCATGTTCTGTTCGGCGATGTAACATTCCGTAAAGCGCGCCGGAAATTTCTTCATGAACTTTTCCGAGTAAGTGGAATTCTTCGTGTCACCGTCCATGGCCACGATCCGCGGGTCCACCTCGCCGATGCGGGTGATCGCGTTGCCGTACGCTTCGCGTGTCGCGATCGAGTCGCCGATTTTGTAACTCAACGGCGGGTAACTGCCCGGTGCGGCGCCGTTCGGCGCGGCAAGCTGGTTTGGCGCAGGAATTGACACACCGACGCCGGATTTGGCGGTCGGCTGTAGTTCGGCGACAGCTTTGGCGGCTTCTTCCTTGTTCAACGGTTTACCATGCCAGCCCTCCTTGTCCTGCAAAAATGAAACGCCCGCGCCTTTGTACGTCTTGGCGATGATGGCCAGCGGTTGATCGTTCAATCCGACGCCGCCGAGGACTTCTGAAATTTCCTCAAGGTCATGGCCATCAATGTCTTCCACGCGCCAGCCAAAGGCTTCAAATCGTTTGCGATACACGCCAATGTCGTGGCCGAAAGCCGTGGCCTGACTCTGGCCGAGGCGATTGGCGTCCACGATGGCGATCAGGTTGTTGAGTTTGTAAACACCGGCCAGTGACGCCGCTTCCCAGACGGAACCTTCGGCAATTTCCCCGTCGCCCAGCAGGACGTAAGTGTTGTAATCCAGTTTGTCGAACCGCGCGGCCAGCGCCATGCCGACTCCGACGCTCAGACCCTGCCCGAGCGAACCGGTCGCTACGTCCACAAACGACAGGCGCGGGGTGGGGTGACCTTCGAGGTCGCTGCCAAATTGACGGAGTTTCAACAAGTCTTCCGCCGGAAACAAACCGGTTTCGGCCCAGGCGGCGTAAAGCAACGGCGCGGCATGGCCCTTGGAAAGGATAAAACGATCGTTATTGTGGTAGTGAGGGTTCTTCGCGTCGTAACGCATGTGGCCGAAAAACAGCGCCGCCACCACATCCGCCGCCGAGCAGCAGGAGGTCGGGTGACCACTGCCGGCTGCGGTCGTCGCGGTGATCGAGTGGATCCGCAACTGATTGGCGACGCCTTTTAACAATTCAATATCAGTATCAATCATGGAACCTTCAGTTTACTCAAGAGTCGGCGAAAGCCAAGAGTGAAATGAGGGGGATGACACTTGAATCGCCAGGGCCAAAATGTAACCCTTTGCGGATGTGCATCAAACCACCCGCGGCGAAAGCTTTTTCGCCATGCCGACTGGGCCGTTTGCTGCTCCTGGCCATGCTTTGGGCGAGTGCCGCTGCCGGCTATGCCATGGACTTTTCCACGCCCGCACGTGAAATGAAAACGCAGTTGGCCGGGAAAATCCTGCCTTTCTGGTATGACACCGGGCAGGACACTAATCGCGGCGGCTATCTGCTGGCCGATGATGCCATCAGCGGCCGCGGCACCCCGGACGAAAAACAAATTGTCACGCAAAGCCGCATGGTCTGGGCCTTTTCACTCGCCCAGCTTGAAGGGTACAGCGATACGAACCGGAATTATCTGCCGGCGGCGGCGCAAGGATACCATTTCCTGCTGGGCCATTTTCTCGACCGGCAGTACGGAGGTTATTTCTGGACGACCGATTTGAACGGCAAGCCCATGAACGACTGCAAATTACTCTACGGCCAGGCGTTCGTAATTTACGCCTTTGTCGAATATTACCGTGCCAGCGGCGACCAGCAGGCTTTGGCCCACGCACTGGATCTTTATCACGCCGTTCAGTTGCACCTGTATGACAAAAAAAACGGCGGCTGGTTTGAGCACGCCGGCCGTACCTGGAAACCGCTCTCACCCGGCGACCCGCGCGGTCAGGTCGAGGTGGTCGGCTTCAAAAGCGCCAACTCGCACCTGCATTGGATGGAGGCACTGACGGAATTGTACGACACGACGCACGATCCGGACGTGCAGAAATCACTGGTAGAAGCCCTGCGCCTTAATGCGACGTATTTCTACCCGGACGACCCGTCGAAATGCGCTTTTCACCGGCAATTCGACTGGCAGCCGGTGACGGTGGCCAGCAGCGCCGGGCTTTCCTACGGTCACAACGTCGAGTTTGCCTGGCTGATGATTCGCGCGGAAAACGTTCTGGGACGGAAACCGTCATGGGAGCATTTTTACGCGCTGCTCAATCATGCGCTCAAGAACGGGTACGACCACCGCCGCGGCGGGCTTTACTATCGTGGTTTTGATGACCAGCCGGCGACGGATACGGAAAAAGTGTGGTGGGTGCAGGCCGAACTATTGTCTGCGCTCACGGACGCCTTGAAATACAAAGACAACCCTCGCGACGAAATAGCGTTGACCAGGCTGCTGCAATTCATCAAGACCTCTCAGGCTGATCCCAGGACCGGTATCTGGCTGTACGCGGTGGCGGCGGATGGCAAACCCGTGGACACGACCCTGGCGAACAGTTGGAAGGCGAACTACCATGACGTCCGCGCCATGATGAAATTCGTTGACGCCTTCGCGGGGAATTGATTGTGAGTGAGCCCGTAAAGGCAGCGACATGAATAGAAATCCTGGCCCAACCAGAGCGCGGACAGCTTTGTCCGCGAGTTTAACCGGTGGGCACCGGCAGACATGGTTGTCCCTGCTCTGCGACGTTGCCGGGATACTTTAATGGATGACACAACTTTTATGGAACCGGTTGAAACCTCTGGAGAATTCCCGGTCGGCCGTAGCGGCGTCTCGGCAGAGCGCCGCAAGCTTCAAGAATTCAATGAGTGCGGTTTTCTCCCGAAAGCCGCTACGCCTGTTTTGCACCGATTCGAGGGTTTTAAATTTTTTCTGGCTGCGAGCGTCGGCCTGCAGCTGGCCGGCTACAGCCCCGCGGCACCAGCCGGCCCGCCGGTCGCACCGGTGGAAAACGTGACGAACACGTATTTCGGGACGGCAGTGGTTGACCCTTATCGGTACATGGAGGATTTATCGGATTCCAACGTGGTGGCGTGGATGAAAGCGGAGAACGATTACACGCATTTCCGGCTGGACCGTATTCCCGGGCGAGCATCGCTGTTAGCCCGAATTCAAGAACTCGATAATGCTGTCGCGGCGCGTGTGGATGACGTTCGCCGGATGCCGGACGGCCGCTATTTCTATCTCAAACGTTTGCCGCAGGACAATGTTTACAAGCTATACATGCGCAATGGGCCAGCCGGAAAGGAAACACTCCTGTTCGACCCCGATAAATTCGCCAGGGCCGCCGGAAAGCCCTTCGCCATCAATTATTATGAGCCGTCACAGGATGGGAACCACGTCGCTTGCGGGCTTTCTGCTGCCGGCTCGGAGGATGCCGTGATTCATTTACTGGAAACAGCAACGAGCAAGGAAGTGGACAAACCGATTGATCGTGCCCAGTTCGGCGGAGTCAAGTGGCGTCCGGATGGAAAGTCCTTTTTCTACAACCGCCTGCAAAAAATGGAGCCCGGCATGCCGGAAACCGAACGTTACCAGAAGAGCCGCGTGTTTTTGCACGTCCTCGGCGCCGACGCCAACCAGGAACCGCCCGTCTTTGGCTATCAGGTTTCACCGCTGGTAAAAATGGATCCGGCCGATGACCCGTATGTCAGTAGCATCCCGGGCTCCCGGTATGCCTTGGGTTGGATCGAACACGGGACGCGGCAGGAGTTGTCATTATACGCCGCGCCGCTGGCGTCGGTCGGCAAACCGAACACGCCCTGGCAAAAAATTTGTGATGTGGATGACGACGTCACGGATTTCACAGTCAAAGGGGATGAAATATTTCTGCTGACACACAAGAATGCGTCGCGGTTTAAAATCATCGCGACGTCCCTGGTCAAACCGGACCTGGCCACGGCTCGGGTGGTGGTGCCGGCCGGCAACGCCGTGATTACGGGGATGGCGGCCGCCAAGGACGCGTTGTATGTGCAACTGCGCGATGGCGGAATCGGTCGTCTTTGGCGTGTGACCTTTAGCGGGAAAGCCGAACCGGTCCAACTGCCGTTTGAGGGTTCAGTGGCGATTACGGCGGCCGATCCGCGATTCAGCGGCACCTGGCTGTACCTGGGCGCCTGGACCCGGGCCGGCCAGATTTACGCCTACGATGCGGAGACAAAAGAAATCACCAACACCGGCTTGCAGCCGCTGGGCAGGTTCGATGCGCCGGAGAATCTGGAATCGGTCGAGGTCAAAGCGAAGAGTTACGACGGCGAAATGATTCCGTTGTCCATTATTTACCAGCGCGGCCTCAAACGGGATGGTTCGAACCCCACGCTGCTTCGGGGTTACGGCGCCTACGGTATTTCGGCGGACCCGGGATTTGGTCCGGTCCTGCTGGCTTGGTGTGAGCTGGGCGGTGTGTATGCCGTCGCCCACATCCGTGGCGGCGGTGAATACGGGGAGGATTGGTATAAAGGCGGCTACAGGCAGACCAAGCCGAACACGTGGAAGGATTTTATCGCGTGTGGCGAATACCTGATTGGGAACAAATACACGTCGCCGGTGAAACTGGCAGGCTCGGGCGGCAGCGCCGGCGGCATTCTGATTGGCCGGGCCATTACCGATCGGCCCGACCTGTTTGGAGCGGCGGTTATTCAGGTCGGTTGCCTGGACATGCTTCGCATCGAGACGACGCCGAACGGCGTGCCGAACATCCCCGAATTCGGCAGCGTCCAGACGGAGGACGGCTTCAGGGGTTTGTATGAAATGAGTGCCTACACCCACGTCCGTGACGGGACGAAGTATCCTGCCGTGATGCTGGCAACCGGCATCAACGATCCCCGGGTGGAACCATGGCAATCGGCAAAAATGGCGGCGCGTTTGCAGGCTGCCACCGCCAGTGGCAAGCCAGTCCTGTTACGCGTGGACTACGAAGGCGGCCACGGCGTCGGCTCGACAAAAAAACAGGGGGAAGAGCTGACGGCCGACGTCTGGACATTCCTCCTGTGGCAATTCGGCCTCCCAGGATTTCAACCGCCGGTGTCGAATTAGATTCCTCCGGAAAAGTTCGCGCATCTAACCCTCTGAACAGGAGCGCGGACAGCCATGTCCGCGAATTCCTTGGTATTGCGATACGCGGACAAAGCTGTCCGCGCTCCAGGAGAAGATCCAATGTCGCGTCGGTCTATGACCGCCGCTGCTACCCCCAATACGAATGAATCGCCTACGTCGTGTAGAAGCAAAAATTGGGTTGACAAAATTAACTTTGTAGTACAAAGTGAATTCCCATGACGATCGCAATTATGTTTAAAAAGCCGAGCTGCTTTCTTCCCGTAGTCATGTCCTTGGCCGCACTCGTTCTCGTACTGGCCCACGTCGCCATGTTCGGCGCCGCTCGCGAAGCCGATGAAGGGGCTGCCGCTCATCTCTGGCAGCTTTTAATGGCCGGGCAGGTGCCGATTCTGGCTTTCTTCCTCATTCGCTGGCTACCGCAAGCTCCCCGGCCTGCATTATTGATGCTGGCGTTGCAGGCCATGACTGCACTCGCGGCCATTGCCCCTGTTTATCTTCTCCACCTTTAACTGGTCGGACCGATACCACCTGAGATTCCCACTTCGGTCTTGCCGGGCCGTGCCCGGGCAGGCAGCTTGGGAACTTTACTCTTAACCCGTGGCCCGTAAAATCAACGCGAAATCCTAAATGAACATTCAAGACCGTAGTCGGCAAATTTTGATCCACGGGCTCATGCTGGTCATGGCAGGTTTGCTTTGGGGATTCGTGGTGCCGCACACGCCTCACCCCCGGCTGGCCCTGGTGGCCCACGTCCAGTTCGTCACCAACGGTATTTTGATCATCGTCATGGCCATACTGTTGTTGAAACTTCCCCACCGTGTCGGTCCCAGGTCTGTCGGAGTCATCCTGCTGGCGGCCTGGCTGATCTGGCCGATGACGCTGTCGGAGGTTGCCAATGCCTGGTGGGGAACCACCCGGATGTTACCGATCGCAGCGGGTCAGGCAGGAGCCACAGGAGGAACGGCATGGCAGGAACTGGTCGTCAAGCTCGCTCACGTTGCCGCCGGGCTGGGCCTCGTGGTCGCCTGGGCGTTGCTGGTCGCAGGTTTCCTGAAGAAGCCGGCTGCCCCGGGAACTTCCATGCCTTAGGTTCGCCTGAATTCAAGCGTCGTACCCGATTTACTTCGAATGCCACCAGGTCCGGATATCGTCGGCGGCCTGATGCGCGAGCGATGGAACACTATGGACCGCGTCGCGCAGTTCCGGAAGGTAGTGGAAACCCAGCCATAAAAGGACGATTACCACGGTAAACCACACAATCGCGTCCATGAGATACACAAAAGACCAGGCCCATCGTGCGCGGCCCAAACCCCAGTAACACGAACGGCGCGCGAATTTCAGCGGCCCCACAAGGATACCGTAGGCAATTAACAGCAATAATGCCGCCACCCACACGGGGACATTCGCCGGCAGTGCCAGTCCGAAAACGGCGCCGGTCGCCAGCAACGAAATGAGGGCACAGATCCACACGACCGTTGCCGCGCCTTGCATCAGGGACAGGAAGGGCAGGGCAAAGCCCATTCCCGGATGGACCGGAGCGTGTTCTGCCCAATAACTGTGCCAGTTGTACCGCCAATGATCCGCGTGGGCGCGCATTTCCCGCTTGAACCGGCGCCCCCATACGCGGTGCGTCTTGTGCCCCTGGAAACCTTTCATCGCTTCGTAATAACCTTCCTTGGCGCGCCGGATGAATTCCTGCGCCGTTGCTGGAAAACCGGACGCTGCCGCCTTTTCTTCCGGCGACCGCGCCTCGGGCACGACAATCGCCATCACCACGTAAACGAGCAAGCCCGTGCCCCAAAATATCGTCAAAAGAACGAAGACCAGCCGTACGATGGTCGGATCAATGTTCATATGGGCGGCGATGCCATTGCAGACACCGGCAATCATTGCGCCCTCTTGGATTCGATAGAGCCGCCTCGGGGCTCCGCCGCTTTCCGTTGCTTGTTTCCCTCCCGTCGTCTTTTGTCCACTCGTCCCGCCGGCGGCGCCAGCACCGCTTGCGCCGGCGTGCGCAGCTTCCCCCGGTTCCGCTTCTACCGGCCCCATTTCCGCGAGCACGGTGGTCACCTCTTTCGTTTCCACCACGTTCTTGTGGCTGGCCAGGAGCGCGCGGAACTTTTCTGCGATGGCCCTTTCAATGTCCGAAAGGATTTCATCCCGGTCCGGATTGCCCTGGAGTTTGGTGGCGGCGCTCTCGAGGTAGGCGCGCAGGGCGTCGTAGCCGCCTTCTTCGAGTTGATACGCGTTGCCGCCCAGGTTGATGGTGATGACTTTATTCATGACAGGATTTCCTTTTTATTTCTGGCCCAGTTTCTTGACCGTCCCGTTGATCTGTCCCCAATACTCCAATGTTTCGCGCAATTGTTCCCGGCCTTTGGCGGTCAGCTGGTAATACTTGCGGGGCGGGCCGGCCTCAGACTCCTTCCATTCGTAATCCAAAAGTCCTTCGCGGCGCAGCCGGCTGAGCAAGGGATACAGCGTGCCTTCTTGCGTGGCGAATTCCGTGGCGCTGAGCTGCCTGAGGATGTCCGCCACGTACACCTTCTCCGCCGCAATAATCTGCAGGACCAGGAACTCGAGCAGTCCCTTCCGAATCGCCGAAAATTTTTCGTTCACACTCATCGTACCATGTCCAGCAAGCTACCTTTTTATAAGAAGGTAGCTGGTAATGAAATTGAAGTCAAGGGGAAAAATATGACTTGTTTATCATTCTTTTGCCAAATTGCCATAGAGGCGGGACTCCATACGAGACGACTGGCTTCATTCCGCTCCCAACCCGCCTCACTGCCCAAGCTGTCAGCCAAAAAATGATAGAGTCCTCATTTGCCAGACTCTCGCCGTTCAGCCCGTCATCGGCGACGCTAGCACAAAACCGCGCTTGAACAAGTCTGGTCGCGGTGGTTCAATCGATGCATCGGACAATATGTTGGTTTTTGAGCCGCAACATTCCTGCCGTGAGAAACGAAAAGTGCAACGGTAGCGACTCACCAATGCCGGTAATATGAGCGAGTATATCTACGTCCTCGAAAATCCTTCAATGCCAGGTCTAGTCAAGATTGGAAGGACGGACCGAAGTGTATCGGAGCGGGTGAACGAACTTTCTTCACACACCGGAGTCCCAACCGGATTCACCGTCGTAAAGGAATACACCGTCACAAACTCCACCGAGGCGGAAAGAATAATCCATGAGCGGCTGTCGGCTTACCGCGTTTCTGATAATCGTGAGTTCTTCAAATTGGAAGCGGAGGATGCCACAGACATCATCGAGTCAATTCTGCCAAAATCTGAAACCCGACGCGATTTCGAGCGGGAAGATGAAATGATTGCGAAAGCGATCCCAATTGTCGTCAAGGCAGGTATAGCGAGACCACGGATGCTAGAAGAAATGCTTGGCATTTCCTACGAAGAAGCAAATTTTGTAATTCACGCTTTGCAGGGACGTGGTGTTGTTGGTCAACACAATGAATCCAGATGGACCGCCAGCTCCAGCCCTCCAGTTATTTCGCAAATGTCCGAACCCGTGGCCGCTGTCGCGACGCCCATCATCGGTAATTACCGGTTGCCGCCATTGGATTTCCTCCAACATCCCGACACGACCGTCAAACCCACAGAGTCAAAGGAGGAGCTTATGGCGAATGCGCGGCTCATACAGCAGACGCTCGCGCAGTTCGACATCGAGGTTTCGCTGGGTGACATCACCAAGGGGCCGACCATCACGCGCTACGAAGTGCATCCTGCACCGGGCGTGAGGTTGGAAGACATTGCGGCCCTTTCCCACAACCTCGCCGCCACACTCAAGGTAGATCAAATCAACGTTCTCACACCCATCCCTGGTAAAAATTGTGTCGGCGTCGAAGTGCCGAACCTGGTCAAGACGAATGTCATCGTGCGCGACTTATTCGAGGCCGAGGAATGGCGCAACAGCAAGGCGAAGATTCCGATTGCTCTGGGCAAGGATGTATATGGTCATCCGATTGTCGCTGACCTCACCCAAATGCCGCATTTGCTTGTAGCTGGCAGCACCGGCTCCGGTAAATCAATTTTCTTGCATACTGTCATCGCGTCGCTGCTCTACCGGTTTTCACCTGACCAACTGCGATTTGTGATGGTTGACCCGGTTTGCATCGAGTTGCAGTTTTACAACGCCCTGCCGCACCTCGTCATCCCCGTCGTCACTGATCCGAGGAAGGTCATCCTCGCTTTGCGCTGGGTGGTAAATGAGATGGAAAAACGCTACCAACTTTTTATGCGCGTGGGAGCGCACAACATCTCATCGTTCAATTCGCGCACGAAGAACAAACCGTTGCCGAAGCCAGAAACCGAGTTGCCGAACAAGGTCAAAAAGGAAGAGGTTGACCCGAGCACGGAAGGGTTCTCGGTCGAGGAGGACGAGGAAATCGTCTTGCCGTGCGCCGACAACATCGTTATTCCCGAAAAACTTTCCTACGTCGTCGTCATCATTGAGAAACTGGAAGACCTGATGCAGGTCGCACCCGCTGACGTAGGAATGGCCCTTGCCCGTATCACACAAATGGCGCGTCCTGCGGGCATTCATCTCATCCTGACTACTCGACCGGGGGGCCAAAACAAACTTTCTGAGAGTACTTTCGCCGAAATACCTGCCCGTATCGCATTTCGGTGCGCATCAAGAATCGAGTCACGCTCGATCATTGGCGCAACGGGTGCAGAAAAACTATTAGGCAACGGCGATATGCTCTATCTGCCGCCCGGATCGGCGAAATTAATTCGCGCCCAAGTCGCGCTCATCACCGACCAGGAAATCAACAGCATCGTCGAGTTCATCGCCAAGCAGGGCAAATCGAATTACGACTTAGAATTCCACCGGCAACTTTCCAAACTGGTGGGCGACTTCGGAAATGAAAGTGGCATTGACGAGGATGAGGAACTCATCCAGCAGTGCATCGAAGTCATCCGGAGCGAACAAAAAGCGAGCGCCTCGCTGTTGCAACGACGACTGCGCCTCGGTTACACCCGTGCCGCTCGCATTTTGGACGAATTGGAAAATCGCGGCATCGTGGGTCCGAGTAAAGGCGCAGAACCGCGTGACATTTTAATTGACCTTGACGCCGTTAGTTCCTTTCCACCCACCGTACAACCACCTGGCATTCACCGTCGCTTGGTTGTTTGCGCCTGCGAACATTGTGGCGGGAACATTGAATTTGATGCAAATGAGCTTGGCGACCGGCAAAGTGTTTCTGTCCCATGCCCCCATTGTGGAGTTGAAACAATTCTGTCGGTCCCCCGCTGAATAGGAATAAACCTCAACGGGTCTGGTAAGTACGACGGGCTTCACGCGCTTCGTGTGGTCGAGCAGTTCTTTCAACTTTGTCGCTGCCAGTAACGGAATTCTGAGCATCTCTCGTTTGAGCCCCTCAAGATTGCTGGCGCCGGTCCCGGCGGACAGTTTACCAGAATCCGCCGCTGAAGTTTTGCAGGCCACTGGCAGCGCTATTGCCGGGAGACGGCAGGAGTTGAACCGGACCAGCCCGCCGCCGGTTTCTGGATCGCGCTATTGCGCTTCATTGCGCCTTTTTGCATTCCCTAAAAGATCACCATAGGTTCACAGCTTTAGCGAAGACTGGTACGCGCGGCGGGGGTTGAACCCACAA
>JBGPDH010000054.1:0-16313 GCA_041482195.1 Verrucomicrobiia bacterium
CCAGGCACAGCTTGAGGAACGGAACGGATTTCCAAGTGGCGATGAAGCGCTTGAAGAACGTAATGGTGCTCTTCAGAGCGCCTTCGCTGTCCCGGGGCGGCAGGCGCATGCGCTCCCGGGTGAAGAGGGCGGGCATGATGCCCAAGACGATAATGGACACCCCGATCATGATGGCCAGGGTGCGCGCGCCCTTGACCGCCCCGAACTCGCCGGGGAAGATAGTCTTATTGTAGATAAACAAGTAGAAGAAGGGACATAACAGCCATGCGACCTGGCCCATGATATTGCTGAATCCCTGCAGCCGAGTCCTCTCGTGGTAGTCCGCGGTCAGTTCGTATCCGTAGCCCACCAGCGGGATCGAGAAAACCGCGTAGGCCGTGAAGAAGACGATCGAAGCGGCGAGGAAGACCCAGAAGTAGAACATCTGGGTATGCCCCGGGTACAACTGCCACATCAGGGCAAATATGATGCCGGACAGAATGGCGCCCACAAAGATCAGCGGGCGACGGCGGCCCCACCGGGTCCGCGTGTTGTCGGAGATGTGTCCGACTACGGGATCAATGAATGCGTCGAAGATGCGGGGGATGGATCCGAGAAGGCCGACGAGGCGCGGGTCCATTTTCAGACCGAGATTCAGAATGATTGGCAGGGCGCCGACGGCGGCCGCTTGCAGATTGTTGGCGAGCATGCCCAGGCCGTACGCGAACTTCTGCATGAAAGGCAGGCGATCCTCAACCGCCGTTTCATAATGTTCCGTTTCTCTCACATGCTCGTTTCTCTCTGGGTGTCCCAACGGCAACCTGCCTCTTGAATAGCCGCGTGGAGCCTAATACTCCCTAAGGAGGACCGCAACCCCGTTCAGCGACGGTCGCAACAAAAACACGCCGCCCATGCCAACATTTCATTTTGCGCGGATCCACCGGCAGAACGCTCCGCCAGGAAATGCCGCGCCATCTTGACGGCGTTCACTTCAACCAATATAACTTTGGCCGTGAGTTCGCCCTCCACAATTGATCAAACTCCACAAGCACAACCCCGTGTCGGCCTGACGTTCGTAGAGAAGCTGGGCTACGGCTTGGGTGATACCGCATCCCACTTTGTATGGGACATGGTGGGCTTCTGGTTGCTGATTTTTTACACTGACGTTTACAAGATCCCAGCGGCGGCGGCGGGCACCATCATGCTGATCGCCCGGTTCTGGGACATGGGCATCGACCCGGTCGTCGGCGTCATTTCGGACCGGACCCGGACACGTTGGGGAAAATTCCGCCCCTACATTCTCTTTGGCGCGATTCCGTATGCGGTTCTGGCCGTCCTGACCTTTACCACACCCAATTTGGGAGAGACCGGTAAAATCATCTACGCCGGTGCCACCTACGTGCTGCTCATGACCGCCTACGCGGCGGTTAATATACCCTATTCTTCCCTGGCGGCAGTGATGACCTCGGACACCTGTGAGCGCGCGGGTGTAAACCAGTATCGTTTCATCTGCGCCTTTACCGGCCAGCTGGTGGTCACCGGATTGGCGTTGACGCTGGCAAAATATTTTGGAGGCGGCAACGAGGCGATGGGTTATCAACACACCTTAATCCTGTTTGGCTGCCTGAGTGTCGTCTTCTTTTTCATCACCTTCATGACGACCAAAGAACGAGTGAAACCGTCCACCGCGCTGACCAGTTCTCTCAAGGAAGACCTCAAGAACCTGTTCAAAAACCGGCCGTGGATCATCCTCGCCATTGTGGGCATTGTTTCCTTCGTCATGTTTGCGATGCAGAACGCCGCGATCGCCTACTATTTCAAATATTACGTCGGCAAAGAAGAGAACGTTCAGTTGTTCAATGTCATCGGTACCATAGCTCTTATTGTTGCTTTGCCGTTTTCAAAATCCTTGGCCAGGAGATTCGGTAACCGGAATGTGTTCATCGCCAGTTCCCTGATTTCCGGTGTCTTCTTTAGCGCCCTTTATCTGCCCGGAGCGCAGAACCTCGTCACCGTTTACGTGCTGAATATCCTCGCGAAGATGGCCTATGCACCCGCCGTCCCCCTCTTGTGGACGATGATTGCCGATGCGGCCGATTATTCGGAATGGAAAAGCGGTCGGCGCGCAACGGGGTTGTGCTTCTCGGCCGCAGTTTTTGCGCAGAAAGCCGGATGGGGCATTGGCGCCGCGATTGCCGGCGGACTGCTCACCGCCTTCGGCTACGTTGCTGGCGCTCAGCAGACTGCATCGGCGCTTACTGGCATCAAGTTGTTGGTCTCGGTGATACCGGGATTACTCTACATGTCCTGCGCTTTGTTCATGATTTTCTACAACCTGGATTCCCGAACCACCGATTTGATGAAAAAGGACCTCGATGCGCGGAGAGCAAAAGAACCATCCGCCACTTGATTAACCCGTCATCACGCTGTCACCCGCCACGCATTTTGAGATGAACACTGGTCTCTGATTGACAAGCTCGGTAGATTCGCAACCGACATGAAATCCAAACTGCACCTGGGCAAAAGCCCGCTGCGCTTCAATGCCACCCCCGTTCAGGGGGAGCAAGTCATGCTGGAGGGTGAGGAGTTCTATCGGATCTCCAATTACAATCGGATGCGGCCGTTTTTCATGAGCGTGGTCAGTGACGCCGACCATTGGATGTTTGTTTCCAGCAACGGCGCCCTGACTGCCGGCCGGCGGAATGCGGACCTGGCGCTGTTCCCTTACTATACCGATGATAAAATCCGCGACATGGCGGAGGTCACGGGAGGCAAGACGATCCTTATCGTTCGGAGACGCGGCAAGAATCAAATCTGGGAGCCGTTATCCGAACGCAGCCAGGGGAATTATCGAACCCGGCGAAATCTCTACAAAAACCTCCGGGGCAATAAATTGGTCTTTGAGGAAATCAACGAAGACCTTTCGCTGACGTTTCGTTTCGGCTGGTTCAACAGCAACCGCTTTGGTTTCATTCGCCGGGCGTGGCTGTCAAATTCCGGGCCCGACGCCGCACAGATCGAATTGTTGGACGGCGTCCAGAACCTGATGCCCTGCGGGGCCGGCAGCCAGTTCAATCTCGAATACAGCACATTGCTCGACGCCTATAAGCGGAGCGAGTTGATTTCCGAAACCGGTCTCGGTTTGTTTCGCCTCAGTGCCATCCCGGTGGATCGCCCTGAACCCGCGGAAGCGCTGCGCACCACCACCGTATGGTCGCTTGGGCTCCACCGTAGAATTACTTTGCTGTCCCCGGCACAACTCGATCGGTTTCGCCAGGGCTTGCCGCTGGCAGAAGAAACTGACGTGCGCGGTGAACGCGGTGCTTATTTCGTCCAGACAAGGATGGTTCTGCGGCACGGTCAGATAGCGGATTGGCTGCTCGCAGCCGATGTCGGACAAGGTTCGCCAGAGGTGGCTGCCCTTAACCGGTTGCTGCACACGCCCGGGCGACTGAAACGACTGGTCCAGGCAGACATTGACCACGGAACCCGCGAACTGGAGCACATTGTCAGCACCGCGGATGGCTTGCAGAAATCCGCATGCCCGCTAACCAATGCCCGCCACTACAGCAACACGCTGTTTAATGTGATGCGGGGCGGGGTTTTCAACGACGGTTATAAACTAAATCCGGATGATTTGCTGGCCTTCGTCACCAATGCGGACAAAAAACTTGCCACCCGTCGCAGCTCTTTTTTCCATCGCTTGCCCAGGCCCGTTTTCTATGGCGAGGCGGTAACCGCCGCCGTTGCCACCGGCGATCCGCAACTGGAACGCCTTTGCCGCGAGTATCTGCCCCTGACCTTCAGCCGTCGACATGGAGATCCGACCCGGCCGTGGAACCGGTTTTCCATCGCTACGCGGAACACGGATGGCACACGAATCCTCAACTATGAGGGAAACTGGCGCGATATTTTCCAAAATTGGGAGGCGCTCGCGGTTTCCTTCCCGGATTTTGTGCCCGGTATGATCTGCCGGTTCCTGAATGCCTCGACCGCCGATGGCTACAATCCCTATCGCATTACCCGCAACGGGATCGAATGGGAGACCGTGGACCCGCACGACCCATGGTCCTACATCGGCTACTGGGGCGATCACCAGATCATTTATCTGCTGAAACTTCTGGAGATTCTGAATCAGCACGATCCAGCTACCTTGCATGGTTTCCTTACCCGCGACATCTTCGCTTATGCCAATGTTCCCTACCGGATCAAACCCTACGAAGCGCTCCTGGCCAACCCGAAGGAAACCGTCGTCTTTGATACGCAGCTGGAAGCACTGGTTCAACAGCGCGTCCGCGCCCGCGGTGCCGATGGCAAGCTGGTTTGGGACAAAAGCGGACAGGTACGCCTGGTCAATCTGACCGAGAAGCTGCTGGTTCCGGTCTTGGCCAAGCTTTCGAATTTCATTCCTGAAGCCGGCATCTGGTTGAACACGCAACGGCCGGAATGGAATGATGCCAACAATGCCCTCGTCGGCAACGGCGCCTCCATGGTCACACTGTATTACCTGCGCCGACACCTGACGTTCTGCCGTGAACTGTTCCGCGAACAGACCGACATAACATTTCGTCTTTCTGCTCCGGTTGCCCGATTGATCGGCGCGTCGGACCGGATTCTGAATCGACACCGACGGTTGCTGGCAGGAACGTTTACCGACCGGGAGCGCCATCGCGTACTCGATGACCTGGGCCGGGCGGGAAGTGATTATCGCCAGCGCCTGTACCAGCATGGTTGGTCGGACCAAAAAGCCCTTATCACGGGCCAAACATTGATCCGGTTCTTCGACTCCGCGTTGGCGTGGATCAACCATTCCATCCGGTCCAATCGCCGGTCCGATGGACTTTTCCACGCTTACAACCTCGTGCGGTTCGAAAGTCAGACCCGCCTTTCCATTCGTCGTCTTTATGAAATGCTGGAGGGCCAGGTGGCCGTGCTCAGTTCCGGCCACCTTTCGGCTGAAGAATCACTGAAGGTCCTGACCGCGCTCAGGCAAAGTTCGATGTACCGTCCCGACCAGCACAGTTACCTGCTTTATCCCAACCGCCGGCTCCCGGCCTTTGTTGACCGAAACAAAATCCCGGCGAAAGAAATCCATCGCATCGCTCTGCTGCGGAAATTGCTGGTGGATGGCAACCGACAACTCATTGAGCGCGACGTAGCCGGACAGGTTCACTTTCATGGCACCATCTCCAATTCCCGTGACCTCCTCCGAATTCTGGAACAACTCGCTGTCGCCGGTTATGCCAGGCTGGTAAGGCAGGACCAGAGGAGGGTACTGGATCTATTTGAAAGGCTTTTCGACCATGAGTCCTTCACGGGGCGTTCCGGCACCTTCTTCGGCTACGAAGGATTGGGCTGCATTTACTGGCACATGGTTTCCAAACTGCGGCTGGCCGCCGTGGAAAGTTATTTCCGCGCACTCGAAGACGGCGCGCCGCAGCGACTGTTGAAACGACTGGCCGAGTGCTATTACGATATCGATGCAGGCATTGGTGACCGCAAAACACCGGAAGCCTATGGAGCATTTCCCATGGACCCGTATTCGCATACCCCCGAGCAAGGCGGTGCCCGCCAGCCGGGACTGACCGGTCAAGTGAAGGAAGACATCCTGTGCCGGTTTGCTGAACTGGGAGTAGGCGTTCGCGGGGGTTGCATCTGTTTTGAACCAAAGTTGCTCCGTAAAGAGGAATTTCTTTTGTCACCCGCCGTATTTACCTGTTTCGATGCGGCCGGGCGCGTACGTCAACTCCGGCTCAATCCCGGAATGCTCGCGTTCACCTACTGTCAGGTTCCCGTCGTGTATCAACTCGCACCCACGCCGTTCCTGACGGTGGCCTTTACCGACGGCAGAAAGCAACGACAGCGCACGCTCGTGCTGAACGCCGAAAACAGCCGCGCCGTTTTCAAACGCGCGAACATCGTCAAATCCATAACTGTGGGGATTTCGCAATGATCTGCCGGTGGTTACGCCGGCACCACTTCGACGACGCTAACGGCTGATTCTGTCGGCACGACGCGAGTCAGGCGAAACCCCGCCTGCCCGAGCAGCGTGCCGTATTCCTGCTCCGTCCGTTCCTGTCCACCCGGCCCCACCAGCATCATCATGTCGAGTACCTTGCCGGGATGAGGCACATTACCGGGCGGCAATACCATCTCGATGAGCAGCAATCGACTGCCGGGATTCATCGCTCGACGGCAATGGCCCAGTATCGTCAGACATTGTGCTTCGCTCCAATCATGAATGATGTGCGAGAGCAGGTAGGCATCACCGCCAACGGGAATGCGTTCAAAGAAACTGCCCGCCTCGATCGTCACCCGATTCGTCAGGCCGCGCGATTGAATCAGCGCCGGCGCATCACGCACGACGTGCGGGAGGTCGTAAAGGATTCCACGCGCGCCGGGCGCACGGCCGAGAATCGTGGTCAATAAATTTCCCGTGGCGCCGCCTACATCCACGATGGTTTTCATCTCCGAAAAGTCATAAGCGGCGGCCACCGCTGCCGGCTCTGCTCCGTGAACGCCTATCATTGTCTCGCTGAACAGCGATGCCATTTCCGGGTTCTTCCCAAGCCAGTCGAAAACCGGCATGCCCAATACCTTTTCAAATCCGCTCTTTTCGGTTTGGACCGAATAGAGCAGTTCCCCGAAACCGGTCAAAAACATGTCGCCCGCCATGGTCAGAATCGTGGCACGCGCGGCGCCGGGAGCGTTCTTTTTCATCGCCTCGCCCATAGGAGTCAGGTTGAAGCAATGCTTGGTGTCTTCGCTGAGGAGGCCGAGGTTGGCCAGCGTGCGCATGAGCCGGTAGAGTGACGGGGCGTGGGTCCCGGTTGGCCCAGCCAGTTCATCAGCGCTCTTCGGGCCTTCAGCAAGGTGATCGGCGAGGTCAAGTTTGGCCGCGACGTAGAGAATACGGGAGATCCAATGGGCCATGCCCATCTCAATGAGCTGAGCGTGCGGTGGTTTCGGTTGCAGTTGGGTCTTGGGCAGCTCGGCGCTTTTTAAAGTCACGGTAACCCGTAAGAACGTGGCGGGAATGGAGGTGACCTCCTTCCGGGAGCTCCTGTTTTGGCTGATGAACAGAGCTTCTAACTCTTTTTGCAACTCCGCTGCGCGACCGGTCTTCTCGGCGGCCTCGAACGCATTCATGGTCGGCCCATAATATTTTTTAAAGGCGGCCACGAGTTCGGAAGGCGGAGCTGGAAAGTTAAACGTGTAAGTTTCTCTGGCGAAGGCAATATTCTCCTTGGAAACCCCCGCAGCGGCAAAGCGTTCGACCACATTGTTCTCGACTCCCCATGTCATCGGGCTGATGAAGCCTTCCGGCGGTGGCGGCGTGTAGGCGGAACTGATCTTAAGAATTTGCGCCACCAGGGTCGGGTCACCGGGAATCCAGTTTCCCATGACGATCCGGCCTCCGGGACGGGTTACGCGCACCATTTCTTTGGCCACGTCAAATGGCTTGGGCGCAAACATGGCCCCAAAAATACTCACGACGAGGTCAAACGACTGATCTTTCAACTCGCGCAAATGGGTCGCATCACCTTCCTGAAACCGGCAGTTCGCGAGGCCCATCTCCCGGACGCGCCTATTTCCCGCCTCAACCAGGTTCCGTGCAATATCAACCCCCAACACGTCGGCTCCAAGTCTCGCCGCGGGTATGGCCGTCGTTCCGTCGCCGCATCCCAGATCCAAAACCTTGAGCCCTTTTGTGATTCCCAGTACTTGGACCAGCGCCTCGCCGCTCTCTCTCATGCTCTGCGCGATCTGGGTAAAGTCGCCTTTTTCCCAAAGCGCCTTGTTGGGATTTATGGCGGGTTGCGGCGTGTAACGCAGATAGGGTTTAAGTTTGCGAATCCCTCTGGGAAACAGGCTCTCCGCATCGGTGTCCGGAATTGTCGGCGGGATGATGCAGTCCTGCCCCGGTTGCCAGTCCGCCGGCGTGGCCACCCGGTGGCTGGCCATTAATTGCAGCGAATCAATCACGCGCAAAATCTCCTTGAAATTGCGCCCGGTCTCGTCCGGGTAAGTCAGGGTGAGTTTGACTTTCTTGTCCGGGCCGATCACGAACACCGACCGCACGGTGGCCGTGCCGTTCCCGTTCGAATGAATCATGTCATACGCCCTGGCCACCTGCCGGCTTTCATCGGCAATCACCGGAAAATTCATCCTGACGGCCTGGGTTTCATTGATGTCCTCGATCCAGCCCCGGTGCGATTCCAGCGGGTCCACGCTGACCGCAATCACTTTGACGTTCCGCCTGTCAAACTCGCCTTTCGTCCGGGCCACGGTTCCCAGTTCGGTGGTGCAAACCGGAGTGTAATCGGCCGGATGCGACAACAGCACGCCCCAGGAATTGCCGAGCCATTGGTGGAAATCAATGGTCCCTTCGGTCGTGGCGGCGGAGAAATTGGGGGCGACCTCGCCTAATCGTAATGCCATACAATGCCTTTCTCTGATTGATTTAATTAGTGAAGATTTTACAGACCTTCCTTCTTTTAGTGCGGCGAGTCAAGGGGAAGTCCTGGCGCGCACTTCATCAGATCCATCCGTGCTCACTTCTCCCAACCGTCAAGGGGTGTATAACGGCAATCCGGCCATTTGTCGGCGTTGGACTGAACACCCGGAATGGTTCCACTCGTATTTGAACCACCTTGATCCTGAAAAGCGGTAAACGGGCTGTGATGAAAGCGCTTTGAAACTCAGAGAGAAAGGTCACAAATGTTTGATTTGTGAATCAATGGAGCCAATGGCCGGGATTGCACTGCCGACCCGGCTCGCTTACCCAACGCAAGTTCTTGATTCCCATCCTGTTCTCAGCAATCACAGCGTCGCAAATCTTTAAACTCGTTGATCGATAATTCGAATGGGTTCAGCCACAATTTTCACCACTTCTTCCACCATCCCTGCGGTCGGACTTACTGGAGGCTTCACTGGAAGTGAAATGCCAGGAACTCATCTCGGAGGCGGGAGGCGGAATCGGGCGGCGATTAAACTGGTTCAATCAGAAGTTAAAGGGCACCATGAACCATGATAAAAATCAAGTTGCCTCGCCGTATTCCCCAACAACCTCTGGAAGCCGGTCAACTGTGGAGTATGGCGCATGCAAACCTTCAAGTGGCAATGGTCGGCAAACTGCTCGTACATTACAAATTGGGCAAGCCCAACGCAGCCCGCGTTGCCAATTCGTGCAACGGCATAAAAACCATCAAGAAATATCTGAAAGCGAACAACGCCGTCCTGGTTTAAGCGAAGTGAGTTGGCTTTACCCCCTGGATCCGGAAGCGCCACAATATGAATTCCGCATGTTTTCTTTATGACTGGCATTCAGTTTCACCGATTCCGTTGCTTTTACTTTTCACCTCCCACCTCTGACCTTAGCATTATTGCGGGGGGCCATTATACTTCCTCAACCTACAAGACTGCGTGCTGAACAAAATGTTGTTTGTGACCACGTTCTGGTCCCCCACCACGCCGACGGGCGAAAAGACCTGGTTCCACGTCCCCGAAGTCAAATTGTAACTCGTTTCCAGTGTGAACCCTTCGATATTGGTGCTCCACGACAGCAGCACGTTGGGGCCAGCCAGAGCAACGTGCAGTAGAATCGGCCCGTCATCATCAATGATGGTGCCCAAAGCCGTGTATTGATTGAACAAGAGCACCGCATTGGTCGGATAAGGGATTTCATTCAGACAAGTTTAGCGGACGCAAGGTCAGTTCAGGATGAGAAACGTCGAAAACCGAATAATCTATCGTCATCTGAGTTTTTACACAGTACAGGGAAAACGACTTGCAAACCGGTGGAACAGGAAGAGAATCACGAAAAAGGCCCACGCGGGTCGTGGGCTGGAAACCATATGGGAAATCCCAGCCAATATGAATAAAGAACGCAACACCAACGGAATGAGCCGCCGCCAATTCTTGCAGACCAGCGCGGAATTTGCCGCCTCTGCAATGTTCCTGAGCCTCGGCAGCGCGCAGTCACTTGCAGCGCCAAATACCAGCACCCAGAAAAATTCGATCCCGTTTGTGACACTCAATAACGGCCTGCAAATGCCATGTCTTGGATTGGGCACTATGACGCTCAACGGCGACGTCGGAAAAAGGTGCGTGGCCGATGCCATCTCTCTGGGCTATCGTCTTATTGATACCGCCATGATCTACGGCACTGAGACGGCAGTAGGCGCCGGGATCAAACAGAGTGGAATCAAACGTCAGGAACTCTTTATCACCTCAAAACTGTGGAAAGCCGATATGGGCTACGAACAGGCGAAGAAGGGATTTCAAACTTCGATCAATAAGTTGGGGACCGATTATTTGGACCTCTACCTGATTCATAGGCCTGCTGGCGATGTGAAAGGCTCCTGGAAGGCCATGGAGGAACTCTATCATCAGGGCAGAATCAAGGCCATAGGCGTGAGCAATTTCGAACCCGCGCAACTGGAGGACTTGATTGCGGGTAGCGACGTGAAACCGGCAATAAATCAAATCGAAACCCATGCGTTTTTCCAGGAAGGCAAGTCACTGGACTTCTTAAAGCGACATGGCGTTCAAATGGAAGCCTGGGCACCTTTTGCGGAAGGCCGTCATGGGCTTTTCACCAATGCCACTCTTGCAACCATCGGCAAGAAGTACAATAAGACGGTTGCGCAGGTGAGCCTGAGATGGCATTACCAAAGAGGAATTATTGCCATCCCCAGATCCTCCCAGAAAGCGCATATCGCGGAAAACTTGAATATCTTTGATTTTAGCCTTGAAGATTCCGACATGGCCTCTATTTCCACGTTGGATTTAAATACCACTCAATTTCCTGAGTGGAGTTAAAAGCGGAGTCGCCGTTTATATCGGTACTTCCGAGGATCAATTGGCGAATCCGGACGAGCCAAAATAAGACTGGTATGTCGCCTGAAGAGATTGCCCGGTTGGACAATGAAATGGAGCCACTGGAGATTTTACTGGAGCCGGCATCATCCTGGACTTGCAACTCCTGACTGCACCCACGGTTGGAAGTGGCGCCAATGGCCGCGCTTAAACGGTGGACGCGACTCGCTTAGTTAAGAAATGCTTCAGACCAGTTGACGAGGAGCTTCCAACGTCCAAGTTGGCCTGGCACTTTTGTCGCGGCAAGCACTCGACCGCCTAATTCGTTGATTCTGTATATGGTGAGCAAGGCGTCCCAGCCGGCAGTGAGGACATGGCGGGGCTGGTATTTCAGAGCAGGTTGTTTAGGCATGCAGGAGTGTTAAGCACAATGTGTGCCGCCGAAAGGAGGGGTTTCCGTTGCTACGATAAGAGCTTGGCGCAAGATTGTAAGTTGAATGTTCGGCGGCTCGTTATGCACAATTAGTCGCCGCATTAAGTGCGTCCGGTTTTGAAAATCGTCGCTGCAATCTCATCCATGATTTTTCGCAGTAACAAGACTCACTTTTCCTTCTCGTCCGTTTCGATGGACCGATCACAACTCAAAACCTCCAGCATCTCTACGATTCGGTTTTGGGCTCTTTCATATCCGCGATGGCACGCCGCAATAAATCGTTTGCGTTCTGTAAGCGAAATGGAATTTGCCTTCGTTCGAGGAATACTCAAAAGCTGCGCTTCCCAGCCGGAATCGAGCGCTAACTTAACAACTGCCATGTATTGTTCAAATAAGTCCATCATCGAGTTCCTTACGGTTCAAATTTATGAAACTTGGATTGGGAGGGTGAGCCTTGACGCTCGCCCTCTTAATGTTTCATTCACTCAGGAACAGTTTCCATTCCACGACGCCGTGGGCGTTGCGAATGAGCGTTGATACTGGCAGTTCCTTCGGTGCACGGGGCGCCTTGAGCAGCTTCAAGCCGGCTTCGTGCGGCAGGCGGTTGCCCTTGCGGGTGTTCACCTGCTTGCTCGACCATACGAGGTTTTCCCACGTGTCCGGGCCACCGCGCGAGCGAGGCACGACGTGGTCGAGGCTGCCCTCGTCCGGACGCAGCAACGCGCCGGTGTATTGGCAACGATTGCTGTCGCGCTCACGAATCGTACGGGCGCACAGCTTCGGGCGCTTCTTCGGTACCTTGGCGAAGTTCACGGCCACGATGACCGTCGGCACGCGGATCGCGCCGCGCACGGTGCGCACAGCATTGTCGCCGTCCCGGACGGACAGCGTGATCCATTCGTCCCAAGTCACTGGGCGTATGTGGTTCTCGCCTTCAATCTCCAGGCCGGTCGCCACGTTCGTTGCCATTTGGCAAAACGCCTCTTGCGGCGTGCGAATGTTGATCGCCTGCCAGTTGCGGTTCAGCACAAGCACAATCGACTTATTCAATATGTCGTTCATAAAGTATTTGCACACGGCCACCGCGCTTTGCTGAGGTGTTTGTTCTTTGTTGTCTGGTTAACCAATCGGCAATCGTAAATCGCAAATCGGAAATGAGATGGCTGCCTCGCTTGGATTCGCACCAAGACATCCGGTGTCAGAGACCGGCGCACTTCTGGTTATGCAACGAGGCCTGTCATCGCGCTTTGCGCTACGACGCGGCAAGCAATGACCTGCCGAGCCGAAGCTCGCAGAACAAAGGCTGGTCACCCGAGAAGGAATTGCACCCTCAACATCTCTTTGTAGGAGAGATATGATCCTGTTTCACCATCGGGCGAGTCGAAGCTCGACTTGCCAAAACTGGCTGCCGGGGCTGGAATTGCACCAGCATTCGCGTCCCGCAATGCGGGAGCACTGGTCCTACGATTAGACGACCCGGCAATAAATGGTGGAGCCGGAGGTAGTTGCAACCTCACCAAACCGGATTAAAAGTCCGGTGCCGGTCTGCTGTGGCTTCAGCTCCAAACCTGTTCTGCCCCGAAAACCTTCGGGGCTGCATCACTTTAATGCTTGCAGGCCAGAAATTGGCTCGCCGATCTGTAGCTCGAAGAGCGAAGGCTGGTGTTCGCGGCAGGGTTGGTCTTCCCAAGTCCTGCTATTTAGATGCCCCAAGTAGAACGGTTCGCTGTCGCGAACTGCAGTGCACCTGCACCGGGGACGCTCTCGATGTCGTGCCTCTGCTGGTTGGGCTGCGCGAGCGAATGAATTGGATCCTCCAGCCGGTGTTGCCCCGGCAGGAATTCATTACAATAGAAATCCGCAGGCTGCGGCGTGGAGGCGCGAATCAGGAAGTCCAAAACTTATAGTCTTGTGTGTGAGCCTGAGTTGGATAATTTTTAACTCCAGATCGCGCAGCCCTGAATTTATGGCGACGCCAAAAGAGCTCGTTCAGCAAGCGATGTCCCAGTCGCATCCGTCCGCGATTCCGGTCATGTGCCAGATGGCCAACGGCCACACGATCATCAACACGCACGTTCATCCGATCGATTATTTCACGAGCGATGAAGTCTGGGCCGACTGTTTGATAAAGATGCGGGCGCTGTATGATTTTGACGGCATCCTCTGTCACAAGCCGGGACGCGTTCAAGGCTTGATGAACCTTGTCGAGCGCGTTGACTACGACGCTGAAGTGCCGACCATGTATATGAAGGACGGTGCGCGTATTGAATGCACGCGCGACGACGATGCGTATTACAAAAAGCCACCTGGTTTTGCGTATCCGACGCTGGAGACGATTGACTTTAATCATCCGCTGGACTGGGCGCCGGAATCATTCCGCGTATTTCAGGCAAGCAAAGCCACGTTTGATTATTGCACGCCTGAGGTAATTCCTGATCACGTTTTCGGCACGCTTGACCGCGTCATCGCCAAGGCCGGCGACAATTACTCGGTGCACGGCGAGGTACGCGCCCCGCTTGACCATTTTCTGAACTTGCTCGGCATGGAAGAGGGCCTGATGCTCATGCTCGACAACCCCGAAGGCACTCTCCGTTTGCTGGAGAAAACGACGCAATGGTGCGTGGCCTTGGCCGTGGCCCAGGTACGGCGCGGCGCGCACGCGATCAAGATCAGCAGTCCGTTCGCGGGAATGGGTTTCCTCGCGCCGGCGATGTACGAGGAGTTCATCATTCCGTTCGAGCGCCGCATCGCGCAGGCCGTCAAAGCCGAAGGCGCGTTCGTTTATACTCACACGTGCGGCGCCATCGGCGATCGTCTCAATCTTATGGTTCAAGCGGAGGTATCGGGCATCGAATGTCTGGACCCGCCGCCGCTGGGGAACGTGGACCTGGGTAACGCGGTGGAACAATTGAACGGCAGAATTTTCATCAAAGGAAACGTGGACCCGGTAAATACACTGCTGCGTGGAGACGCTGAAAAAGTGCGCCGCGATGTGACTGAAATCCTCGAAACCGCGGGACACGTCATGCATGGCTTCATTCTGTCTTCTGCTTGTTCGGTCGCCCCGCCGGTCAAACCGGACAATATGAAATTGATGGTGGACATTTGCCGCCGTTTCAAACCGTGAAAGCCCGCCAGATCGGAACCGAATGAAATTCATCGCCAGGGCGCCCGCACGAGTGGACCCTGCCGGAGGCGGCACGGATGCGCCCCCTTACTGCATGGATTACGGAGGAGCGGTGGTGAACTTCAGCATCGCGCGATATTCGTACGCCAGCTTTGAACGATTGCCCAAAGGCAGAGGCGTCATTCTGTATTCGCATGATCAAAAAAGGGGCGTTCAAGCCGCTGCGGTCAAAGATCTGAAATACGACGGCAATTTGGATTTGCTGAAAGCGTTCGCACTCCGGCTGCTTGAAGACGAGGACGATTTCCTTTTGGTCACTCAATCCGATATTCCACAAGGTACTGGCCTCGGTGGAAGTGGCGCGCTCGGCGTCGCGATACTCGGAGCCGTTTCACGCGCACTCGAAAGGAAAATGACCAAACACGAGATTGCTTTGCTCGCAAATGACATCGAAAGAATAGATCTCGGCAACAGCGGCGGCAGTCAGGATTCATTCGGCGCAGCCGTTGGCGGGATGAAAGTGATTACGTACCAGAAGGGCGGCGGCTGCTCTTGCGCACCGATCAAAGTTTCCGAAGGCACTCGTGGACAAATCGAACGCGACTCGCTCTTGATTTACACCGGTCAGGTCCATCTCTCCGGCACCATCCATGTTGATATCAAAAAGTCCTATAAACAACCGAACTCTCCCACCGTGCGGGCAATGGATAATCTGAGAGATGCTGCACAGAAAATGGCCTGCGCACTGGAGGCGGGTGATATCAGCACGTATTTGGATTGTTTGAATCGGTCCCGCGTCAATCATTACGCGCTTCACGAAAGTTGTGACAGCGATACGTTGCGAGAGTTCTTCAACGAGTTATCACCTGATATCCTCGGAGGCAAAGCGTGCGGTGCAGGCGGTGGCGGCTTCATCTTTATACATGCAAAACCACATCGTCGCAAAGAATGCATTCAAAAGGCGGAGTCCATCGGCGGCATGGTTTGGAATTTTCAATTGGACGATCTTGGGCTGTTGACGTGGGAAGAACCGGCAAGCTCGGCTCAAGAAATTGAGACTTTCCGCAGCCGATTATGACCAGCACGCTTTCGGGGCGTGAAAAGTGGTCGGCGTGCCGGGTAACGCTCCCGGACTCGGCACTCATCCAGTGCGATTCCGTCTATAAGACGGACGGTTCTCTTTGAACTACACGCCGATGGCGGAATGCCGTGGACTCGCACCACTTGCCCGAAGGCACGCACTCGTTAGCACCGAGGCCCGGCCGCTTGACCGGTTGACATTCCCTCCCATCTTCCTCGTCCTCCTCCTCGTTCTCGTAATCGAAGCCGGAAATTCGAGGACGAGGACGAGCACGACGACGATAAGGATTTAAATTGGGTCCGCGTGGCAGGACTCGCACCTGCAACCTTTCCGTCTTGAGCGGAACGCCTCTTCATTGGGCTACACGCGGCTGGCCCGCCGAGCCGAAGCTCGACAGAGCGAAGGCTGGTGCCCACGGCCGGATTTGCACCGGCAACTATGCGCGTTTTAAGTGCGCCGTCTCTGCGTTGGGCTACACGGGCGGCTGGTACCCATGGGCGGATTTGCACCAACACCGGACGCGTTTTAAATGCGCTGCCTCTACATTGGGCTACGTGGGCAAATGGTGCCGCGTGAGGGATTTCCACCCACAACCTCTCCGGTCTGAGCGGAGTGCCTCTTGTAGTTGGGCTAACGCGGCATAAACTGGCACTCCCGGCAGGACTCTCACCTGCAACCACGACGTTCGAAGCGTCGCACTCTGATAATTTGAGCTACGGGAGCTAATTGGGGCCGATGGAGAGAGCACTTGCGTGCCACCAGTGCGCTTCGCGCGAAAGCGCCGTGGCCGTGCGCAAGCACCTGTCGCTGCTGAGCCACATCGGCAAAATGGTGGGTCGCCACGGTGCTGCCCCGTGCTCTGCCCCGAAAGC
>JBGPDH010000055.1:0-16184 GCA_041482195.1 Verrucomicrobiia bacterium
CTTACCTTGACTCCAAACGTAAGTGATACCTCCGGGCGGCTGGCCTTGGTGATAAACCAACCGGGTTCGGTCTGGCTGGATGTGGTTTCACTTTTCCCGCAGCAGACGTTTAATAATCGTCCGAATGGCATGCGACCGGATCTGATGAACCTGCTCGTGAACCTGCAACCCTCCTTCATGCGTTTCCCGGGCGGCAGTTGGGTCAACGGCAATTCTCTCACCAACATGTATGCCTGGAAACGCACCATCGGCACGATTGGCGACCGCCAGTACCAGAACAATCTCTGGGGTTATAACGTGGATAACGGTCAGGGTTATTATGAGTACCTACAAATGTGTGAAGACCTCGGGGACCAGCCGCTGTTTGTGATCAACTGCGGCATGGATGTTTTTTCCGCCGGTAACTCAGTGCCGCTTGCCCAGATGGGGCCGTACGTCCAGGACGCGTTGGATGCAATTCAGTATGCCAACGGACCGACGAATTCCACCTGGGGTGCGATGCGAGCCGCCGCCGGTCATCCGGCCTCATTTAATTTGAAGTATATTGAAATCGGCAACGAAAACGGCGGCTCCGCGTATAACGATCGTTACGCGCTCTTTTATGACGCGATTAAAACCAATTATCCCGATATGCACATCATCGCCGATAACTGGGGTGGTTTACCCGCTTCACGTCCGGTGGAACTCAGCGACGAACATTATTATTCAGACCCGACATTCTTCATGGCCAATGCCGCAAAATATGATGGCTACAGCCGCAGTGGACCGGGGATTTATGTGGGCGAATATGCCGTCACCACCGGCGCAGGCAATGGGAACCTTATCGGTGCGCTGGGCGAAGCTGCTTTCATGACGGGCCTGGAGCGAAATGCCGATATCGTCGCCATGGCCTCTTATGCGCCGCTCTTCGCCAATTTGAACAACAAGAATTGGAATCCCGATTTGATTTATTTCAATAATTCCCAAGTCTATGGCACGCCGTCCTATTATGTGCAAAAAATGTTCTCCGCCAATCGGGGTGACCGGGTTTTGCCACTGACCATAGCTTTTAGCGGAAGCGTGAGTAACAACCCGCATGGCGCCATAGGCCTCGGTTCCTGGAATACCTCCGTCCAATACAGCAACGTGGTGGTCACGAGCAATGGCGTGACGCTTTACCAGAGTGATTTCAGTTCGGGTACGTCCGGTTGGCGGGTTTTTAATGGCACCTGGAGCGCAAGTGGCAGTCTTTACCAGCAAACCGCCATTACCACCGATTGCCGCTCAACGACCGGCAACACCAACTGGGCCAATTACACTGTTTCCGTCCGGGCCCGGAAGGTAAGCGGTAATGAAGGCTTTCTCATCCTGTTCAACTGGCTCAATGACAACAACTGGACGTGGTTCAATGTCGGTGGCTGGAATAACACGCAGACCGCCGTCGAGCAGATGGTCAACGGCACCAAATCCATCATCGGCCAGGGAATTCCCGGTTCAGTTCAAACCGGTGCGTGGTATGATCTGCGCATGGTCCTCACCGGCCCGCGGATTCAATGTTACGTCAACAACACGCTGACATTGGATGTGAGTTATCCCACCGTGCTGCCACTATACGCCTCTGCCAGTTATGCCGCCGCCAGCGGTCGGATTATTCTCAAGGCGGTGAACGTCACCACCAATCCCATGGTGACTACGTTCAACCTGAATGGCCTTCCCTCGGTGACATCGCAGGCCAGCGTGTCACAACTGACCAGTGCCAATCCGTCGGCGGAAAACTCCCTGGCGAATCCAACCAATATCTTTCCGATGAGCAGTATCATTCCCAATGCCGCGACGAATTTCACCTACACGCTGCCGGCGAATTCACTTTCAGTGATCCGGTTCCAGACACCACCGGCTTCGCCGGTGCTGGTGGGACTCGCGGCCGGAACCAACCTGAATTATCTCGATCCCTCCGCCGGCAACATCCCGGTTAACCAGAGTTCCTTCATCACCAACAATGTCCTGGTGGATTTCACCATTGAAGCGGCGGACGGTTCAGTAGTCACGAATGGCACGCTCCAGTTTGTGCCCGGCGAGACCAATGAGGTCATTTCGCTGCCGGTCGGTTGGTTGCAGCCTGGCGCGTTCTTCCGCGTCATCCTCGGCCATCCCGTCAACGGCCAGTTGAACACCGTCACGAACGCTTTCTTTGCGGTCGCCTCGTCGTCGGGCAGCCCTCTGCAATTGAATTGGGCCCGGTATCCGGATGAAAATCTGATTTATTGGACAGCCACCAATGCCACCTTGTTGAAAGCTACCAATCTCGCGGGACCATGGATGACTAACGGCGATCAGACGGCACCTATTCCGGTTCCTGAATCGCCAAGGTCTGATTTTTTCCGTTTGATTCAGTAGCCTTTTCTCCAAACTATTGCCCATGAAGGTTGCCGCCACTATCTGACAAGTATGGGAACGATAATCACCACACTCCGGGTGCCGACCCTGATTTTGCTTTTCCTGATCTCCGCCCGGGCGCAGAGCCAATCCAACAACGCTCCCGTAACGCCCGTGATACCGGGCAACCGCGAGGTGCGCGTGCATGATCCGTCCGCCCCCATCAAATGCAAGGACGACTACTGGATTTTTTACACCGGTCGCGGCATTCCCTCTTATCATTCAAAGGACCTGATTAAATGGGAACACGGCCCGGCTGTATTCACCAATGCACCGGCCTGGGTGGCCCGGACCGTGCCGCGAAATCATTGGATGTATTATTGGGCGCCGGACATTATCCATCTGGGCGACCGTTACCTGCTTTTTTACGCGGTTTCGTCCTTTGGCCGGAATGATTCAGCCATCGGGCTGGCTACCAATCCAACTCTGGACCCCGCTGATCCCGGATATAAATGGACCGATCAGGGAATTGTGCTTCAGTCCTACGCGAAGGATGATTTTAACGCAATCGATCCGGCCGCTTCGCTGGATACCCAGGGTCGTCTCTGGCTTGCCGTCGGCTCGTTTTGGAGCGGAATCAAAATGATCCAGCTTGATCCTCGGACCGGCAAACGCATCGCTTCAAATTCGCCGATATATTCGCTGGCCTTCAACGATTCCATTGAAGCGTCGTATCTGTGTCACCACGCTGATTATTACTATTTGTTTGTAAACTGGGGGTTGTGTTGCCGGGGGACGAACAGCACTTACGAAATTCGAGTGGGACGGAGCCGTCAAATTACCGGTCCTTACCTGGACAAGGACGGAGTCGATTTAGTGACGGGTGGGGGCAGCCCATTTTTGAGTACGCGCGGACCATTTATCGGCCCCGGCCAATCGGGCATTTATTCCGAAAACGGCGCCGATTGGTTCGGCTGCCATTTTTACAACGGCGAGCGGAACGGAAATTCCATGCTGGCCATCCTGCCGTTGGGCTGGGACACGAACCGCTGGCCGGAAATCGACTGGCCGAAACTGAAAGAAAAGCGGTAATCGCCTCTCTCGGAAGACCATGACCGATTTTATACTGATAGGCGATCCAAGTGCGACGAGAGCCTTGGCTGAGATCGAACCTTCTGGCGACGCGCCCCCAAGCCCCATCCCTCTCCCGTTGGCAACGGGGGAGCGGGTGCTCGCAGGGGCGGGTGACGGGGTGCGTTTAATGGTTTGTCGCATTTTGAACGTAATTCAGTATTAAACGAACCTGATCGTGTCTGGAACTCGATCCCGCCCGGATGTGGAAAATTACGTGGAATTTCAGAATCCCGGCCTTAATGGCCTGCGTATTTTGGCGATTGTTATACGCAAAGTGGCGTTGTATTTGTGCCCGAATATACTGTAAAGTATTGCTAACTCTGAAGTCAAAAAGCAGAACCAACCATACTTATTTATGAAGAAGACGTACAAACTTCCCTATTACTTGGCGGGTGCAGCGTTAGCACTGTGCCTAATCAGCAATGCTTCGGCCCAACCAACTTATCACTGGACAGCCGGTGGTGATCAGACATCGTGGACGGATCCACTCAACTGGGATGTTAATGGTGTGCCGCCGGTTGGCGCATTCCAGATTTTCCTTGGCACTGGTTTTCCCACGACGACTCCGATGCCCATAACGATCGGTGCGTCAACCATTGTGCAAACCTCCGATTCCATTTTCGGTCCGGAATGGGGGGAAACTCTTAATGTTTACGGCCATGTGACCGCCGGCTTTGGCTTTTTCCCGATTGGTGCCATCGGCGGGCCTGCGTCTACCGTCAACCTTTACGGCAATGCCGTGTTTCGTGCGTCGGATACTTTCAGCGTCGGTGATACCTGGTGGTTTCCCGGCGGACCGGACGTGAATATCAACGTGAACGACAATTCGCAAATTATCGCGAACTGGATTCAGTTTGGCGGCCACCTGAGTATTAATGGTAACGGAAAGGTGACGGCAAACAACGGTTTTAACACCGGTACGGTTACCGATCCCGTGTTTACTGGCGGCCTGGACAACGATACCACACGGCTCATTGATATCTCTGGATTGGGCCAGTTGATCCTGCCTGGCGATTATACCGCCCAAGTAAGCGACTGGATTAACAGAGGCATCATTGAAGGTAACGGAGTAGTCGGTGCTGTCAGTCTTGACCTGGTCAGCAATCCGGGCCACACCATCGTAACCGCCGTTCCCGAACCGGTTAGTGTGACACTGTTGGGATTGAGTGGTCTGGCGCTGTTGTTGCGCCGACGGTTGGTTTCCTGATGGTCATTCAAACGTTTTTTCGTCTTAGAGAGGCAGACTTGGCGTCTGCCTCTTTTTTTTGTCGGAATTGCATCATTCGGCTTCGCATTGACGATTCAGCCCAGGTGGTGTTTATTTTAAAGGAAGCGATAGCCTTTCGATTGAAACCTGAATTTCCCGCCCATGCCCGACGAAATCACCAGTGACATCACCCAGATGTTGCAAGCCATGAAACGCGGCGGCCAGACGGCGGAAGATTTGTTGCCGCTGGTTTACAGCGAATTGCGCCGTCTGGCGGCGTCGCACATGGCCCAGGCGGCTCCCGGCCAGACCCTGCAGGCCACCGCACTGGTGCATGAAGCCTGGCTCCGCATGGTGGGCGCCGGCGACCGGACCTGGGAAAATCGCGTCCATTTTTTCAGCGCCGCCGCCAGGGCGATGCGGCACATCCTGATTGGAAACGCGCGGCGTAAATCGCGGCTGAAACACGGCGGCGGCCAGTTGCGCGTGGACATTGACGAATTGAACCTGGCCGCGGCGACTCCGGATGACAAAATCCTGCTCATGGACGAGGCCCTGGAACGACTGGAAGCCGAGGATGCGGATAAGGCGCGGATTGTTATCCTTAAATTTTTTGGGGGTATGACAAATCAGGAAGTCGCCCGGATTTTGGGTGTCACCGAACGCACGATTGAGCGGCAGTGGGCTTTTGCCAAGGCCTGGCTGTTCGAGAATATCCGCAGTCAGTCCTGAAAGTGGATAGTTCGTGACCGGAAAAGTTTGGTAGAGTAAATCATAGCCGCTCTGCAAAGCATGACGAAAACAACACAGCAGGTGGAAGCCTTGTTTGACGCGGCGCGCCAACTCACCAGTCTCGCCGCGCGCCGGACGTTCCTGGACGAGGCCTGCGCTGGGGACGCAACCCTGCGCGCCCGGGTCGAAGCTTTGCTTACCGCACAATCGGACGCCGACAAATTCTTCAGCGAAATCGCTCCGTTCGCCAACACGCCGCCGCCGGGCGCCAGGGATTCAAATGCCGGCGCGGGTTCTCCGGGGACTGGAATTCCAGCAGATGCGTCTGCGCCGACCGAAGGTCCCGGCAGCCGCATTGACCGTTACAAGTTGCTGCAAAAAATCGGCGAAGGTGGCGGCGGCGTGGTTTACATGGCTGAGCAGGAGAAACCGGTCCTGCGCCGGGTCGCCTTCAAAATCATCAAACTCGGGATGGACACCAAAAGTGTCATCGCGCGCTTCGGGGCCGAGCGGCAGGCACTGGCGATGATGGATCATCCGAACATTGCCCGCGTGCTGGATGCGGGTGCGACCGAAACCGGCCGGCCTTACTTCGTAATGGAACTGGTGCGCGGCGTCAAAATCACCGACTACTGCGATCAGAACCATCTCGACACTCGTCAGCGGCTCGATTTGTTCGTCCAGATTTGTCACGCCATCCAGCACGCCCATCAGAAGGGCATCATTCACCGTGATATCAAGCCGTCGAACATTCTGGTGACGTTGCACGACGGCGTGCCGGTGCCAAAGGTGATTGATTTTGGCATCGCCAAAGCCATCGAAGGTAAATTGACGGATCAAACGCTTTTTACTGCCTACGAACAAATCATCGGCACGCCCGCCTACATGAGTCCGGAGCAGGCGGAGATGAGCGGATTGGACATTGACACGCGCACCGACATTTACAGTTTGGGGGTGCTGCTTTACGAGTTGCTCACCGGCCGGACGCCGTTCGACGCGAAAATGCTGTTGCAATCCGGCCTGGATGAAATGCGCCGGACCTTGCGCGAAAAGGAGCCACAACGGCCCTCCACCATGCTGACCACGCTGCAACGCACGGAATTGACGGCGACGGCGGTGCAGCGTCATTCCGAGCCGCCCAAGTTGATTTCCCTGCTGCGGGGTGACCTGGACTGGATCGTGATGAAGTGTTTGGACAAGGACCGTCGGCGGCGTTACGAAACGGCCAACGGCCTGGCAATGGATGTTCAGCGTTACCTCAACAACGAACCGGTCATCGCCCGTCCGCCCAGCCGGCTTTACCGGTTCCAGAAGCTGGTGCGCCGGAACAAAATCCTCTTTGCCGCCGGCGCGGCGGTGACGGCGGCGCTGCTCATCGGGTTGGGGACCGCTACCTGGCTTTTCTTCATGGAACGGGCGGCGCGCCGGGACGCCGTGGCGGCCGAGAAACAGCAATATCTAATGCGCCAGGAAGCCGAGCGGGCACGGGCCAATGAGGTGGAATTACGCCGACAAGCTGAAACCCGGGAGAAGATCACCCTGGCCGATGTGCGGGTCAATCAGAACGCCCCTGAAGAAGCGGATGACCTGTTGAACGGGATTGCCCCCACACAGCCATCCCTGGAGGGCGCGCGGGTATTTCGCGCCGTCGGTGAATGGCACGCGCGACAGGGTCGTTGGCAGGAAGCGGCCGACCGGTTCAATGTATTGATCCAGATCAATCAATTCGACGGATGGGACATGACTTCACTGGATTATCTGCGGCTCGGTCCCGCAATCCTCGAACTGGGTAATGTGCAGGCTTATGAAAGTTTCCGACAGCAGGCCATTACCCGCTTTGCCGGCACGTCGTATCCGGTTGCCGCGGAGCGAGTGGTCAAAATCAGCCTGCTCCGGCCGGCGGACACCAAAACGATCAGCGCGTTGACACCACTCGCGGAATTGGCAGCAAAATCCTTCGGCCTCATCGCTCCCGGCAACACGAATGTCGAAACCGCGTTTCAAGCCGCCTGGGGTTCCCTTTCGTTGGCGCTCATGGAATATCGCCAGGGTCATTTTACCACGGCAGAAGACTGGTGCCGCCGTTGTCTGGCGTACCCGGGTGACAACCCGCCGCGAGTCGCTACCGCCCGGGTGATTCTCGCCATGTCGTGTCATCAACTTGGCCAAAATCGGGAGGCCACCGCAGAATTGGCACAAGGCCGGGAAAGCATCGAAACCAAATTCGAAGACGATTTGGACCCGGGCAGCGCCGAGCACGGTTTTTGGTTTGACTGGGTCTTCGCCCGTATTTTATTGCATGAAGCCACCGCTCTAATTGAAACCGCACCTTCGGTTTCTAAACCGTTAATTCCTGGCCTCCCGGGTTGACTCCTCGGATAATCCTACTCCACCGGCGCCGGCCCGGCCAGCAGCGTTGATTCTGAACAGATTAGAGATGAATCTCACACGGCGGTCGGGTGCAAGCCCTCGGAAAATGCCGGTCGAATCCATTTGTGACAAAAATCCTTGTCGGGTTTCTGGTCCAAAAAGCGTATACAGGTATATAGCCCCGATTAAGACCTGCCACTTTAATGCCACAGGCCGGCTCCGGGGAGGACACACATGCCGCACGTGCCGAAAGTCATTCTTTTGATTGAGTCTTCGCGCGCCTCGGGGCGCGCGCTGCTTCGCGGGATCGCAGATTATTCGCGCCATCATGGACCCTGGTCGTTTTCCTGGGAACCGGCCGGATTAGAAAAAGTACAACCCCTGCTGGAAACCGGTGATGCCGACGGGATCATTCTTCGGGATTTAGATCAGGCGGAAGAAATTGTCGCTTACGGACTGCCCACCGTGGTGGTCGGGCATCACAAAACGGAAATCCCCGGCATGGTGAACGTGGTGACGGACTCGGAAGCCATCGGACGGATGGCCGCAGACCATCTGCTGGATTGCGGCTTCAAACATTTTGCCTACTGCGGCTACGCGAAAACTTCGATCGAGAACACCACCTGGTCGGAGCTTCGCCGGAAATTCTTTTGCCGGCGGATCCGGGCCGAGGGTTTTGAAAATCCACCGCAATACGAGCTGTCCGGACCGGGCCGGGATTGGTCGAAGGACTGGCGCTTACTGGCCACCTGGTTGAAGGCGCTGCCCAAACCGGTTGGCGTGATGGCATGCAATGATGACTGCGGACAACGGGTCATGGAAGCCTGCAAGCTCACCGGCCAGACCGTGCCTGACCTGGTGGGCGTGGTGGGCGCTGACAACGATGAAGTTGTCTGCGGGCTGACCGACCCGCCCATGTCGAGCGTGGCCATCAATTTCGAGCGGGCCGGTTACGACGCCGCGCACGCTTTGAACGGGTTGATGCGGCACTCCTACACCGGACCCTCACGCATCATCGCGGCGGCCGCGCACGTGGTGGCACGGCGCTCGACCGATTTCGTGGCGGCGGAGGATTTGCAACTGGCCAAGGCGTTGCGGTTCATTCGTGATCAGGGACGCCGCTGTGCGGTGTCCGTGGATGAGGTCGCCGTCTTCGCCGGATTGTCCCGACGCATGCTGGAAAACCGGTTCCGCAAATTACTGGGCCGCTCCGTGCTGAACGAAATCCGGCGGGTGCGCACCGAGCAGATTGCGCGGCTGCTGGTCGAAACCGACCTGCCGGTGGCGCAGATTGCCGACCTGCTCGACTTTTCGGACGTGCCGCACATTGCGCGTTATTTCCGGGCCGGCAAAGGCATCAGCCCGCTCGCTTACCGCAAGGCTTACGGTTCTGTCGAGTTGGGGAGGTGGCGTTCGCGAAATGGCGATTCTTTTCCGCAAACTGGCGTTGTCCCCGCGTTATTGTAAAGTTAAATTTAATTATCAACCAAATTCAAAAATGTCTTATTTCCCAAAACGAAATTTGAGAGCGTTTACATTGATCGAATTACTGGTAGTCATTGCCATTATCGCCATTCTGGCCGCGCTGTTGTTGCCGGCGTTGGGGGCAGCCAAGGACAGGGCGCTACGCATCTCCTGCGCCAATAATGAGCATGAACTTGGCATCGCCCTGCTGATCTTGGCCAATGACAATAACAACATGCTGCCCGATCTACGCTATCAGCCTTATGGGACTGCTGTTCCTGGTACACCTAATCCTCCCAATACTTCTGTCTATGGACGATGGCCTTGGGACATCTCAGCCATTTTTACCACCAACATGATTGAGAATGGAGCAACCCGGAAGGTGTTTTACGATCCGGCCAATGCTGCCTTTAATTCGGATCATGTATGGAATTTCGGCGTGGCGGGGTCTCCCGACTCGGATCCCGGCTCTCAAAGCCAGTTTCGCATTACCGGTTATATTTGGCTATTGCCCGGCGCCAGTGCGAACGCGGGAGGCAGACCGGGGCAGCAGTTTTGGCAAACCAATATCCTGGGAAAGCCAGCGGTTGCCAACTATGTGGCAAACCAAGGTTCCCCGTCCAAGTGCACCGTATGCGTGGACATAATCACCAGAGATCAGAGTGGAAGCTTCAGTTATATTAAACCTGGCGGTTTACCTAAAAACATCATTCAGCGTACCAGTCATTTGAACGGAGCCAAGCCGGCCGGGGCGAATGACCTGTTCTTGGACGGCCATGCCACATGGCGAAAGTGGAGTGAGATCTACGATCCCGCTTCCCCCACGACAGTCAGGGTCTTTGGGGGAGGTGGCGTCTCGCCAACTTTTATTTTCTGATAACTGCAAGCAAAACCGCGAACCCAACTGCTCTAAAAGGCAACCAAACATATGAAAATAAAGAGACTGTGTTACGTAGCCGGCGCTGTTCTGGCGGCCGTACTGATCAACAACGCTTCAGCCTGGCCGGATTACCAATGGACGGGGCTCGGCGGTGACAACATGTGGACCAACGTGCATAATTGGACAAACTTGACCACCCATGTGGTTGATTTGCCGGAAAACGAGCTGACTAATCCCGCCGTGCAGGTTGACCAAGCCAATGGTTCGACTGTGTGCATCATCCCGGCGGGATATACCGTGGACCTCAATTCGGGAGTGTCAGGGGCGCCTTTATACAATACGTTGTTCGGCCCGGAGTTTGGCATGAAATTCGACATCCACGGCACCTTGAAATACAACTGGATGATGGCACCGGTGCAAAACGATCCTTCGCCGGGAGCGCGCAGTATCATCAATATGTACAGTGGCTCGTCACTTTTGACCCCTGGCGCCGGTCTCGGGGTCGGTTACCCGTGGTGGTGGTATTACGATGGACCCTATGTGACGTTGAACATGTACGGCAATGCTCAACTGAGTGTTCCCTTTCTGGCTGTAGGCGGTCACGTGAACATGTATGGCACCTCAGCGGCCTATGTGACCAATTCTGTTTTTACGGGTAATATCGGTGTGCTGTCTGACGGCACCGCATCGTTCGTAATGGGGGGCGGGACGTTGAATCTGCCCAACGGTTACAATACCCAGGGGGTGCAGCCGGGCAATACCGTGACGGATTTGGTCACGAGAGGCGTTTTGCGGGTTTACGGCAAAGGGTATGACACGGTTGACCTGGTTATTAACACCAACGGCAGCGACCCCATCTTAAAGACCGTGGTCAGCCCCGTTCCTATTGGTGGATCGTTGCAGCGTGTCTATTTCCAACCATTGTCTCTCTCCAGCGTGCATGTGGGGACAGTCGAGCAAGCCGCGCTGGTAGGCGATTACCCGTCGGTTACTGGCGTGCTTCTGAGCTCGGCGGAACCGGGAGTGGATCCGGCAACGTTCTCACATCCGGTTTATACCTCTAGCAAACCAAATGTCGTTACCGTGGATACGAATGGCATGCTGACGGCCGTCGGTTCGGGGACCGCGACGCTGACGGCTATCGTTGGGGTCTTGAACGGCACCAACAGTCTGTCCATCACCGTGACACCTGTTAATGCCACGCTGGTTCATCGGTACAGCTTTAATGAGGGCTCGGGCACTACCGCGTCGGATTCGGTGGGTGGCGGGACGTGGAATGCCACCTTGCAGGGCGCGGCGGCCTTCAATGGGTCGGGACAAGTGGTGATGAGTGGTGCCAACGCCGACTATGTGTCACTGCCGGCCGGGATAGCCAGCAATATGGACGAAATTACGATCGAGGTGTGGGCCAGCTTCGGTACGACCGCAGCCAACAATTTTGGGAATCTCTTTGCCTTCGGCTTTTCGGATAGTGATCCGCTTTCAGCCACCTATGCAGATGGTGGAAATTACATTACCTTCACATCCCATACGACTACTGGGGGTGCGCAACTGAACTTTGGACAGAATACCCCCGGCTTTAATGGCGAGCGGAATGCCGTAATTGGCAATACGTTGGATGGACAGAGTGGGTTGCAAGTCGTAGGGGTTTACAGTCCCAGCGCCGGTACGGAAGCCTTCTATACCAACGCGGTACTGGCCGCAAGCGCTTCCATGTTCAACGCCCTGACTGATCCGGTGGCTTACAGTGGCCCGACGTTAAACAATCGAAGCGTTCTGAATTATCGGCTGGGCGCGGATCCGTTCAATTATATCGGACATTCGCTCTACCTGACGGATCCCGGACTCAACGGTTCCGTTGATGAATTCCGCATTTACAATGGTCCGCTGACGACGTCGCAAATGGCAGCTGACAATGCCTTGGGGCCAAACCAGCTCCGGGGTACCAGCACCAGCGTATCGCTGAGCGCGGCCGCGTCGGGTGGCAACTTGGTTCTCAAGTGGCCGACGACCTCTGCGCTGGTGACGGTGCAGGCCAGTCCGGTGTTGGGGCCGGCTGCGACGTGGACAACGGTAAGCGGGGCACTGATAGCCTCAGGTGGCAACTACCAGTTGACCATGCCAATACTCGGATCAACGCGCTTTTTCCGGTTGACGCAGTAGCAAAATAATTGGGGCAGGCGCCCGACCAGATTGAGGGATGATTGTTGGGTGTGCGTTCGCCGCGTGGGTGTTCCCGCTTGCCGGAACCCCACGCGGTGGTTCGTTCAATAACTGCTCGTTGGGGTATATGCATGACTGATTTGAGACGGTTCGAAATTTGGTTCATAACGGGCAGCCAGCATCTTTACGGACCGGATACACTTAAACGGGTTGCTGCCCATTCCCGGGAGATTTCCGGGGCATTGAACGATGCCGAGGCAATTCCAGTAAAGGTGGTTTTCAAACCAGTCCTCAAATCACCGGAAGAAGTGCTGGCGCTTTGCCAGGAGGCAAATTTGGCCTCTCCTTGTGTCGGGCTGGTGACCTGGTGCCATACGTTTTCACCATCCAAGATGTGGATTAATGGCCTGAAAGTGCTGCGCAAACCGGTCCTGCATCTGCATACCCAATATAACCATGAAATCCCCTGGTCGACCATTGACATGGATTTCATGAATCTCAACCAGGCCGCGCACGGGGACCGTGAACATGGCTTCATCATGAGCCGGATGCGCCTGGACCGGAAGGTGGTCGCCGGCCACTGGCAGGACGCGGCGGTCCAGAGACAGGTCGGCGCGTGGTGCCGGGCCGCTGCGGCCTGGCACGACTGGCAGGGCGCGAAGTTCTGCCGGTTCGGCGACAACATGCGCGAAGTGGCGGTCACGGAGGGAGACAAGGTCGCCGCGCAAATTAAATTGGGTTACGCGGTTAATGGTTATGGCGTCGGAGACCTGGGAAAATATCTGGGCGCCGCCACCGACGCACAAATCAACGCGCTGCTCAAGGAATACGAAGCCAGTTATGCCGTCACTCCCCGGCTCCGCAAAAATGGTCCCCAACGGGAATCCTTGCGGGAAGCGGCGCGGATTGAAATCGCCTTGCGGGTCTTTCTGAAAGCCGGTGGTTTCAAGGGATTTACGACCACGTTCGAGGATTTGCCCGGGCTGGCACAATTGCCGGGCGTGGCGGTCCAGCGATTGATGGCCGAGGGCTATGGATTTGGCGCGGAAGGCGACTGGAAGACCTGTGCCCTGGTCCGGGCCATGAAAGTGATGTCGGCGGGCTTAAAAGGCGGCACCTCGTTCATGGAAGACTACACCTATCATATGAACGCCAGGACCACCAAGGTGCTCGGGGCGCACATGCTGGAAATCTGCCCCAGTATCGCCAAAGGCAAGCCATCCCTGGAAGTCCATCCTTTGGGAATTGGTGGCAAGGCCGATCCGGTCAGGTTGGTGTTTGAAGCTCCTTCCGGCCCCGGACTCAATGCCGCCCTGATGGATATGGGAAACCGTTTTCGTTTGCTGGTGAACGAAGTGGAAGTGGTCCCGCCCGAAAAACCGCTGCCCAAGCTGCCGGTGGCACGTGCACTTTGGATCCCCCAACCCGATTTCCACACCGCCGTCACGGCATGGATTTATGCCGGCGGCGCGCACCATACCGGCTTCAGCCAGTCGGTCACCACGGAGATGTTGGAGGACTTTGCCGGCATGGCGGGCGTGGAACTATTGATTATCGACCGTGGCACCACCGTCCGGCAATTCAGGAAAGAGTTAAACTGGAACGAAGTCTATTATGGCTTGCGGAGCGGGTTGACGGCGTAATTTTTGGCGGTACTCCGGAATGTCCGTTTCTTGTTCGAGCCACAACCATGTCCCCCATGATCGATACGATGGTGCCGGGTCGCAGGAAAAACCTGCTTTATAAGCGGAGGATTGCTACCTTCCGCGCCAACAAAGGCGACATATGAAATCTCTAATGTTACCCGTTTTTCTGGTGACCGTGATGGTGGTGTGCGGTGCCCACGGTGGAGCGATCGCAGCGGTTGATTTGGAAGCGCAGCAGTTCCCACCGAAAGATGTGCAACTGCTCTCCGGACCATTCAAAGATGCGATGGAACGGGACGCACATTATCTGCTCAGCCTGGACCCGGACCGGTTGTTAAGCGGGTTTCGCTCGGAGGCCGGCTTGAAACCAAAAGCCGCCAAATACGGAGGGTGGGAAGCGCAGGGTATTGCCGGCCATACGCTGGGACACTATCTCTCGGCCTGCTCGCGCATGTATCAGGACACCGGCAACTCTGAATTTCTGGAACGCGTGAATTATACCGTGGCCCAGCTGGCCGAATGTCAGAAGGCCAATGGGGATGGATATGTGGCCGCCATCCCGGACGGTAAAAAAGTTTTCGCCGAAGTCGCGCGCGGAGAAATTCAGGCTCATGATTTCAACCTCAACGGCGCCTGGGTGCCGTGGTACACAATTCACAAGGAGTTTGCCGGATTGATTGACGCCTATCAGTTTTGTGGCAGTACGAACGCCCTGGACGTGGCCACTAATTTTGCCAACTGGGTGGGTGTCACGACCGCGAATCTGACCGACGCGCAATGGCAGCAAATGCTGGTCTGCGAACAGGGCGGCATGAACGAGGTCATGGCCGAACTTTATGCGCTGACCGGCAACACCAATGACCTCAACCTGGCGGAGAAATTTTATCATCAGGCCGTCATGGATCCGCTGGCGCGTGGCAACGATGCCCTGGACGGATTGCATTCCAATATGCAGATCCCCAAAACCATCGGGGCCGCAAGGCTTTATGAATTGACCGGACAAACAAACTACGCCGACATTGCAAAGTTTTTCTGGGACCGGGTGGCCTGGCATCGTTCGTATGTCATCGGCGGGAATGGCGACAACGAACATTTCTTCCCGGTGACCGCATTTGCCCGTCATCTGAATGCAGCGACCTGTGAGACCTGTTGTACCTATAACATGCTCAAGCTCACGCTGCATTTGTTCGAGTGGTCACCCTCCGCCGGGGAGATGGACTTCTACGAACGCGCACTCTATAACGACATCCTGGCGTCACAGGACCCGGACACGGGCATGTTCGTTTACCTGATGTCGTTGCAACCCGGCGGGTTCAAGACCTACTCGACACCGGAAAATTCCTTTTGGTGTTGCGTCGGCTCTGGCATGGAAAATCACACGCGCTACGGTCAGGCCATTTATCTGCACGGGAACGATTCCCTTTACGTCAATCTGTTTATCGCTTCGGAATTATCCTGGCCGGACAAAGGGCTCACCGTGCGGCAGGAGACCAAATTTCCCGATCAAGACACAATGCGCATGACCCTTCAATGCAAGCAGCCGGTAAAACTGGCGCTCAAAATCCGCTGGCCGGACTGGGTGCAAACTCCACCCGGCATCCAGGTGAACGGGAAGAAGGAAACCATCCAAGGCCACCCGGATTCCTACATCACGCTGGATCGGGAATGGCATGACGGTGATGTTGTAAAAATCCGCATGCCTATGAGCCTTCACACCGAGCCATTACCGGGATCGACCAACCAGCTCGCGGTGCTTTATGGTCCCATTGTACTGGCCGGTGAACTCGGCACTAACGGGATGCCCGCCGATCCGTATGCTCGGGACCAAACCAAATTTGTGAAATGGCCGCCGGCCCCGGTTCCCGTGTTTGTCGCCGACACCGATTCTCTGTTAAAACATATCAAGGCAACGAGTCAGCCTTTGACCTTCCGTACGAAAAAATTGGGACATCCCGAAGACGTCACCCTGGTTCCGTTTTATCGCGCGCAACATCAGCGCTATACCGTTTATTGGCGGGTGCTTTCCCCGGCTGAGTGGAAACAGCAGGAAACCGGATCCAGGGCTTCATGGAATCAGGTGCCGACCCGGCTGACGACCCGGGAACAAGGCGCGACCAGACCGGGAAGAACGGATACCTCGGATTTTTAAATTCAGCACCAATGGAAAAGCCTCGCGCTGATTGCCTGAAGCATTTTTCTATAAAGCTGTAGCCGCCGACGTCAGGAGGCGGAC
>JBGPDH010000056.1:0-16040 GCA_041482195.1 Verrucomicrobiia bacterium
CTCTGCCATGAATAAAACCGAACACAGCGCACTTCAACTTCGCAAACCATTTTACACGCCGCCCGCGCCTTGTATAATGACCGCCTTGTGAATTCGCAAAAGCGTCAGCGCGTCGTCTGCGGCATGAGCGGGGGAGTGGACTCCTCCGCCACGGCGGCGCTGTTGCTGGAACAGGGTTACGACGTCATCGGCATCACGCTCAAACTCTGGCCGCAGGATTGCGTGAACCGCGCCGAGGACAAGTGTTGCGGCCCGCAGGCCGTCTCCGATGCCCGCGCCGTCTGCCACACGCTCGGCATCCCTTATTACCTGATCGACGAAGCGGCGGAATTCCAGAAGCACGTCATCCAATACTTCGCCGACGAGTACAAGGCCGGCCGCACGCCGAATCCGTGCGTCATGTGCAATCAGAATTTGAAATTCGGCCGGTTGATCGACCGCGCGACCCAGCTCGGCGCGGATTACATCGCCACGGGCCATTTCGCGCGGATTGAACGCGCAGAACCGGGAGCGCCGGCATCCTGCCGGCCAGTCGCGGTGCAAAGCGCGGATTCCCGCCGGCAAGATGCCAGCGCTCCCGGCGATGAAGGGCGCTATCTCCTCAAGCGCGGTCGTGATTTGAAGAAGGACCAGAGTTACTTCCTGTTTTCACTGCGCCAGGACCAGCTGGCGCGCGCGCTGTTTCCGCTGGGCGAAAAGACCAAGAGCGATACGCGCGAGGTCGCGCGGCACTGCCATCTCAAGACCGCCGACAAGGAGGAGAGCATGGAAATCTGCTTCGTGCCGGATAACAATTACGGCGGCTTCCTCCAGCAGGCGAACCTCGTCCAGAAGCATCGCGGCGAAATCACGGACGTTCACGGCCAGGTGCTCGGTCATCACGACGGCATTGAATTTTATACCATCGGCCAGCGCAAAGGCCTGGGCATCACCACCCCCAAGCCGGTCTATGTCGTCGAATTGGATGCTGAAAACAATCGCGTCGTGGTCGGCGACGAATCTGCGCTTGATCGTGATGAGTTTACCGCGTCGCATTGCAACTGGATTCCGTTCGACAAACTCGCGAAACCCATGGAGGTGACGACCAAAATCCGGTACAATCACCCTGGGACACCGGCCACGGTAACACCAACGGGCAACGGTTCGGTGAAGGTGAAACTGCATTCGCCCCAGCGCGCCATCACCCCGGGTCAGGCCGCCGTATTTTATCAGGACGACCTGGTGATGGGTGGGGGCTGGATTACGAGATAAAACCCGGAGTACGATTGACAGCCGACCTGACCCGGTGCATTGTTCCCACCATGAAAGCACTTGTTCTACTGGTCGCGATTACTTTCCTTCAAGTCCTGGTCACCCGCGCCGCGGAGTCCCTTTACGACATTCCGCTCAAGGACATCGACGGCAACAACACTTCATTAAAACCTTATCAGGGCAAGGTGTTGCTGATTGTCAACGTCGCGTCCAAATGCGGGTTCACCCCGCAGTATGAAGCACTCGAGGCAGTTTACAAAAAGTACAAGGACCAGGGTCTGGTCGTGCTGGGTTTTCCGTGCAACCAGTTTGCGCAACAGGAACCCGGCACCGACGCGGAAATCAAACAGTTCTGCACCTCGAAATACGATGTGACCTTTCCCATGTTCGACAAGCTTGAGGTCAACGGCGCCAACCGCAATCCACTGTACGTGCTGCTGGCGGGCGAGGGTTCGCCATTCCCGGGCAACATCGGCTGGAACTTCACCAAATTTGTGATCGGCCGCGATGGCAAGATCCTCAATCGCTTTGCCTCACCCGTTAAACCCGACTCGGCGGACGTAACTCAGGCCATCGCAGCTGCATTGGCGGCGAAATAAAGCAGGGGTTTGATCAAATAGCGATATTTTATCAGGATGACCGGGTGGTTGACGGCGGGTAGATTCCTGGTGTAGCACCCGCGTCTCGCGGGTTGTTTCGGGCGTCGCGCCCGAAACCTTCAGCCGATGTTGCCATCACTGTTCGTTTGCCAGGCCACAGTCCATCTTACGCCAAAGCAATTCGGTGGGACGCCGAATTGAACCCGCCGGAGGCGGGTGCTACCACAGCTATATCAACTCCGCCGCGGCGGCGTTGGCCTTCACTTGGTCCGGATTCTTGCAGCCGGGGATAATGGCCGTCACTACCGGATTCTTCAGGCACCAGGCCATCGCCCATTTAGCCATCGGTACGCCAGCGGGCACTTCTTCTTTTTGCAGACGTTCGACTTCCATCAGGTCACGTTCCATTTTCTCCGCGTTAAAAGTGCTGCGCACATCACCAACGGCAAAGGTCGCGCCGGGTTTGTATTTACCGGAAAGCAATCCACTGGCGAGCGGCACGCGGGCGAGGATACCGAGTTGGTCGCGTTCCGCCTGCGGGAAATACAACGTCTCGGCGCGGCGATCGAGCCGATTATAGAAAACCTGCAGCGCTTCCACGCCATATTTTGAAGCCGCGCGCGCCTGTAATTCACTGCCCTTTTGCAGAATAGAAACACCCAGATGCCGGACTTTGCCCGCGCGCTTTTGCTCCGCCAGCATCGTCCACAATTCCTGGTTCTGAAACAGCGTGTCGGAACCGGAATGAAACTGGTAAAGGTCAATTGTGTCCACGCGCAGCGCCTTGAGTGAAGCTTCAAGCTGCCTCCGGACGCCGGCCATGGAAAAGTCGTCATCTCGATCCATAAAACGGTTGAAGTGGTGGCCGAACTTGGTCGCCACCAGCCAGCGGGAGCGATCGCGCCGCGACAGGTAATCGCCAATCAGCTGCTCGGACAGGTGATCGCCATAACATTCGGCGGTGTCAATGAGGTTGATGCCGCATTCCGCCGCTGCGTCGAGGATGGCGTCGGCTTCGGCCTGCGAGAATTCGTGTCCCCACTCGCCGCCAAACTGCCATGTGCCGACGCCGATGACTGACACACGCAGACCCGTCTTGCCCAGAACCCGATAAAGCATGACGAGAAGATAAATCCTTGGACACGAATTACACGAATTTTCACAAATGGAGAACGGAGCACCGAACAATGCTTGGGGGTTTCAAAGTCAATGTGGAAGATTTTCCGGGAGCATGGCCGGAGATGGGCGGCCGCTGACGTTTTCCGGTGGAGAATCAGGAATGCACAGCCGTAATTCTTCTGGACGTTGTTGAACCACAAAATCGGCTTTGTTGGCCGTCCACCATGCCTGCCATTGGTCCGCCTGATCCTCGGTGAAATGTTGGCCTGTGAGCGCGCAGAGCGTGTCGGCGGCCCGCATCCGCACCATCTTTTCCGGGTCTTTCAAGAGCGGCAACGCCAGTTCGATAGATTGCTTGTCCGCGTTCCGATACAAGATATTCAGGCCAATCAGTCGTGCCAGAATTTCGGGGTTACGTAAGTATGCAACGGCTTCCTCTTTTGAAATTTTGCTGTACCATAATTGCAATAGCGCGTAGGTGCTGGCAACCGCTTGTCGCTGAGGGACGCTGCACAATCGCAGCAACTCTTCTTGCGGAACCCGCACGCCGAGTCGCTGTAACATTTCCAGACCCGAAGCCTGAACGTCCGGGTTCGTATCTTCAAGCATCGTCTGAAAAGCCGGGACGTGTTGATTTGCATCGTCAAAATGTCCAACCAAACCGGCTACCGCTTCACTACGGATTTCCGGATATTTGTCCCGTAGCAAACCGACAAAAGTTTCGGTAAATTCGGGATTCCAGTGGTTCATCGCTACCACAACACCGCGTGCTCTTATTTCGGGCTGCGGATCCTTGAGTAGAACAGCCAGCTGCCTGGTTATTCGCGGATCATTCATCCGTTGGAGTACTGAAGCGGCATTGACCCGTGCGGTTGAATCGTCACTTTCAAGCGCAGCCAGGAAAACCGGCACGGCGTTGGATCCTAGCGAGACCAGATTGGCAGCGGCGAAGTAACCAGCCTTATTGGTTAGCTCCGCCGCCAGCACCGGAATGGCTGGTGCAAACTCAAGGTCACGCATCTTTTCCGGTTGGAACGTCCACGTTTGTTTAGTCAACCACCACGATTTGCTTTTGAGTCGTGGGATTTGTTTTCCACAATCGGAAAGGACGTTTGCGGACACCATACCGTACGGCAACACCTCCCAAAATGGTACTTCTGGTATTTGAGCCAATTCGTTTTCCGATTTTACTGGTGGAAGAGGTCCGGTTGATGGAATTCCCATTTTATGCATCTGCCACGCCATTAGGAGAGCCTGAATATTTTCCAGCGACTGCCTTCGCCTGGCTTTCCATTCCTCATTGATGCGGTCGTGTTCCCGTTGTTTCTCTTCAAACATCCCTTTTTCAACCAGCGGTTCCGGCGAGAGCACATAAACCTGCACCTCCGACGGCTTGCCGTTGACGGAAGAAATATTGAGTGGAAACACGCAGCGGTCGCTGCCGAAACTGATTTGCAGCGGATTCAATTCACCGCTGGCGAGTTTCAAATGGGCAGAATAATTTGCATTGGGTTCATTTTGCGCTAGTCGCGGAGAGAGGAGCCGAAAACCGCCGCTCGCTGAGAGGTTGATTCTAGCCGCGACGAAATACCATTGCTGTTTGATGTAGGCATCCAGTACGTCGGTCTTGTTCGTCGGAAAATAGAACCGGTTTGCCTCCAGCCATTTTGCCAGTGCGCCGGAATCCTGGGTCGAAAGCACGGCGATTTGGTAAGCACCGACGGTTTTGACCTCGATTACTTTAATAGGTTCAGGCTTTTCGTTGTCAGCTATGCCAAGACTGCCTGCCATCGGTATTCCTCCAGCTTGCTGTTCGAAATTCCGTTGCGTGTATTGGCTCAATTCGTAGAAACATTTCATCGAGCCTTTTTGCACCGTCGGCAGGTTCGGCACGGGAATGAGCCAGCCGAATTCGTCCACCGGCCCTTCGTATTTGACCTGTAAAATCAAATCCTCGTACCCGGCGTCATAGACGATAATGGCCTTTTGTGTCGGTTCGTTGATGTCCTTGTGCTTTTCCCAGACGAATTTGGGCACGACGAACATTCCATCCCCCAACGCTTTGGTAGGCGCAAGGAGAACAGCGATGAGCGAAACGAGGAAAGCCGGCGCCAGCGTTTTCATAGAAAATTCAGCGTTGTAATTTTGCCACACATCTGAATCAGACGGAATTAACAGGGAAATACTCCTGCACGGGAAACCTGACAAGGAGTTTTCAGACGTGTCCAACTGGCATCCAATTTCAGCTTGCGCCAAGGTTGTTCGTTGTTACAGTCAAGTCACGTTTTCATCCGCCGGTCGCGGCGGTTTTCGTGTTTTTAACCAGATATTAACTAATTTGTGAAAGTTTTCAGCGGTACCGCCAACGAGCCTCTGGCTCGCGCGATTTGCAAATCCATCAGCACCGAATTGGGTAAGTGCTCCATCCAGCCCTTTCCCGATGGCGAAACGTTCATCAAGATCGAGGAAAACGTGCGCGGCGAGGACGTGTTCGTGGTCCAGCCGACGTCGCCGCCCACCAATCACAATTTGATGGAGCTGTTCATCATGATTGATGCGTTGCGGCGGGCGAGCGCGATGCGGATCACGGCGGTGCTGCCGTTTTATGGTTACGCCCGGCAGGACCGCAAGGACCAGCCGCGGGTTCCGATCACAGCCAAGCTCATCGCCAACCTGCTCGTGGCGGCGGGGGTCAACCGCATCCTCACGATGGATTTGCACGCGCAGCAGATCCAGGGGTTCTTCGACATCCCGGTGGACCATCTGTACGCGGCGCCGGTCATGTATGAATATTTAAGGAAGAAAAACCTGTCTGACCTGGTGGTCGTCAGCCCGGACGTGGGCGGCTTGAAGATGGCTCACGCCTATTCGCAGGTGATGGAATCCGGGCTGGCCATCGTGGCCAAGCGGCGCAAAAACGCGACGGAGGTGGAATCCATGGCCGTGATCGGTGAAATCCGGGGCAAAAACATTCTTTTGGTGGACGATTTGACGGAAACGGCGGGCACGCTGACGGCAGCGGCGACGTTGTTGAAGAAAAAGGGGGCCAAACAGATTCTGGCCTGTGTTTCCCACGCGATTCTCAACAATGTAGGCATCGAAAGATTGCGAAAATCAGTCATTGACGAATTGATAACAACTGATACAGTCCAACGCCCCGCAATTGACGGTGTAAAAATAACCACCCTCTCGGTGGCGGGACTTTTGGGCGAAGCCATCAAGCGAATTAACAGCAATTCGTCGGTGAACTCGCTCTTTGAATTCAAAGGCGGGCGCACCAGTTAGCCCGCGGAAAGTTTTTTTAGCATGAAATCGGTGCCATTAAAAGCGTATCCCCGGACGCAGATGCGACGGGGCGGAGTCAAGAAATTGCGCGACACAGGTCGCGTGCCGGCGGTCATTTACGGCCGCCAGGCCAAACCGCAAAACCTCGAAATCAACGCCAGGGAAATCGGCGAGCTCATCCACCATTCCGCCTCGGAAAATCTGCTCGTGGATTTGTCGGTGGAAAACGATGCGCGCGCCAAACGCCTCGCGCTGGTCCAGGAAATTCAGCATCACCCCCTCGACGGCAAAGTCCTGCACGTCGATTTGCATGAGGTGGCCGAGAACGAAAAGGTGATTATCCAGGTACCGGTCGAGACCGTCGGCGAAGCGGCCGGCGTTAAGAACAGCGGCGGCGTGCTTGAACACGTCCTGTTCAAGCTCCGGGTCCGTTCCCTGCCCAAGGATTTGCCGGAACAGATCGTGATTGATGTCAGCCATCTCGAACTCGGGAAAGCCGTTCACCTCGGTGAAGTCAAGGTGCCCCCGGGCGTCGAAATTCTGGGTGATAAAAACATTCCGGTGGTGGCCGTGGCCGTGCCGCGCACGGAAGAGGAAGAAGTGGCGGCGACCACCACCGAAGCGGTGGCCGCGGGCGATGTCGAAATGCTCAAGGAAAAGAAGGAAGACGGCGAAGAGGGCGAAGCCCCGGCCAAGGGCGAAAAGGGCGCCAAGGCCGGCGAAAAGGCCCCCGCCAAGGGCGCCGAGAAGGGTGCTGCGGCACCTGCGGAAAAGGGTGCCGACAAAGCCGCCGAGAAAAAGCCGGCGGAGAAAAAGAAATAATTTTGCGGGCGATCCGCGAGGGTCGCCGCGCCCGCGCCGCGCATGGAGCCATTGCATCTCATCGTGGGCCTGGGCAATCCGGGCGCGGAATACAAAAAAACGCGCCACAACGCCGGTTTTTTGCTGGTCGAAAGACTGGCCGCGCGCTGGCAGGCAGAGTGGAAAAACGAGCGCCGATTCCATGCGCGCCTGGCCCGTGCGGAACATCAGGATCACCCGGTGTTGCTGTGCCAGCCGCAAACGTTCATGAACGCGAGCGGCGAAACGGTCGGGGCGCTGGTGAAATTTTACCGGTTGCCGCGAACGCGGATTCTGGTGGCAGTGGACGATGCGGATTTGCCTTTGGGCGGCATCCGGTTGCGGGCGGGTGGCAGCAGCGGCGGCCATCACGGGCTGGAATCCATCGAACAGCATTTGGGTTCACGCGAATTCGCGAGATTACGGCTCGGCATCGGACGCCAGGACGGCCTGCGCGAGATTACGGATTACGTGCTGAGCCGTTTTGACCGGGCGGAAGCGGCGTTGATGGAAAAAGTTTTGGATCGGGCGGCCGACCAGGCGGAATGCTGGCTGGCCGACGGAATACAAAAAGCAATGAACCAGTTTAATGGAACGGTTGAAGAGTTAAATGGTTGAGTCGTTAAACCGATTTAACAATTTAACGATTTAACAATTCAACGAAGACGAAATGAAACGATACGAAGGTTTGTTCATCCTGAATACGGCGGGGCGGGAAGAGGGCGTCAAGGACGCGCTCGACAAGATTTCCTCCGAGATTGCGGCGGCGGGCGGCAAGGTGGAAACGGTCCAGAAGATGGACCGCAAGAGCTTTGCGCGCGTGGCCGACAAGAAACACAACGCCGGCTTTTATGCGAATGTCATCTTCACCGGCTCACCGACGATTGTCACGCAATTGCGGACGAAACTGGCGCTGAACGAGGAAATTTTCCGCGCGTTCTTTACGCAGTCGCCAGAACCCAAACCCGCCAAGTAGACCGCTCAACCCTCAACCACCACCGCCTATGGCCAGTTTCAATAGAGTGATTCTCGCCGGAAATTTGACCCGCGACCCCGAACTGCGTTACACGCCCAAGGGCACAGCGGTAGCTCGTCTCGGCATCGCCTGCAATCGCAAGTGGAAAAGCGAAACCGGCGAGTTGAAGGAGGAAGTGACTTTTGTGGACGTGGATGCCTTCGGCAAACAGGCCGAAACCATCGGCCAATACCTGAAAAAAGGCCGCCCCATTTTGATTGAAGGCCGCCTCAAGCTCGACCAATGGGAGGACAAGCAAAGCGGCCAGAAGAAAAGCAAACTGGGCGTCGTGCTCGAGAACTTTCAATTTCTCGACTCCGGTGGCGGCCGCGGCGAAGGCGCCTCCGAAGCACCGCGTTCGCGCCCGGCTGCCGGTTCCTCAACGCCCGCACCCCAACCGGCTGACGGCGACGTGCCGCCGGAAAGCGACGACGTACCATTCTGAAATGATGGAAAACATTCAACAACCAACATTCAACTCCGAATATCCAATGAACTTCACTTGTCGGAGCATTTGTTGGATGTTGGGTGTTCGGTGTTGAATGTTGAATGTTCCAAGACCGCTTCAACGCTTTAACGATTTAACGCATCAACGAAATGAAAACTGAAGTTATTCTGACTCACAACATCGTCGGCCTCGGTGCGGAATCCGACCAGGTAAAGGTCGCCGCCGGTTACGCGCGCAATTTCCTGTTCCCGCAGCGGCTGGCCATCCCCCTCACCCAGGCCAACAAACGTCAGATCGAAGCCCTGCGTCAGCGTCGCGCCGAGCGCGAAGCGCATGAGTTCAATACCATGACCGAACTCTCCAAGGCGCTGTCGAAATTTGTCTGCCTCATCAAGGTGAAGGCCGGCGAGGACGGCAAGATGTTCGGCTCGGTAACTGCCGGCATGATTGCCGATGAATTGAAGCATCAGTTCGATATTTCACTCGATAAAAGGAAGATTCACCTCGAACACCCGATTCGCTTCCTGGGCGACCACGAAGTGGAATTGAACCTTCACGCCGAAGTCAAAGGCACCCTCAAAGTCCGGGTCGAGAGCACCACTCCTGCCGCCGCACCCGCTCCGGAAGCGGCAGCGGCGACCGGGCCTGCCGAAGCCAGGGACGGGGAAGATAAAAAGGGAAGGACAGAGAGACGTGGTCCGGTCAGACGGGACGCCAGGACTGAGAAAACCCCGCGGACCGAAAAAGCGGTAAAAGTCGAAGCAGCCGAAGCCAAACCTCGGGAAGCGAAGCACGGGGAGAAACCTGCCAAAGCGGAAAAGACCGAAAAAGGCGCCAAGGCGCCCAAGGCGGTTAAGGCCGAAAAGAAAGAAAAGAAAGCCGAGTAAACTGATAACGGTACATTTTTGCACCGGCCGCGGAAATTTCCGCGGCCTTTTTCATTGGTACAGTACCCTCCGTTAACCCGCCGCCTGGTTTCCAAAAAAGTGAGCAAAAAAGGGCTTGACCCGGCCGATAACTCCGGTAAACTGAACGCGTAATGTTGAACAAAGTTCTACAAGCTGTCCCTGTGGTCGTCGTCGTAGTCGCCGACGCCGTTGGCGCTTGTTGAACTCAACCAAGTTTTAACAAGAACCCACGGCTGGAAACGGTCGTGGGTTTTTGCTTGATCCGCGACGCCGGCCATAACCGAGAAAACAATGATTAAGATTAAGAGAAAAATTAAGATTAAGAGGATGTCATCGTCGTGGCTGATTCTTACTCGTAATCATTATCTTACTCTTAATCGCCCGAGCCTATGAGCAATACAACTGAAACCACCACGCAAAAAACATCTGCCGCCCCGCGCGCCGAAGTCGGCGCCGCCATGTACGGCCGCGACATCCTCGTCGAAGCCCTCGAACGTGAAGGGGTCGAAGTTATTTTTGCCTATCCGGGTGGCGCGAGCATGGAAATTCATCAGTCGCTCACGAAATCCAAAATCCGCACCATCCTGCCGCGGCATGAACAGGGTGGCAGTTTCGCGGCGGAAGGTTACGGCCGCGCGACCGGCAAGGCCGGAGTGTGCATGGGCACCAGCGGCCCCGGCGCGACCAACCTCGTGACCGCCATCGCCGACGCCTACCTGGATTCCTGCCCGCTCATCGCCATCACCGGCCAGGTCAATCAAAACATGATCGGGCGGGGCGCCTTCCAGGAAACCGACATTATCGGCGTGACCTTGCCGATTGTGAAGCACAGCTATCTCATCACGGACGTAAACGACATTCCGCGCATCGTCAAGGAGGCCTTTTACATTGCGCAAACCGGCCGTCCCGGTCCGGTGGTGATTGACGTTCCCAAGAACATTCAGCAGGCCAAGACCCAGCCGGTCTGGCCGACGCTGGCGCAAATCAAAAAGGGTCTGCCGGGTTATACGCAACCGGATTTGCGCGCCGATGACCTCGCGTTGAACGAAATCATGGGCCTGATTGAAAAGGCCGAGCGGCCGGTGATTTATTGCGGCGGCGGCATTATCAGCAGCGGCGCGTCAGCGGAACTCAAGAAGTTTGCCGAGGCGGCGAATATTCCGGTGACGACAACCCTCATGGGCATCGGCGGTTTTCCCGAGACGCATCCGCTGTCGTTGCGCTGGCTGGGCATGCATGGCGCGGCTTTTGCCAACTGGGCGGTGAACGGCGAATATGCGCACCGCAAGTCGTTCAACGATCCGATGGTGAAAATGAAGGACGGTGCGGATTTGTTGCTGGCGTTCGGTGTGCGGTTCGACGACCGCGTGACCGGTAAGTTCGAGGAATTCTGCAAGCACGGCACGATTGTGCACCTGGATATTGACGCGTCCGAGCTGAACAAGAACCGGAAGGCGCATCTGCCCGTGGTGGGCGACATCAAGGACGCGCTCACCCGTTTGAACCGGATGTTGGAGCAGCATCCGGTCAACAAGAAACACACCGCCTGGCTGGAGCAGATTGACGAGTGGAAAAAGAAGGCGCCATTCGCCTATCGCATCACCAGTGAAATTGCCGGCAGCGACCACATGAAAGACCATATGCAGGGACAAGAAAACCAGGTCATCCTGCAGCAGATGGTGGTCGAGGCCCTTTACGAATTGACGAAGGGCGACGCCATCATCACCACCGGCGTGGGCCAGCACCAGATGTGGGCCGGACAATGGTTTAAATATGAACACCCGCGCCAGTTCATCACCAGTGGCGGACTGGGCTCGATGGGCTTCGGTTTTCCAGCGGCGCTCGGCATCAAGGTCGCACACCCGGACCGGGAAGTGATTGACATCGACGGCGACGGATCGTTCCTGATGAACATTCAGGAACTGGCCACAGCGCATGTCGAAAAAATCAACGCCAAGGCCATCATCCTGAACAACCAGCATCTCGGCATGGTGGTGCAATGGGAAGACAACTTCTATGCCGGCAACCGCGGCCACACCTACCTCGGCGACCCGGAACATCGTCCTGAGATTTATCCCGACTACGTCCGTGTCTGCAATTCATTCGGTGTGAAATGCGAGCGCGTGATGTTCAAAAAGGATTTGCGCGCCGCCATCCAGCGGATGCTCGACGCCAAGGAGCCTTATGTCCTCGACGTGGTCACGCCTTACAGCACGCACGTCATTCCGTTCATTCCAGCGGGCAAGACGGTCGCCGACATGATCTGGAAGGCGTAAACAGAACAAATTGCAACGGCCGGGCGCAAACACTTGTCGTCCGGCCGCTTTTTGTTACCTTGCGCGCGATGTATAAATGGTGTCTTGGTTTCGCGCTGACGCTGGCTTTGTCCACCCAGGGTGCGGACTTAAAAATTGATTTCAGCAATTTCCCGACCAATACCACCCCGACCGGTTTTCACAGCGCGCTGGCCGGCAGCGGCGAAAAAGGTGACTGGAAAGTTGTCATGGATGAATCGCCCTCGGCCTTTGGGTCGTGGCTGTCGCAATCCAATCGAGTGCCGGTTCTGACCCGCCATGCGGTGCTCGCCCAGCTCAGCCGGGACCCGACCGACGAACGGTTTCCCATGCTGATCTATAACAAGGAAACCTTTAAGGACTTCAAACTGACAACCCGGTTTAAAATCGTCAGCGGTACGGCGGAACAAATGGCAGGCATCGTTTTTCGGTACCAGAATTCGTCGAATTTTTACGTGGTTCGCGCCAGCGCTCTGGGCCACAACATTCGCTTCTACAAAGTCGTGAATGGCCTGCGCGGCAATCTCCTCGGACCGGATACCAACATCACCACCAATGCCTGGCACACGTTGGGCATCCAATGCCAGGGCAATCAAATTACCTGCCTGCTCGATGACCAGACGGTCATGCCGCTGTTGACCGACAATACTTTTACCTCCGGCCAAATCGGATTTTGGACAAAATCCGATGCCGTCAGTTACTTTGGCGACACCTCCATTAACTACACCCCGCGCGTGCCCATGGCGCAACAGCTCGTCCAAAATATGATGCAGAAATATCCCCGCATTCTCGAACTGCGGATTTACACCCTGGACGACCAGGGCAACCCGCAAATCATTGCCAGCAACCACGAGAACGAAATCGGGCAACCGGGCAGTGACGCCGAAAAAGGCGCCATTACCACCGGGACGGTATTTTTCGGGCGAGGCAAAGGCACGGTCGCCGTAACCATGCCGTTGACCGACCACAACGGCGATCCGGTGGCCGCAGTACGGGTGCAGTTGAAATCATTTTTTGGAGAAACCGAGGATACGGCAGTTGGCCGCGCACGACTCATTGTCAAACAAATGCAGCTGCAGGTCGGGTCCGGGCAGGACCTGACGCAATAACAATGTCCTCAGGGTCCGGCGGGCACACTCAACTGATCTGGTGATTTGACCGATGGGATATTCTGCGGCTTCACGCGCCGGCTGCCACCGACGACGTTGATGCTGCCGTCATTGCCGACCCGAAGCCGGGGCCGGGCATCAATGTAGTCATAAATTTCCTGACGCAACAGATCACCATCGGGATTGATCACCGAATAGAGGAAGGTCGACGCGCCGCTCTGGTAGAGCACGTGCAGGTTGCTGCGCTGGTCCAATTGCTCTTCCGGCTGGCTGAAAGAAACCATCGGCCCAATCGCCCGAACTTTGATCACCGTTGCCCCGGACTCATCGCTCACGCGTGCGTACAGGCGCAGTTGCGAGTGCAGATAATTGGCCTCCTCGAGGGTGTATTTGCGGACTTCCGGCGGGCGATTCGACACGCCGGTCGGCAAGGGCACTCCAAATACTTGCGACCATAACTTTGCGCCGTCAATGATGTCGAATCCACGCGGAGAACTGGTGACGTCCGTGTTCCAATCCTTGATTCGCACCGTGGCGATAATCCGGTAATGTCCGGCCTGCTTCAGATCGAAACAGGGTTCTAAATTAACACGCTTGGTGGCCACCTGTGATGAATCCAAATTAAACTCGCCCTGGACCGGTGGATCGGAATTTTTCACGACAATAAAATCGTCCGCCGCCTCCACGCTGAAGCTCAGCCAGCCCGGATCGGCACCCAGATGCAGGGACTGGCCGGATTGATTGGTAATATGCACCGCCACCGGCAGGGATTCACCGGGCAGAAATTGATCCTGGTCGACAGTCACATTGACGGTGACCTGCGCCGATACCGTGAAAACCGGCATCGCTATCATGGCGACAAACAGCCCAAAATATTTCATTTGAACGGTACGTATTTTAAACTAGCGCTACCGCATGGCAACCCTAAACGGCACTGCCCTGTAGCCGCGTTTGTCAAAACGCGGATTTCAACGATCCGCCAATTCCATCCGCACTTTCACAGGTGCGGCTACCTTCTCACGCCAGCTTGGAGTCCAAATTACCGAAGTGGAGCGCGAGTTATCTCAACTCGCAGCTTGTTCGACAGCCTCAGCCGCTGCGGATTGAGGACAATCCGCGCTCCTGGCAAATCAGGACACCGCCCTATAAACAACAGGATCTCAGCTCCGGCATCTGCCCGTCATTGATAAATTTGCAGGCCGGCGGGTTTTCACCCGCCGGCCTGACTCAACTCAACCCCAAATCGTTCTGGTAATTTGATTGAGATGTGCAACTCCGGTTACTGCAATTTCACGCGGAAGAAGCACTGCGGCGCGGCACCCATGTAGTTGCTTATGACCATGGGAGCGCCATTTCCAACCATGGGACCACCGCAGGGTGTCCAGGTGGGCGCGACGATGTTGGTGGTGCATTCAAGTTGATAGATTTGGTTGGTAAGCGTTGGCCAGCTCACGATGAATTGGCTGTTTCCATTCAGGCTGACACAGGAACTGCATAATTGCGGTGCGGGAACCACGCTGAGCGTTCCATCGACATAACTCATCGCGTAGTTGGCGGCGACAGCGTCATTGGCGGTGATCGGATACAGGCCGGCGGCACTGTTAACCGTCGCCAGCGTGCTGAGAACAGCCGGGGACGTCAACACGCTGGCATCTTCGCCACCGACAAAGCCCGAATAATTGACCGTCAGCATCGGATTGGGTTGTCCACAGGTTTTCACCTGATTGTTCGCGGTCACGGTCAGGGATGCTGGAGTAATACTGGCGGTTGTGGTCGGGGCAGTTAGCGTGTAATTGCTCGCACTCGCACCCCCAATGTCCAGGCCACTGATTTGCACCGTTTTGTCCGTTCCAACGTTCCCATCGGCGAAATAGCCCGCCGCGAAGGTAAAGTCGAGAGCGACGCTGTCGCCGGATACCACGCCGACCAACACCGCACTGTTCGTGTTGAGCACAGCCCCGGTGGTACTATCGTAAACTTTGTCGTTGGCGGTGATGCCTGAGACGGAAAGAGCCACCGGATCCACGCTGAATGATTGCTGGGCCACTGCGGGATTGTAATTGGAATTGCCCGCCTGATTTGCGTCCAATACGACCGTACCCGCACCCGTTATCGTCAGGGTAGTGCCGGACACGGTTGCCGGGCCGGAGACGAGGCTATAAGTGACCGGTAAGCCGGAAGAGGCGGTGGCGACCAGGGTGACTGGCGGATTGTCGTAGGACTGCGTCGGGATCGCGTTAAAAGTAATCGTCTGGTTAGTTTTAGCGTTGAGAGTGATTACCGCCGCTCCGCTCGCTGAAAAACAACCGTTCACGATGGTAATTCCCAGGCCGACTGTGCCGGCTGTGCCGGCCGACCAGGTGATCTGAGGCGTGGATTGTCCGGCAGTGATGGTTCCATTGGTAATACTCCAGAAATAAGTGGCGCCGATTCCGGCATTCAGCACGGACGCCATACTACCGGTGGAATTCTGCTGCACGGAGGCCGGCGCCGTAATGGTGGCGTTCGGCGTCGTCGGGAAATTTCCGAACGGCCAGAGAATGCTGTTATCCTGTGGGAACTGGACAAGGGATTTGCCATTGCCGCTGCCGGCATTATAAATCAAAGCGCCATTGATGCCGCTGCTCACGTTGACCGTCACCGTGAAGACCGTTTTCAACAGGTGGCCCGCAGGGATCGTATATCCCGCCCCGCCGAGCCGGGTTGTGGGCAAGGTGACATGACCGCTTTTGCCGCTTTTACCCGCGGTGACCAGGCCGGAAGTGGCGGTCACAAGCATTTGGACCTGGTTTCCAGTCGCCGGGTCGTAATCATAAAAAGCCGCGCCGGCGTTGAACTGGAAGTCGGCGGTCCCGTTGTTTTGCACCCCGATGGTTCCGCTTATTTTCTTGCCGGCCGCGATGTAAACGGAATTAGTCAGTGGCGCGGAATAGAAGCTGAACAGGTTCGTCCTGCCGGAGAAGGCAATGCCCGTCTGATTGGTGCCGGACGCCAATTGCAGCGTTTGTGTCGTGCTGCCGTTGTAGGTGCAGGCTGAAGAACCGGAGCGCAGGTAAAGATTCACGGCATGGACATTAACGCCAATGCCAAGGAAGCAGAGTCCCAGAAGCCACGGTGACCACAGTGTCGTCTTTTTCATATTTTTTCTTTGTTGCGCTAAAGTTTTTGCACC
>JBGPDH010000057.1:0-15904 GCA_041482195.1 Verrucomicrobiia bacterium
AAAGAGCATTAAGTGGTTAGCCAATTAATGCCCGAACCTCTAGGACTTCCTGAAGTAAAGCCAGGTCGGCATCTGGTCCGCCGATGCCCACGCCGGAATTCGTCGCGCGGGATGTGGCTACGTCCATATCACATTGAACAAAGGCAATTTTATGCAAGCGCTTGCCGAAACGAAATCGTACGCGTCCCTTCTCACCCTGCCAGCCGATGACGTCCGCCAGATTATGTGGCGATTCGCCGACCGCTATGAATTACAAATGCTCATCCAGGCCGCGCGTAACGTCGCCCGCGGACCGGTAGCGCGCCTGGTCGCCGCCGGTGGCCGCAATTCGCATGAATGGACAGCAGAAAAGGCCGCATTGCTCCCGCACTTTGATGAGAGCGGCATCACCGCCGCGTGTCTTGAACCGGAACAGGGCGGATTCATCACCGGCCCAAAGAATCTGGGGCTGGCGCTGATCGCATTTGAACTGGCATGGGTGGATGCCGGTGCAGCCACCTGCAGCCTGGCTGGCAATCTCGGCCTTGCGCCGATTCATGAGCGTGGCACGCCGGAGCAACGTGCCAGATACATCAATGCCGCGGCACCGGTCAAACCGGGTGAACAGCGCAAACAGGTCCGCGCCGCATTCGCCCTGACTGAACCCATTCCATTCGTCGGCGTGGAAACCGGCATGCTGGCCGGCAAAGTGCGCGTTGCCGATTGGAAAGAGGGTGGCGAACCCATGTTGCAGGTGGACAAGCGGGGGCGATTCATTACCAACATGGGTTTTGCCAATGTCGTCACTGCCGCCGTGGATTCGGATGACGAACGCATCAAAGGCAGTTGCATGGTGATTTTGGAAGAGGGTGATCCCGGTACCTGGGACCGCGGTACGCCCACCAAAAAACTCGTCCATCAACTTTCTTCCACGAACGATCCGGTTTTCAATTTGAAAGTGCCCGCCAGCCGAATCGTCGGCGGATATACCGTCAAGGACGGCGTCATCGTACCGAATTATTCGCACAGTGAAATCATTGAGGCTGTTTTCCGCCGGACCCGCGTCACCGTCGGGTTGATGACCAGCGCCAAACTGCTTTCGGCCGTTGAGCCGGTGATTCTTTACCAGCGCCGGCGATTCCGTGGCGGTGAAGGGTCGCCGGGTACTCCGCGGTTTGAACTGGGCATTCAACAGAAAGAGGACGCGCTGCACCGGCTGGTGGATGTCTGGGCGACCGGCGAGGCGAGCGCATCGCTGGGCTTTGCCGCCGCGCGATTGTTTGATGAATTGGATCCGCTGGAAAAGCAGAAAGACCAGTGGCTGGCACAAAAGAAATTGACCGGCCGGGCCGCGTTCAAAGAGCTGCAGAAGAAACAGCAGGAGGCGCTGGAGCTTTTACGAATCACTTTGCATCCCGTCGGTGAGCGCGATCATAAACGGGAGGAGGAATTACGGAATGATCCGCTGGTAAGCTTTGCTTTGCTTGATTCGCTGGCCAATGTCCTGTGTCCGGCGTGCAAACTCTGGAACACCGGGCACGGCGCAAACATGATGCGCGAGGCGGTCAGTCTCATGGGCGGTTATGGCATTACCGAAGATTGCCCGGGTTTCCTTGGACAAAAGTGGATGGACGCCCAACTCGAAGCCACCTACGAAGGACCGGAGGCGGTTCAGCGGTTGCAGCTTTCCCTCACCATGACCAGCGAGTTGTTCCTCGCTCAATTCGAGAATTGGATAGCCGAAATGCGACGGACGGCCTCCGACCGCCCGGGTTCCGGCGCCTGCACCCTGGCCACGGCCATGCAGCTCTGGCTCTGGACGCTCAAACATCTCCAGACCGCAACCGATGCAGACGGAGCCCGACTCTATCATAAATCCCGCCAGGGAGTGACGTTCCCGCTGGCCGATGCGCTTTGTTGGTTGCTGGCCGCCCGACAATTTATTCTGGACGTTGTCGAACTGGAAACCAGGGGTTTCGAAAATTCTGCACTGACGGAAAGCGTCAGTGGCACGGTTTCATTCTTCACCGACCTCTGCCACGTTCAAACCGCCCGCGCGGCTGGCGAAGTCGGCCGCATCTGCGCCGAAATCATTCACGGCTATAATCGCCATCCGGCCTGGGATGAAGCCAGTTGTCATGCCTGCTATTGCGCCAACGAACTGGAAACGCTGGAAGGCATCATTCCCGGTATCGACGGATCAGCCCGGGCTTACTCGGATGTCTATGAAAGTGGTGAATCACATCCGTTGAAAGCGGGTCCCTGTGCGCGGTTTGCCGGCCTGGAAGCGTTTGTCCGACTGCGCGCCAAATTGGATGGCTGTCTCACCGGCTGTCGCCTGGCCAAGGACCGCGCTGCTGAGGCGTTGACGAAGGTGATGACGCGCGAAGCATTGGATTATCCGGCTTGAGCTTTTGACCAATTGGACGAGATAAACTCATCGAAAGGAAATCAATCATGAAAGCTAGACGAGTGGATACCTGGGTGGCTGCGATCGAAGACAACCCCGGATCACTGGCGGCCAAACTCAAGGCGATGTCGGCGGCGGGCGTGAATCTCGAGTTCGTTATTGCGCGACGGGCACCGGACAAACCTGGAACCGGCGTTGCGTTTGTCACCCCCATCAAGGGTGCAAAACAGACCAAGGCAGCTGTCGCTGCCGGATTCACAAAAACCGAGAGTCTCCATACTGTCAGAATTGAAGGCCTTAACAAACGTGGTCAAGGCGCGCGGCTCGCGCAGGCATTGTCCGATGCCGGTTTGAATCTGCGCGGGTTGTCGGCGGCCGCCATCGGAAATAAATTCGTCTGCTATGTTGCCCTGGACAGGGAAACTGACGCGAACCAGGCGATGCGAACCCTCCGTGGCCTTTAAGTCAAGACCATGGGAGTTGCCGAAACTTTGACCGAAACCAACGCCGAGGCTAAGCGCCAGCGCATGGACGCGGACATTGTCTGCGTTGGCTTTGGGCCGGCGACGGCAGGTTTCCTGGCCACATTGTCCAAACAACTCGTTAATGCCGACGGCACCCCGGCTGTTGAAAGCGCTGTCATGCCCGGGTCGCCGCCGCAGGTGCTCTGTTACGAACGTGCGGACGACATCGGCTTCGGTGTTTCCGGCGTGGTTACCAAAGCGCGGGCACTCCGCGCCACTTTCCCTGATCTTGACCAGGCGCAGATCCCCATGGCGACGCCGGTCAGCGAGGAAAGAATGCTCTATCTGCTCGACCCGCATGGCGCCAGCCGACGTTCGGCGACGCTTCGCCTTGCCGACGCGTTCATCCGGGCTTTTAGAGGGCTGTTACCGTTCGAGCAAGATGCTTTGAAATTGCCCTGGACGCCTGCGTTTCTGCAAAAACACGGCGGCATGGTGCTTTCCCTGGGACAGTTGATGCAGTGGGTTGGCGCACAGGTGCAGAATACGGGTGCGGTGCAAATCTGGCCAGGCACTCCTGTTTCGCAAGCGCTCATTGAAAAAGACAAAGTGATTGGCGTCCGGCTGCTCGACCAGGGCGTGGATAAAAGAGGAAATCCATCCGAAGGCTTCACCCCGGGCATGGACTTGCGCGCTGCGCTTACGGTGGTTGGCGATGGTCCGGTTGGGTCCATCAGCCAGCAACTCGACGCTCATTTCAACGTGCCCGCCGGCCACGCCAGACACGATTGGGCAGTGGGTATGAAATTTGTGGTGGATTTGCCGGAGAACACGCCGCTCAAAGCCGGTACGGTTTTGCACACGTTCGGCTATCCCGAGCCGGAGATCTTCGGGTTTCTCTATGTCCATCCGGATCGCGTTGCATCGCTGGGCATTTTTGTGCCGTCGTGGTTCGACAGCCCCGTGCGCACCGCCTATCGCTATCTGCAACATTGGATGTTGCACCCGTATCTCTGGCGTTACCTGCAAGGCGGCAAGCTCCGGTCGTGGGGTGCAAAGACGTTGGGCGAATCCGGCAAGCGCGGCGAGCCGCACCTGGCCGGGGACGGCTACGCGCGTATCGGCGAAGGCAGCGGCAGCACCAATGTTCTGACCGGTTCCGGTGTGGACGAAGCCTGGGCCACCGGTGCGCAACTCGCCGAGGCCGTGCTTGAATTGCTCAAGGCAAAAAAGCCGTTCAGTAAACAAAATCTGGAAGAAACCTACGTCGCGCGCCGCCGTGCCAGCTGGGTGGAGCGTGAGGCGCAGGTGGCGAAAAAGTCCCGGGATGGATTTCAACGCGGTGTGGTCCGCGGTCTGATGGGCATGGCGCTGGCCGGTTTGACCCGGGATAAGGTCACGTTCAATTGCGTGCCGCTTCAACCCTGGAAAAGGATCCCACCCCTCGAGGAGTATTACCATGGGCGGATCACGCCGGGCGAAATCATACAGCTGCGGAACGAGTGTAGATCAAAAGGTGTTCCATTGCACAACGTGTTGATGGACAAAGCCGGCTGGCCGGCAATTCCCTTCGACGGCCGGTTGTTGGTGTCGCACCAGGACGCTTTGCTCATGGGCGGCAAGGTGCAGGCACCTCCAGGCCACGCGGATCACGTCATATTTATCTACCCGGACTTGTGCCAGAAATGCAGCGCCAAAATCTGCATCGAGATATGCAGTGGCCAGGCGATTACTCCCGGTGAAAATGGCATTCCGAATTTCGACCGCGAGAAATGTGTTTATTGCGGCGCCTGTTTGTGGAACTGCACGCAGCCATTGCCCTACGATCGGGAACGAACGAATATCGCCTTCCGCGCCGGCACCGGCGGGCTGCATTCGGCGGAGAATTGAATCAACCACGGATCAACACGGATGAACACAGATAAACATGAGATTGCAGCACGTTTTGAAAGTGAATCAGAACGCGCGAGGCACAGTCTCAAGTTTTTTGGAGTGGGTGGGTGTCACGGTTTTCGCGTCTGCGCAAAAGAAATTCATATTTTGAATCCGTGTTTATCAGTGTCCATCCGTGGTTAGAAAGTTATGAGCATAGCCTATCAAATCGTTGTTTGCGCCGGCATCGTGCCGGACCCGTTGCAGACGCTGGAACCGGTCGCGTCGTCCACCGGGCCGGCGTTGAAAAATGAAAGCATGTTGCCCGCCGTCCTCGATCCTTGGGCGGGCCACGCCCTCTACGAAGCGGCGAATCTGGCAAAGCACCATCCCGGTTCAAAGGTCTGGCTGGTCAGCCTTGGTCCCAAAGCGAAACTCCAACAGGTGATGATGACCGTCGCGCAGAAAGTACCTTTTGAACTGGTGGCGCTCGACGGCCCGGCCAGCGGATTTACTGAGGCCGCCGACGTTGCCAGCATGCTGGCCGAGGCCATTCAAGCCATTCCCGGTCTCGACAAATCAAGGCTGCTCGTCTTTGGTGGCTGGGAATCGGCTTCGCGCGGCGCCGGCGCAACCATGCAAATTCTCGGAGAACGCCTCGGTATCGTGGATCAGTTCCAGGGCGTGGACGAATTGAAAATCGCCGCCGACGGGTCGTTGGAAATCCTGGAGCGCATCGAAGGCGGCAAACATCAAATTTCGAAATGCGCCGGGCCGCCGGCTTTGCTGGGTTGGGCGACAGGTAATCTGCCGGAACCGAAAAATAATCCCCAGGTTGGCATGGTCAACATGCGGACGGTCATGCCCGCTTTGCAGAAGGCCCGGCCGGCTAAACTCAACGGGGATGGATTGAATTTTGCCAGTGTTTCGCTCCCAAAACAATTGCGTGAAACCAGGGTCGTGAAGGACAAATCGCCGGAAGAAATCGCAAAGGAAATTGTGGAGTGGATAAAGAAGTAGGACACGAATTGCACGAATTAACACGAATTTGCTGAAAGTTATGGAAACAATTCTCCTTCTTGCTCACACAGAAGCTGACGGTTCGCTGGCGAAATCGGCTCGCGAGGCGCTACATGTTGCGGCTGCCTTGCACAAATCAATACCGGGTTCAAATCTTGCCGTAGGTTTGATCGGCGAGAAGGTTCAGGCGGCGGCTGATTCAATCGCTTCCTGCCCGGCTGCAAAATATTTCGGCGTTACCGGCAAGGATTTCAGCCAGGCGCGTTATGCGACCGATGCCCTGGCCGCGGAAGCAATCTGTAAAGCGGCAAAAGCGACTCTGGTGATTGCCCCGGCTACGTCCCGGTTTAATCGCTGTCTGGCCGGCGCGGCACAACGGCTGGGTGGCCGGGCGGATACCCATGTGACGGGTGTTTCATTAACCCCGACACTTGGTGTCGGGGTAAACCGCTGGTATTACCGACAGCGGATGGAAGCCGTTCTGCATCGCGCACAGCGACCCTGGTTCATACTCATAGATCCGGGGAGTCAACCGCCGTGCCAGTGTGGAAGCGGAACGGCTTCGGTCGAAAACGTCACCGTTCAACTTTCCGATGACTGCAAACGCACGACAGTCATTGGCGTCCGCGAACTGGCGGCAGACGCGCAGACCATCCGACCCGATGCGCAACTGTTGTTTGTCACCGGTGCTGGCTGGACAAAAAAACAGGCTGATGGTCAGCCGCATGTGCCGGAGGCGGAGAAATTGATTCGCGGATTCCTGCAAGTCAGCCGCGCGTCATTGGGCAGCAGCAAATCCCTGGTGGACCAGAGCGGGGAAGGGCAGGCGGTGCTGTCGTTTTTGTCACACATGAACCAGGTCGGCCAGACCGGCGCAACACCGCGACATCCCAAGGGACTTTCCACCTGTTGCCATGGCGAAGAGCCGCACACCGTCGGCTGGCGCTTCGTTGCTGAACGCCGCGCCATCAATCTGGACCCTAACTGCGGTTGGGCACGAGGCAAGGCAGACGTCCTCTATGTCGCCGACGCCTTCAAGGTGATGACCAGGGTTAACGAGTTGCTCGCGACAGAAAAGTAACTGCAAGTTCTTACGTCCAGGCACGCGGGACCAAATGGTGTGAATCCCGACGCAGTAGGGAAACAGGAGCCGCCATCCCGCCTTGCCTGCAGCGATTTAGGCCTAATTTGGTGGTCCATGAATTATGGGATTGTAGTAGAAAAACCAGTACTTCCGCTTCTGGTCAATGACTTCAGTGACCCCATTCGTTTGCACAACCAGATGAAATGACCAAATGCCGGTCCGCCATCCATCCAAGCGTGAACCATCCGCTGCGAACGGATACAACTCGGCGCTCACGTAGCTGCGCTTCTGGTCGATGTCGAAGTGATGCGGTCTGACCTGAAGCGTGTACCGTGTGCCGGCGGGTGATTCGATGTACGACTCCTTCGTGTCAACGGTTTCATGATTCAGATCAATATCAGTCTCTAAGTATCGTCCATCACACAACATCAACGCTGGATGTGATGGTCCTTTGACAAGAGCCTCCTGTCGAAGCGGGATACAACCCGTGAGCATCACAGCCAGGACAGGGATTGTGAGAAGCAGATTCATTAGGCCTAACAGTATTATTCGGACAAACTCACTTTGTCATTTCGTGTCCTTTACGGGTAAAAAACAAAGTCTGAATACCTTGTGCATTCCAGCTCTGTTCGAGCTTCGGAGTCATGATGCTCCCAAGCCACAACCAGTCAATTCCTTTCGGTTTTACGCAAGGGGTGCGGTTGAACCCATTCGCAGTCGGTTCTGAAGGGCCAGTACTTGGATCGTAGCGTCGGCTCGTCAGAGCGCCGCAAATTTTCGAAAGCGGAAAGGTCCGGCTTTCTGCCGAAAGCCGCTACGCCTGTTTTGCCAGCTCGCGCTCGGTTTTAAGCCTTAATTGCCCGCAAGCGGCGTCGATGTCGTGCCCTTTTTCGCGGCGGAGGGTGGTGATGGCTTTTTGCTTTTTCAATGCGGACAGGAATGCTTTGCAAACTTTTTCGGAGGGGCGATCCCAGGGCAAGCCTTCGACCTTGTTGTAAGGGATCAAATTAACCTTGGCGAAGAGCCTTTGGGCGAGCGCAGCGAGCGGTTTGGCCTGCTCGATGGAATCATTTACGCCGGCAATCAAAATATACTCAAATGTCAGCATCCGGCCTTTTTGACCCTGGTAATCTTCGCAGGCGGCGATGAGTTCCTTGAGTGGATATTTACGATTGACTGGCATGATTTTGTTGCGCACCTCGTCGGTGGCCCCGTGTAGAGAAATGGCGAGGCGAAATTGCTCCGGTTCGCCGGCCAGTTTGCGAATCTGCGGCGCCAGGCCGCTGGTCGAAATCGTGATTTTGCGCGCGCCGATGCCGCCACCCCAGGGCGCGTTGAGAATCCGTAGCGCCTTCAGCAGATTTTCGTAATTCGCCAGCGGTTCACCCATGCCCATGACGACGATGTTGTCAATCGTCCTCGTTCTCGTAATCGGTTGGTTCGAGGACGAGGACGAGGAGGAGAACGAGGACGATTCATGGCTTCGTTCGACCGCCAGCACCTGTTCAACGATTTCGTCCGGGGTCAAATTTCGTTTCCAGCCATCGAGGCCGCTGGCGCAAAATTTGCAGCCATAGGCGCAGCCGACCTGGGTGGAAATGCACAGCGTATGCCGGTCACTGGCGTCGCTGTAAAGCGCCAGGTTGGCCGGAATTAAAACGCTTTCGATCAGGGAATGATCGTGCAGCCGCCATAGAAATTTTTGGGTGGTATCGTGAGCGCCTTGTTGACGGACGAGTTCCAGAGTCTGCAAGGCAAAGGTTTCAGCCAGTTTATCGCGCAATTCCCGCGGCAGATTGGTCATATCCTCCCAGCGCGTGACGCGGCGGGAATACAGCCATTCCAGCAGTTGGGTAACCCGATAAGCCGGCTGCCGCCATGCCTTGAACCGGGCTTCCAGTTCATCGCGATTGAGGGATTTGATGTCTGTGGACACGGGGTTCAATAAGTCAACAAATCGACGATGCGCAAACCTTCGTTGCCCAGTTGCCAGCGGCTGCCGCGTTTGACGACCAGATGCCGGCACGGGTTCGCCCGCGCCTCGGGCTCGTTCACAGAGACCAATTGAATTCTGGCCGTACTTTTGATTTCCGATTCCGCGCGCGGCATGAGCGCGAAGGCGAGGCCATTGTAATTCAACGCGATTTCATAACCGGCAATTCCTTCCTTTTCGGCCACGGGATTCTTAAGCACGAGCATCGGGTATCGTTTCAGGTAGGGAAAGTTCGTCGCGCGCACGAGCACCCGGCATAGCTCGGTTTGTCCGCGAATAAATCCCGGGAGATCAAAACGTTTTGCCGGATTATGTTCGGCGATCAGAATTTGCCGTGGATCGAGACCGCTGAGATTCTGGCCGTTCCATTCCCCGTGGTCATTGCGTTCATGCGGCGACGCTTTCCTGAACCAGGCTGAAAAATTATCATTCACCAGCACATTCAATTCAAAATGGACATGGGCGCGTTCCTTTAAAATGGCTTCAGCATTTGAAGTCCGTCCCATGGTGGCAATGACCTCGCCGGCCTTGACCTTGTCGCCAATTTTCAATCCGGGCCGCACGGCGCTCAAATGGGCATAAAGCGAATAAATTTCCATTCCCTGAACCACGTGGCGGATGACGATGTAATTTCCATAATTCGACAGGGACGACCGGATGCTGAAGTAAACCACCGTGCCATCCGCGGTGGCCATGACGGGGTCCGTCGGCTCACCTCGCTTGTCGGTTTGCAGATGGCGGATGTCGATGCCCTCATGCAAACGTCCGCCATTGTTGCGGACACAACCGAAACTGCCGCTCGTCCACGGCTTGTCGGGCGCCGTCGGGGCGAAAAATTGCAGTTCTTTTCCCGGTTCGTACAAAAAATGGTTGGCAGTCGGGAAACGAAATGGCTCCTGCGCGGTCGAGACTGCCGGGAATGCCAGAAGCAGACCGGTGGTGAACAAAAGTCCACGGCGGGCGGCGGGAAAAATCATTTGAATTGTTTAATATAAAACGCGGTAGAGTTGCTGAGGCCAATGATAAATTGTTCAGCTTCGGGCCGGGACATGTCCGGCGTGAAGGAGAATGCCCCATCGGCGATGCGATGGGTGATGAGCGGCGCCGCCAGCCAGCGACCGTTGACGAGTTTCTCGCCCCATTGCCCGAAAAGCGCGAGATGACGACCGGTGTTGGCGGCGGTGTATTGCTCCAAAATCCACGTGCCGGTCTCATCGAAGTGTACGTTGATGGCGAATCCGCCCGGGGCATCGATAATTTTCGCCGCGACAACATTTGCCTCGGTCAAAATGGGCTGTTTGGTGATGTTGACCTCGACGGGATCGGCGCGTAGCACAGAGACCGCCTCGCTCGTGCCGACGTTGTCCGGGCTGGCTTCGATGTGGACGCGCAAGGCGCTGACCTGGCCGTGCGGTTTGTTGGTTTGGCAGCCACAGAGCGACCCCGCAGTGACTGCCAGCATCAAATAGGTGTTGAATTGTCGCGACCAAGATTCCATAGTGCCAACACAAAATCGGAATACGTGGCCGATGTAAAGACACTTGTATGAGTAAACAATCGAACAAAGTTGAAAACCGAAAGCGCCGGGCGCGCTATATCAAACGAAAAAAGCAGGCGACCAAAGCCAAAAAGACCGCACCCGCCAAGACGGCCGCTTAAAGTTTGAGATTGACGGATCCTTTCGCCATGCAGAGCCGCCCGAGAGGCGGCTCTCTTCTTTGGCAGTGGCGCATACCGGGCCGCATACGAATAAAATTTTCACCATTTTGTCAGAACAAACTTATTCACTTTGCCTGTTTTCGTTCATAAAACCGGTGAATAATTGGCGGAGGCAAAAAGGAAAAAATATTGATTGGAGCGTGGATTTCGCGTTGTTCACGCACTGTTCACAGAGGAATTTTGGTGAACAAGCTGTGCATATCAATTCGTTGTCGGTTTGGGAAACCAGGATATGATGTCACCAGTTCATTGAAAGAACGAAGCAGGCAGTGACGGTTGAAAGATTGTCATGTTTGTTTCCAAGATAATCCCAGGTGACTGGGGAAAGGTCGGGTCAGGCTGGTTGACCCGGTCCCTCTGAAGTTGAGCCGAAAGGTTTGGCGGGGAGGCAGCATTCACCAGTTCCTCTGGCATGTTCGCAAATGCCAAAAGCGAATGAGGGACTTGGCGGCCAGGAACGATTGAGAAACCGTTCCGAGTCGAGTCAAGTAGTTCAGGCCGGTTTCGAGCCTGAGCGAATCGCAGTTACCCAGAGGGTAAACGGTTGCTACTGTGCACCGGCACGGTGCAGGCGACTCTGGCGGATTCAATTAAAAAATGAAAACCGCCGAATAAAACCGCCGCAAGGCGGACAAAGGGAGCGCAGGCACCGGGAAGGACACGATGACTGGGCAGGTCGCGTGAAAACCTTCCCAAGCTGGCGATGTTAAAAACGGCGTCGCTGGACTGTGAGACAAAAGCAACCTGAGAGTGAAGAGGCGAGACCCGTGGCACCGGGCGAACGCGCCGTCAAAAGCGGCGGCTGACCCGGCGCTAAGCGGTCAAGACGCGAAAAGTTGATCACAGGCGTGTCTTGACCTGGTTCACAGGCAGGTGGCGCAACCACCCGCCGAAGTGAGCTGAAAAGCCTCACTCGAAATCTGGCGACCGTAAGGCGCCGGACGGCCCTGCTACGAGGCCGAAAACTCCGCTTGCCGTGGAGAATGGCGTCGGGAAACCGGCAGCCCCCGCGAGGGTGCGCGCCTAATGCTGGTCCGGGAAAGAGAGATTGGCGAACTCCCATCCCCCATTTGTCCCTGCCTGGCCGAAAGGTCAGGCGGGGACTTAATGTTTGTACCCCTTGCGATCATCCTCTTTTATTTCATCCTGAATCTCATTCCGGTGACGATTAAGAGATTTTGAAAAAAGGCTTGCCCGTCGACCGCATCCGGCACAAATTGCCGTTAACTTAACCGTCAAGAAAGTTTATGGGACGCATTTACAACAACATTGTCGAAACCGTCGGGCGTACGCCACTGGTCAAACTGAACAAGGTCACCGCGGGTCTGCCCGCCACGGTCCTGCTCAAGTGCGAATTTTTTAACCCGCTCAGCAGCGTCAAGGACCGCATCGGCATGTCCATGATTGAGGACGCCGAAAAGCGCGGCGTGCTCAAGAAGGAAACCGTGGTGATCGAGCCGACCAGCGGCAACACCGGGATCGCCCTCGCTTTTGTTTGTGCGGCCAAGGGTTATAAACTCATCCTGACCATGCCGGAAACCATGTCGGTGGAACGCCGCACGCTGCTGGCCATGCTCGGCGCGAAGCTGGTTCTGACACCGGGCGCCGAAGGGATGAAGGGGGCCATCGCCAAGGCCGAACAACTGGCCAAGGAAACACCGAATTCGTGGATTCCGCAACAGTTCAACAATCCGGCGAACGTGGAAATCCATCGCAAGACGACCGCGGAGGAAATCTGGTCGGACACCGATGGCAAGGTGGACATCCTGGTCGCCGCGGTCGGGACCGGCGGCACCATCACCGGTTGCGTCGAGGTCATCAAACCTCGCAAGTCGTCATTTCAGGCCATCGCGGTGGAACCGAAGGACTCGCCGGTGATTTCGCAGACCCTGGCAGGCCAGCCAGTAAAGCCCGGTCCGCATAAAATTCAGGGTACCGGTGCGGGTTTTGTGCCCAACAATCTCCATTTGAAGGATGCGAATGGCAATCCGCTGATCACCGATTGTGTCCAGGTTTCGAACGACGATTCATTCGAAATGGCGAGGCGGCTGGCGAAGGAAGAGGGCATTTTGTGCGGTATTTCAACCGGAGCAAACGTCTGGGCGGCCATTCAGGTGGCTAAACGTCCTGAAAACGCCGGCAAACTGATTGTGACCATTGCCCCATCCACCGGCGAACGTTATTTGAGTACGCCATTGGCAGCGGAAGCGCGTGCCGCGGTGGGTGGTTGAGGCCGGGTTTTCAGATTCAGGCTGATTTTGCCTGAAAATAAATGTTGCATAGGGCAGGTTTTAACCGTAATAAACAGGTGTCAAAGGTTTGATGTCTGTATTCTGGCAGCTTTTCGGACAGGAAGTCGCCAGTTATTTTCCCAAAATTCAAATTTCAATACCAGTTTTCGGGACAACTTTTGGCTTTCGAGCACAGAACACATTTATGAGTGAAGCAAAGAACAACGGTGAGAAATCATCGGATTACGGCTCCGGTTTTCTGGAGATTTCTGAAAAAGGCTTCGGCTTTCTGCGCACGGCGCAAAATCATTATCACCCGAAGCCGACCGATATTTTTGTCACGCCCGACACCATTCGGCGCAATTTCCTGCGCGAAGGCAGTCACATCCTGGGCCCGACCCAGCCGCCGCATCGGGGCACCAGCCCACAGCTAAAAGCCGTCGAAAAGGTCAACGACATGCTGTTCGACGAGTACGTTAAGGCCGTTCGCTTCGAAAATCTCACGAGCATTGACCCGATTGAAAAATTCAAGCTGGAGACAGACCCCGATTTGATTGAGACCCGGGTAATTGACCTCGTCACGCCGATCGGGAAGGGGACGCGCGGGCTGATTGTGGCCCCGCCGCGCACGGGCAAGACGACCATCTTGAAACAAATCTGCAATGCGGTCACCACCAATCATCCCGAAGTTCAGGCGATGGTATTGCTGATTGATGAGCGGCCGGAGGAAGTCACGGATTTTCAGCGCTCGGTCAAGGCTGAGGTAGTGGCCTCTTCGAATGACCAGGACCTGGAGACGCATGTGCGCCTCTCGCGCTTCATGATTGAGCGTTGCCGACGCATCGTTGAAAGCGGCAAGGACGTTTTTGTGCTGATGGACTCGCTGACGCGCATTGCCCGCGCCTACAACAGCGTTCATGGCGGCAGCGGTCGCACGATGACCGGTGGCGTGGACGCGCGCGCCCTGGAAATTCCGCGCAAAATGTTCGCCTCGGCGCGCAAGATTGAGAACGGCGGTTCATTGACCATCCTGGCCACGGCCCTTATCGAGACCGGTTCGCGCATGGACGAACTTATCTTTCAGGAGTTCAAGGGTACGGGCAACATGGAGTTGATTCTCGACCGCAAATTATCCGACCGCCGCCTGTTTCCGGCCATTGACATTCCCAAGAGCGGGACGCGCAAAGAGGAAAAACTGTTTCCGGCCAAGCAAATCGAGGCCGTGCGCAAATTGCGCCGGATGATGGTGGATTTGAATCCGGTGGAGGCCATGGAAACGCTTGTCGCCGCGCTTAAAAAGCACAAGACCAACGACGAGTTGCTCGCCAAGCTCGAAAAAGGCAGTTGAATCAGGGCGTGGGCGGGCGCTCGGCACCGGGCATGTTCGCGTTTCTCACTAAACGGCGACGGGACCGGATACGAAGCCGGCCGTTCCCTCCGGGATGGCGAGACCTTCTACTGCAGCGTTATCCTCTGTATCACCGTCTCCCGCCAGCAGACCGTCGGGAATTGGAAGGTCATATCCAGGTCTTCCTCGCGGAGAAGCGATTTGAAGGCTGCGGCGGACAGGCAATCAACGATGAAGTAAGAGTGCTGATTGCCGCGCAGGCGTGCCTGTTGCTGCTGCACCGGGAAACGGACTGTTATCCCCGCCTGCACAGCATCCTGGTCTATCCGTCGAGCTATTTGGCTCCGGCATGGCATCTGGAAGATGACGGTCGAACAGTTACCGAAGGCGCCCAATGGCGGGGAGGTGAATCGTGGGCACACGGAACGGTGGTGCTGGCCTGGGACGGTGTGTTTGCGAGTGCGGTGGAGCTGAACAAGGACCGGAACCTGGTTCTGCACGAATTCGCGCACCAGCTTGATGAGGAAGATGGCAGGGCTGACGGAGCTCCCTGGTTGACCGGATCAAACTTGCGGCAAATACATTATCGCTATCAGACTTGGGCCCGGGTTCTGAATGCGGAATTTCAGCAACTTCGACACGCAGCCGCGTCTGGCCAGGAGACGGTTCTGGATACGTATGGCGCGAAAAATCCGGCGGAATTTTTTGCCGTGGCCACGGAATGCTTTTTTGAGAAGCCCGGCCGGTTGCGGGAACGGCACCCGGCCTTGTATGCCGAGCTGAAGGAATTTTATCGGCAAGACCCACTGCTTTATGCCACAGCCGAGCCGGCAAAAAATGAGACCACAACCTGACTCGCTATCGCCGTCCCGTGGGCCTGCCGGAGGGACGCTCCATTCGCGCCCGCCGCTGGAACGGATGTTGCGCATCCACCAGGCGGTTTCGTCCGGCCAGTTTCCGAATGCGTCGACGCTCGCCCGCGAAATCGAGGTGGCCACCAAGACGATCCATCGGGATATCGAATTCATGCGCGACCGGCTTAATTTGCCGATTGAATTCGATTCGCGCCGGAACGGTTACGGCTATACCGAGGAGGTCAGCGCTTTCCCCACCCTGCAGATCACCGAGGGCGAACTGTTCGCGCTGGTGGTCGCAGAAAAGGCGCTTCAGCAATACCGGGGTACCAGCTTCGAGAAGCCGCTTTTGAGCGCCATCAAAAAAATGGAGCAAGCGTTGCCGGATACGATCTCGCTCAACCTGGCGGACATAGAACAGACCATTTCCTTTCGCACCCGGGCCGAGCCGATTCTGGATTTGAAAATCTTTGACGCGCTCGCCAAAGCCGTTTCGGAGCGCAAGCAACTGGAACTGGCCTACCGCAAGCCCGGCCAGGCCAAAGGCGAATCACGTGTGGTTGATCCGTATCATCTGGCCAATATCAACGGCGAATGGTTCCTGTTTGCCTACGACCACGCGCGCAAGGATATTCGCACGTTTGCGCCCGCACGAATTCAGTCGGTCCACCCGACCGGAAACACCTTTGAGCGTTCGTCGACATTTTCACTGGAAGAACGCCTGCGCGACAGCTTCGGGGTTCACTCCGGCGAAGGCGAATATGAGATTGTTATCCGATTTAATGCGCGGGTGGCCGATTACATCCGGGAAAAGAAATGGCACGACTCGCAGCGGCTGCGAGAATTGAAGGGTGGGGGAGTCGAGCTGCGGCTGCGACTATCGAGCCTGCTGGAAATCGAACGGTGGATCCTGGGCTGGGGAGGTGATGC
>JBGPDH010000058.1:0-15836 GCA_041482195.1 Verrucomicrobiia bacterium
CCTGCTGCAGTTGTTTCGCGTCCGCCTGGCCCTCGACGAGCACTTTGATTTCACGGCCGACAAAAGATTCGGACACCTGCCGGGCGATTTTATGCTGCGCGGCCATGACCAGTTTGCGCCGGCGCTTTTTGATTTTGTCGGGAATCTGCCCGGCCATGGCGCCGGCGCGCGTGCCGTCTTCCCGGGAATATGTGAAGACACCCAGTCGCTCGAATTTTGTTTCACGGATGAAATCGAGCAGCGTTTCAAAGCTGGCCTCGGTCTCGCCTGGAAAACCGACGATGAATGTCGTCCGTAACGCAATGCCCGGCACCCCGGCTCGGATTTTTTTAATCAAATCCACGATGTATGGCTGCGAGGTTTCGCGGCGCATCCGTTCAAGCATGTTTTCGTGAATGTGTTGGAGCGGGATGTCCACGTAGCGCGCGACTTTCGGGCATTCGGCGAGGGTTCGAATGAGTTCCTCTGTCCAGTGAGCCGGATGGGTATAGAGCAGGCGGATCCAGAAATCACCCCGCAGTGCATTCAACTCGCGCAACAGCGTGCAGATGGTTGTGGCATCGGTGGGCAAGGAGCGGGCGGCGGCGGTGAATTTCTCCGGCGACGAAATGGCGCGGCGGTGACCCGGACGCAGGTCGAGTCCGTAATAAGTTGAGTCCTGCGAAATCAGATTGATTTCCTTCACGCCGTCGGCAAGTAATGCCTTCGCTTCGGTGATAATGTCCTTCTGTTGCCGGCTGCGATGCGAGCCACGCATCCGGGGGATGATGCAGAAACTGCACGGATGATTGCAGCCCTCGGCGATCTTGACGTAGGCGAAGTGCCTGGGCGTCAGGCGGAAACGTGGTGTGGCGAAATCGGGAATGAACGTTGGACGCGGATGGACCTCCAGAATGGGCGCAGCTTCAATTTTAAGTTTTGAATTTTGAGTTTTAAGTTCAGTGGTCGCGTGACTTTTATCCAGTTCCGCCAATCGCGCGACAATTTCGGGTTTTGAGCTTTGGACTTCGGACTTTGGATTTCGGATTCTTTCGGCCCGCCGCGCCATGGCTTGTTTCACAATGTCCGAAAGCTGCGCGACCTGGTCTATGCCCATGAAGGCGTCCACTTCCGGCAGCAACCGGGGCAGTTCCTCGCGGAAACGTTGCGGCAAACAACCCGAAACAATCAGGCTTTGACCGCGATGCTTCGCTTCGCGGACCTCGGCGGATTCGAGGATCGTGTCCACGCTTTCCTCCTGCGCGGAATCGATGAACGAGCAGGTATTGACGATGACCGCGTCGGCTTGCGCGGCGTCGTTCGTGATTTCCACGCCCCCTTTCAAGAGCGAGCCGAGCATGATTTCAGCGTCCACGAGGTTCTTGGCGCAACCGAGGGAAATCAGGCCAACCCGCACTGGGCGTTCACTGGCGTTCTTTTTCGTCACTGGCCAATCAAACTACGCGAGACTTCGGGCGGCGTCGAAAATTATTTGGCGGTGGCAGCGGGAATGTTGGTATTCACCGTTTCCGGCAGGTTGGCGGAGGGGATGGCGTCGGGCGGAGCGTTGGTGGAAACGGTTTCCGGAGGCAACCGGAGCTGGGTGCGGAGCACGGCGCGCGCGGCAAAGGACATGCCTTGTTTGGGATCGAGGAGTTGATTGAGTACCGTTTGATTGATGTTGGCCAGGGGGGGCAACCTGAGGCGCTCCTTGCCTCCCGGGTAGGAAATTTTCTTTTCATATGCCGCGTAGATCTTGCTGGCGAGCAATTTATACCCGGCGTAACGATCTTCCTGGCCGATGGCCAGTTCATAATAGGCCCGGCCCAGTAACCCCTGCACCACCGCCATAGTGCGGTCCGAGGACAAATCGGCCACATCTGCCTGAATGGCGGCGACGGCATATTCGTCGAGGGTCATCCGGGACGGGAGGGAATTCGTAAGAGTGTCAAACAGGGGCTTGTCCGGGTATTTCTGGCCGACGTAGCGATACCATTTTGCCGCGTCAGCGATGCGGTTGTCCTCATAGAGAAAATAGACCGCATCATGCAGGAAGTTCCGGTGGGCCGAATCAATGTTTTCCTTCAAGCCAGGATCGGGTTCCTCGTCATGCATGGTTTCGTAGGAGTCGTTGACCTTGCCGACGAGATCGAGGTCCGGGTAAAAATCCGGCGTTTGGTCAAAAGGATTGATGACGAGTCGCCCGTGATAAAACGCCTGCAGCATGGATTGGTAAATGGAGCGGCGCAGCGTGATTAAATCGGACGGTTTCACCACTTTTCCCGGGTTTTCTTTCGCCTGTTCCAGGCCGAGCGCGGCCCAGTAAATCGCACTGGCCTCCGGCAGGCGCCAGTCGAGCGGCCCCCACTCTTCATTCACTTTTTTTACAAAGACCGGGTCCATCCTGTATTTTTCACGGAACAGAACGGCGTTCGTTTCCTCCTCCGCGGTCCGGGGATGAATCATCCCGTCATAATTCGTTCCGTACGGTCCAAAAAACGGCGTCATTTCCCCGGCCCACTGGTCCTTGTAGTAGAGATTGGCGTCGTCCATGTTTTGCCCCATCTTGCTTTGGAAAATCCAGCTCAACTGCTGGTAGAGCAGGATGCTGTTGGGGTTGTAAACCAGCCCGTTGTCGCGCAGCAATTCAATCCCGCGTTTGACCCAGCGCCAACGGTCGGCAAAGTCGTTGAACTTGACCGAAATGTTCCAGGCCATGTTCCAGGCCTGAAAAGCCCAGACCTGTTCGAAGTGCGGTTCCAAATCCGTGATCCAGGCGGCCAGCTGCACCATTTCAAAAAACTTGTCCTCCTGTTGCAGGTCGTTGGCATGAATCCAGAGGATGTTCGAAATCAAACCGCGGAACCCGCCCAGGGCCACCGTGGTGAACGCCAGCAACGGTGGCGCATTTTTCAGCGGCGTCGCACGCGTCAGGTTCAATGCCTTCCGGTCGGCATTCAGCGACTTCTGCACCTGGCCGGAGCCGATCAGCAGCGCCACCGCCAGCAAAACCAAAATGATTTTTTTGACGCGAGCGTTCATAAACGCCGGCTATCGGCGGCCAGCTGACAGAAATCACAAACGCCAGGGGGAAAGCCCTGCTGTCGGCGTCCGGCTTCCGGTGGCTGACCGCTGACTTCTGGTTTCAGGCTCATTGGTTTCCCTGGGCGGTGGCCAGTTCGCGACGCGTCAGCAGGCCGATACCTGACAAACCGATGACACCGCCGAACAGCAGCACGATTTGCCCGAAGGCCGCCCCCAACTCACTCCACGTGATCGCCCGCCCGCTGCTCAAGGCGTCAATCGGCGAAAAATTTTTCACCAGGTCAATGAGCGGCAAGATGCTCTTAAATAGCGGGAGTAATACCCGGTCGGCCAGACCCGGGCCGGACTCGGAACTGCCCATTCCGGTCGTGCCCAGCGAGACCGCGTTGGCCATGGTGCCACTGGAGAACACCAACACCAGCAGGGCCAGTGAAAAGAACGTGGCGACCGGAAACGACAGGAAACTCGCCGAGGTCAGCCCGATGGCTGCCAGCAGCGCCATCCAACAAAACAGAATGGCCAGGCCACGGACGAAATTCATGGTAAAGCCGCCGCTGGGATATAATACCTCCATCCCGTCTTCGATCGGGAACAGCAGCGTCGTGTTGTTGACGTTCTTGAAAGCGATCGTCAGCACCCCTTGTTGATCAAAAAGATCGGCAGGGACCTCGAATTCATGGAAGGTATTCGGTGCGAGGCTCATCGGGTCACTGTACCAGACATTGGCCGTGCCCGGGACGCCCACCTGCCACAACCCGACATAAGTGCCGGAGGCGCTGCCCTCGGCGGCGTTGAACTTCACACGCAATTGCAGCGGTTTACCGCGCAGAAAATTTCTGGCGAGACCCAGGTTAATCTGCCATTCCCGGATATATTGCGGCGGTACCAGTTGGTAGACGGCCTTGACCTGTTCGCGGATTTGCTGCCGGACCTGTGCCAGATTCGCGCCCGAAATCTGAGTCTGTTTCAAACGTTCCTGCAGCAGTTGTTCCGTCCGGGCGTCAATCTCCACATTGTAATCCGGCGGTTGCGCCACTCCGCGCGACACGAGCACCTGCGTGCGCAAGACTTCCTGTTCCGCCGCCGGCAGCCGGGTGGCGCGCCATTGCAGCAGGCCATACACGCAGGCGCCCGACAACGCCAGCAACGCCGCATTCAGCAACACGATACCCAGCCACTTGCCCAGCCAGATTTGCCAGCGTGCCACCGGTTTGGTCGCCACCACCTGGATCTGGCATTCCTCGATGTCCCGCGCCAGCGTGCCGCAGGACAGCCAGAGCGTCGAAAGGCCAAGCAATGCGGTAATGACGCTCAACGTGTAAGTGATTAAAATTTGTGTAAACCCGCGCGCGGTGCCGTCGTCCTTGAGCACCAACGGCAACCCGACCACCGTGACCAGCAGCAACCCGGCAATGACCAGGAACAGCCGGAAGCGAAAAGCGGCTTTCCAGGTCAACCAGCAAATGGCGAGAATCTTTTGCATCAAATCAAATTAACCACGGATGGACACGGATGGACACGGATTTAGGCGGTTGTCAGCGTGATTTATCAGTTTCTATCCGTGGTCATCCGTGGTCAAAATCACTTGGGCTTGTTCACCAGCGAAGACAGTTTCTCGTCCGCTTTCGACAAGTCCGCCGGTTCTTCCCTGGCGGCGGCCGGCCGGGCGGGAGTGGTTGCCGGCTCCGCTGTCTTCGTTAAAGTTTCGAGCTTTTGCTCGTTGATAGCAGGTTCGGCTCGGGGCGCAGACTGCGGTCGGTCGGGCGGTCTGGCAGTTTCCGGCAAGGCCAGGCGCTCCAGGATTTTCTCCCCGACCGATGGTTCTTCCCGGGCACCCGCCTGCAGATACGCCGCCACGCGCGCCCCGGAAATCGCGCCGCTCGTCTCGGCGGCGGCTTGACGCGCCCGTTGCACGACATCGAGAAAATAACTTTCCAGATTTTGCGTCGGGTTGTCCACCCGCACGGCATCGATGGCTGCGTCCCGGCGGATGATTTCCAGTACCCGCTCCAGCGTCTCGCGCGGCAACACCGGCGTCGTGATGCGCAGTGTATCCGGTTTGGCGAGCAGTTCCCTGAGCGCGCCCATCGCCTGGATTTTGCCGCCGTAATAAATCACCACGCGATCGCAAACGTCCTCCACGTCCGCCAGCAGATGGCTGCTCAGAATCACCGTCTTGCCCCGGCGCGCCAGCGCGAGAATCAGATCCTTCACCTCCCGGCAGCCGATCGGATCCAGGCCCGAAGTCGGCTCATCGAGAATTACCAGGTCCGGGTCGTTGATGAGCGCCTGCGCCAGGCCGATGCGGCGTTGCATGCCCTTGGAAAATTCGCCCACGACGCGCGTCTGGACCTTGCCCAGGCCGACCATTTCGAGCAGCTGCTCCGTGCGACTGTGGCGTTCGCCCTTCGGCAGGTGAAAAAGATTCCCGAAAAAGTCCAGCGTCTCGCGCGAGTTCAGATACCGATAGAGATACGATTCTTCCGGCAGATAACCGATACGCGATTTCGTCTGCACATGCCGCGGTGAATGGCCAAAGACCTCGATGTGCCCTTTGGTCGGGTACAACAGGCCCAGGATCAGTTTGACCGTCGTGGATTTGCCGGAGCCGTTGGGGCCAAGCAAACCGAACACCTCGCCCCGTCGAACCTCGAAATCCACGTTGTCCACCGCGCGGGCCTTCGGGCGGTTCCAGAAATCCTTGAACACCTTCGTCAGCCCGCGGACGGACACGATGACCTCTGCTGATTTTGGATTGGCGACCGGCGATGGCGGATTTAATTCGGCGACGGGCATAAATAAAAACCGGGCATTCCGGAATTACGCCAGCTTTGGCGTCAGTTCGCCGGACGGGGCCTGGGGCGGTTTGACCGGTTGGGGATGGTAATGTTCCAATTCCTCACCTTTGCGCACGAGCCGGGCGCTGTTGAAAACCACGATCAGCGAACCGACATTGTGCAAAATCGCCCCGACAATCGGGCCGAAGACACCGAGCGCCGCGAGCGTCTGGCCGGCGATGATGAACACGACGCCGAACGCGAAGTTCTGGTTAATGACGGCACGGGTGCTGCGCGACAGTTTCACCAGAAACGGCAGCCGGCGCAGGTCATTGTTCATCAATGCAATGGTCGCGCTGTGAATGGCCACCTCGCTGCCAGCGGCACCCATGGCGATGCCGATGTCGCCCGCTGCCAGCGCGGGGGCGTCGTTCACGCCATCGCCCACCACTGCGACCCGGTAACCTTTGGCCTTCACGCCCCGTACGAATTCAACTTTGTTCTGCGGCAGGCATTCGCCCCGGGCCTCTTCGCAACCGATTTCCGCCGCCACCCGGGTCGCTACCGCCTGACGGTCACCGGAAATCATCGCCACGCGCCGGACACCGCTCGCCTTCAATTCGGCGAGCGACTCTTTGGCCTCGGCGCGGGTTTTGTCCTGCAAGCCGACCCAGCCGACGCAGTGATTGTCGCGTGCGACAAAAATCAGGCTCCAACCCTCGGTCTCATTCAGGTCCACGGACTTTTCGAAGCCTGAGTCCACGCCGTTGTCCTTGAGCCACTGCGCGCGGCCGACCAGCACCGTCGAGCCATCGACCTGTGCCTTGACGCCGCGTCCGGCGGCTTCACTGAAATCCCTGGGTTCGATGAGCGGCACACCGGCCTCGGACGCCAGTTGGGCGAGCGCCTTGGCCGTCGGATGGTTGCTGTATTTCTCGGCGGACGCCGCCAGACGCAGCAATTCGGCGGGCTTGACTTCACCCGCGGGTGCGAGGCGGCTGACCGCGAGCTGGCCGGTGGTGAGCGTGCCGGTCTTGTCGAAGATGAACGCGTTGATCCTGGCCGCGGTTTCAATGTCCGCCACGTTCTTGATCAAAATGCCGAGGCGCGCGGCGGCGGACAGCGCCGCCACCATCGCGGTCGGCGTCGCCAGAATAAACGCGCACGGGCACGAAACGATTAAAACGGTAATGACGCGGTTCAGGTCGTGGGTAAATGCCCAGACGAGCGCGCCCATCACCAGCACCAGCGGCGTGTAAAAGCCCATGTACTGGTCCACGATTTTCATGATGGGCAGCTTGGTTTTTTCCGCCGCCAGAATCAGTTCACGCACGCGCCCCAGCGTGGTGTCCTCGCCGGCGCGGCTGACCTTGATTTCCAGAACGCCGGTGAGATTTTGCGTGCCGGCGAAAACTTCGTCCCCCGTTTTCTTGTCCGCCGGCAGCGATTCGCCGGTGATGGTGGCCTGATTGAAGGAGCCCTGACCGCTGACGATGACGCCGTCCGCCGCCACATTGTCGCCGGGGCGGACGCGAATGACATCGCCGACTGCCAGTTCTTTGGCCGCGACTTCTTCTTCACTGCCGTCGGCCTTGAGGCGGCGGGCCTTGGTGGGCGTGAGTTGGATGAGAGATTCGATCGAAGCGCGCGCGCCTTCGGCGGTGCGGGTTTCGATCAATTCGCCGGTGAGCATGAAAAAGGCGACGACCCCGGCGATTTTATAATTTCCCGATGCAAACGCGGCGAACACAGCGATGGCCACCAGCTCATTGATGCTGAGGCGCCCGATGCGCAGATCCTTGATGGCAGTGACCACAATGGGATAGCCAAGGATAATCGAGCCCAGGCACGCGCTGACGCTGGCCACGGTGGTGGCCTGGTTAAACACCCAGTCCACGATGAAGGCGTTGAGGACGAGGACGACGCCCGCCACCGCCTGCCAAAGATGCACCGAGGAATGCTCGTGGTCGTGGTGGTGCTCGTGTTCGTGATGGCTTAAAAGCGATGTGACTTGCATACCAATATGACAAATTTCAAGTTCGAACGTTGAATGTTACTGGACCGGCATGGTTAGTTTCGGTTCCGGTGGCTCGCGATTGATCATCAGTCGGAGTTCCCGTGGTCGGCCGTCCGCCCGTTCCGGGACAAAGATTTTATCCTGCACATTCGTGAGCACGACACTCATGACCTGGGTCAACTTCTGTTGTTCGAACAAAGCCGGGTTGAGCCGGTAATTCGGCAACAGTGCGCTGAAGGCCTTGGCGTCCGCCTGCAGGGACTGGACGTAACGCGTGCGGGCGCTGAAGGCTTCGTCAATCAGGGTCACCGCCTGTGCGCTGGCCACATTGGTGACCTGATTTTCGTACGTGTGCGCGTCATTCAGGACCTTGTTGCGGTTCTCCCGCGCTTGCGTGACCTGATCAAAGACCGGTTTCAACTGCCGCGGCGGAATGCTTTCCACGTCGCAATGGTTGACGGTGATGCCCAGCTTTTCCGCATCGGCCAGTTCGTTGACGCGCAGTTCCACGGCATCCCGGAATTCGGCTACGCCGTTGTAAAGAATATCATCCACCTTGAACCGGGCGGCGGTGGCCAGCAGCGCATTGTTCAGCGCGTTTTGAACGGAATTGGTGGCCGACGCAAAGCCGAACACGTAGCGGACCGGATCGTCCACCTGATAATAAAGCGTCGCTCGCGTATGGATGATGTTACGGTCCGCCGTGATCACGTAACCGTCGGTTCCGGGAATCAGCGAAGGGCCGGCCGGCGGCAGGTTGCCGCTCAATTCCTGTTCCGGTGTCACCGCAAACCAGCCGATGCTGGAGGAAACTTTTTGGATTTCCGTGATGGGAATTTTGACGACCTCGTCGATCGGGTAGGGGAAAGACCAATGCAGACCCGCACTGAGCAGGACTTTCGGGCCTTCGCCGACGGGTTTGCCGAATCGCAGGATGATGGCCTTTTCCTGGGGGCCGACCGTGAAAAAGCCCGAACAGAAAAACAGGATGACCAGCGCCCACATCACGAACTGGACGATGACAAAGCTGCTGCGCAACGCCTCGGCCAGCGCCTGCGAACCGGCGTCATCGGTCGTCTCTGGAGGCGGCGGTGGATGCGCGGGCGCGTGTTGTTCGTGCTCGTTGTTCATGTTCAATGGGCCGGCGTGTTGGTGCTGAGGCTCCGGAACAAATCAAAAGGCGGCTGGTTCTGGTCAAAAACCAAAGTCGTCTTTTGGTTGAGTGATTGTTGCAAGGCGTTGGCGCGCAACAAGAAATTGGCCAGCTCCGGATTTTGCTGGAAAACCGGCAGGGTTTTGGCGGCTTCCGCTTCACCTTCACCCCGGATCCGCGTGGCCTGCGCTTCCGCGTCGGCAATGGTTTCGGTGGCTCGCCGGTCGGCATCGGCCCGGATTTTTTGCGCTTCCGACGCGCCGTAATTTTGAGCCTGGCTGATGAGCACCTGGCGTTCGGATTTCATGCGGTCGAACACCGCCTGGGTAACACTGTCCGGCAGACCAATCTGTTTGAGGCCGAGAAATTCGATTTGAATGCCGCAGTTGTTGGTTTGCAGCTCGCCCTGGACGGTCTGCTGGATTTCATTTTCAATCTGCTGAAACTGCAGTTGCTTCGGGTCCACGTTCACGAAATCCGACAACGGATGTTTGCCCACGGTGGCGCTCTTGGAACTGCGCAGCATGCTTTCCAGCATGTTCTGGGCGGCGCTGACGGAGCCCCCGGCGAATTCGCGCAGAAACTGTTCCGGATCGGATATCCGCCAGCCGACATAGACGCTGGTCAGCAGATTGATGTTGTCCGCCGTGAGGTTCTCGCTGAATTTGTCCTCAAAGTTCTGGATCCGCTCGTCGAATTTATAGACTTTCTGGATCGGCCACGGCCATTTCAGGTGCGGCCCCGGCTCGGCGATGCCGGTCGGTTTGCCGAACGTGGTGACCACGGCGATTTCGGACTGGCGCACCTGGAAGACGAACAGCAGCAGCACAAAAATCACGACCAGCACGGCTGCGGTAATGATGGTTAACAGGTTTCGTTTCATGGCGAATTGGTGGGTACGTTCAGGTTCAAAAGGTCCTCACGGATTTTATCCTCAAGATCAAAAATCAGCACATCCTGCGTGTTGGTTGTCAGCATGATGTATTTGCGCGCACGGGCGGTGGCGGCGGGAAACATCCGGAAATAGGCCCGCTGCCGGTAGACCGCCGGTGCGGCGTCATAGGCGGTGATCTGGTTGGTGAACAGGTCCGCGCGGGCGTAGGAAGAGAGTTCAATCTGTTGCCGCGCCGCCTCGGCTGCGGCCACGGCGCTGAACGCCGTGGCTCCGGCCATAGCATTGGTCTGGATGGCGTTGGCGGCGGCCGCGTTGGTCAGCGCAATCAACTGTTGGCCGGCGGCGACGACCTGCTCATAGTCACCGGCGACAGTGACTGGCGGATGAATGTCCTGCACCCCGACGAAAAGGATTTTCACGCCGAGCCCGTTTTGATTGGCCTCGGCCTGGATATTTTGCCGCAACTGCTGCGCGGCCTCCAGTCGGGTGCGCGACAGCACCAGGTTCAAGTCCACACCCGCCAGGTAGTGCGCCACTTCACGGGCGGCCAGATCCTCGAGCAGGTTGGAGGACTCGGCGTTCGTGTAAGCCCAGGCCAGCACATTGGTAATTTGAAATTGTACGGGAATACTGATGTCAATCAGGCTCACCGGCGGGGCTTTGAGCGGGCTGCCGCCCTCGGCAGTTTGGTTGGTAACCGTGGCTGTCCCCCGGTTTCCGACCAGAAAATTTATTTCCTTGATGCCGGTATGCGCCACGTTCCACAGGATGGTCTGGGTTGCCTGGCTTTGTGCGTCGGGTGTGAAACCGACATCGAACGTTTGGATCTGGTCCGTGCGGTAGCGGTAAACTTTGTCCATCGGCCATGGCCATTTGAAGTGCGCACCCGGGTCGAGAACCGACCGGCCGGGGACCAGCCGGCCGAACCGCTCCAGCACGGCCTGTTCGCCGGGTTCCACGAACACGACGCAGGTGGACAATAACAATACTGCCAGCTGGGCCAGCAACAGGGCCGGCAGGCTTTTTTGCAGCAACTGGAAAAACCACGTTTCCGAAACTTTGAAACCGAATTGATAATCCAGCGCCTGGGCTGCGGTGGTAAATAAACCTTCCGGTTGGGCCAGCAGACCGACGAGCCGGCTGTCGTACAGCGGCCGGGCGACGTGGCCTTTAACGCGCGGCCGGTAAATTTCCAACAGCAGCGTGACGAACGTTTCCCCGGCCATCAGGCCCAGCAGGAGGCACAGCGCCCGTGCCAGGTAGGCATCCGCCTGGGAAAATTCCGTTTTTACGGCGCCGATACCGAGTGCCGTCAGGAAACAGACATAAGCGCCCGCGAGCAGGAAACTGGCGCCCGGTCGCAGCAGCCGATGATTTTCCAGCCGGGCAATGGTCACCGAAAACCGGCCGACCAGGAACAACAACAGCGCGAAGATGCCAAAAAACGCCAGCGCCGGCATCGCGCGGTCGGGCGCAATGCCGCCGGTGCTTTGGGAAATCCAACGCCAGAGCAGCCAGGCGCCGCCGCCTTCGAGCAACAGGAGCAATACGCTGAAACCGGGCACGAAGAATTTTTCGAACTGTTGGCGCGCGCGTTGTGCCGGAAAAACCTCCGCCGCCTGCTCTGCGAACAAGGTCGTTTCGCCCCGGCGCTGGACCAGTTCCTCCACCTCCAATTTTTCCAACCGCTGGTTTTCCTCCAACCGCATCTGGAACCAGCTGACCAGGGTCACGAGCGTCCCCAGGCCCAGGAAAATCGCCGTGGCCTGTCCCGCCAGGGAATTGACAAAGGCCGTCACCGCGAAGGCGGCGATGAAAAACACCACCGCAGTCGCCAGATTCACCAGACCGGTTTTCTGTACGTTGCGTTCCATTATTATTCGTTAACGCGTTGAAGCGTTGGAGCGTTTTTGCCGCTTCAACTCATCACGCTTCAACTTTTCAACGTTTGTGTTCAACTCAATTCCCGTTCTTCAAACAGCGCCGTGCCAATGGCCAGCGCCGCACCCGCGTAGGCGACCGTGTAGGCAAAAGCTTTGGCCACATAATCCCACTGAAACGTGCTTTTGCCCATATCCAGGGCATCTGCGAGCCAGAAAAGCTGCCAGTTTGGGATGACGGTGTAAAGCGCCGAAGCCCACCAATTGCCTGCTTCCGCCCGCTGGCCAAACAGATAATCCGACATCAGCCCGATCAGAAAAACTGCCGAACAGATCGCCAGCGTCGGGATCGTGTCCAGTCGCGTGGAACAGGCCAGGGCCACCGCCGCCAGGATCCATAACGCGAATAAAATCAGGATGCCCGCCGGTACCAGCCGCCAATCCACTCCCCCGGCAGTGAACATACTTTGCTGCTGCTGAGTGAACCGGAGGATGACGAATGCCGCCAATGTCGCCATCACCACCAGCGCGAGAACCGCGTCGCTCATGAAGGTCCGGCGGAGGAAGAAATTACTGAAACCGGCCAGCGCATAGGCGATGGCCACACCCGCGGCGAAGATGCCGAGGGCGACCACATCCGTGCTGCCATAGGCGTCAAAGGCCATTTTGCTGCACAGCAGCACGCCGATGAGATTCACGTACGTCAGCAGTGTCAGGGCCGCGGCCAGCCCGGCGAATTTGGCCAGTAAGAATTGTGCCCGACCGATCGGCTTGGAGAGCACTGCCAGCGCTGTCCCCGAGCGGATTTCGCGGGCCACTGAGGAAGAAGCGCTCAACACCGCGCCAAACAAACCCGACAACAGCATCGCTGCCAGGGCGCTGTTTTTAATCAGTTGCGGTTCATCGCCCAGGGCAAAGTAATAAGGGACCGCCAGGAAAAGTTCAAACAACACCGAACCCGTCATCAGCAGCAAAAACACAGGCTGCCGTATCAATTCCATGAAGGCATTCGCGGCGATGGTGTAAAACTGTCGCATCTATCGATTTGAACAGGTTACGAATCCGGCGGCAAATTTCCAGCAGTTAATCTGTGTCGGGCGGGGAAACGCTGAACTCACGTCATTGCCCGCGCAATGGCGTTCCACCAGGCATCATGCAATTCATTCACCGGGACGCCAAATTCGCCACTGGAGGTTTTTATCGCCAGCTGGTCGCCGCCAACTTTGCCAATGAGACCGGCCGGTACGCCCATCAATTTTGCGCGCTCAATCACTTTCACCGCATCGGATGGCTGGCAGGTAACGACCACGCGGCTTTGCGTTTCGCCAAAAAGCAGGGCGTCCAACCGCCACGTAGCCGCGTCTCGTGAGAGCGCGGTTGACTGGTTTGAATCGTCCGCGCTCTGACGAGGCGCGGCTACTGACAAAAGGTCAATCGTCGCCCCGATCAGCCGCGGGGTTTCGCGCGCGACGAGCTGGCTGATGCAGCTTTCCGCGAGGCAAACGGCCAGCCCGCCTTCGCTGCAGTCATGCGCGCTTTTTACCAGGCCGCTTTGAATCAGCCCCAGCAACGTCGTGTGCAGTGTCCTGGCCATCTCCAGATCGCATCGCGGTGGTGTGCCGGTTTTCCTTCCCTGTACCGCCTGCAAATAAGCCGAGCCGCCGAGGCCCAACAACGGATCACCCGTGTCCACCGGTTCGCCGAGCAAAACAATGGCGTCGCCTTCGTCCTTGAACCATTGTGTCGTCACGTGCTCCGGCTTTTCAATCAGGCCGACCACCACCACCGTCGGCGTCGGATCAATCGGGCCGTTCGGGCTTTGGTTGTAAAGCGAACAATTGCCGCCCGTCACCGGGGCGTTAAAAGCGCGGCAGGCCTCGGCGAGCCCGCGCACGGATTCCTTGATTTGCCAGAACAACTCCGGCTTCATCGGGCTGGGCATGTTGAGATTGTCGGTTGTGCCCAGCGGCACGGCGCCCGAGCACGCCAGGTTACGGCACGCTTCGGCCATCACAATCTTCGCACCTTCGTAGGGGTCCAGATAAACGTAAGTGCCATTGCCGTCCGCCGTCAGCGCGATGAGCTTGTCGGGGACGGTAGGGACGCGCTGCTGCGCGTTCTGGCCGAGCGGCAGCTCGGCCGTACCAACTTCGGGCAAAGAATCGGTCTTGATCCGCAACACCGCCGCGTCGCTGCCGGGACAAACCACCGAACCGTCACGCACCATGTGGTCGTATTGCCGGTAAACCCAGTTCTTCGACGCAATCGTCGGCCAGGCCAGCAAGGTCAGGAGATCGCGTCTGGGGTCTTGGGTCTGGGGGATCTCGTCCAGCCGGAATGCCCGGACTTCCTTCAAATAAGTCGGTTCTGCGGATTCACGCTGATAAATCGGTGATTCGTCGGCGATTTTTTTCGCGGGAATATCGGCAACAACTTTGCCGTGCTGCTTCACGATCATGCGGCCGGTGTCCGTGACAAAACCGATTTCCGACCACGGCAAGTCCCACTTGTCGAAAATCCGTTTCACTTCCTCCTCACGGCCCTGGTGGACGATGATGAGCATGCGCTCTTGCGATTCCGAGAGCATGAGATCATAGCTGGTCATGTTCGGCGCGCGTTGCGGCACCTTGTCCAGCTCAATCTCAATGCCCGTGCCTGCGCGCGCGGCCGTCTCGCAGGTGGAACAGGTCAAACCCGCCGCCCCCATGTCTTGAATGCCGGCGACGGCGCCGGTGGCCAGTAGTTCCAGGCAGGCTTCGCACACCAGCTTTTCCATGAAGGGATCGCCCACCTGCACCGCGCCGCGCTGCTGTTCGGCGGATTCCTCGGTCAGATCCTGCGACGCAAACGCCGCGCCGGCCAGGCCATCGCGACCGGTGGGCGGCCCGACGTAAAATACCGGATTGCCGATGCCCTTGGCCGCGCCGCGCGCGATTTGTTCGTGGCGCAACACGCCGAGGCAGAAGGCGTTGACCAGAGGATTTCCCTCGTACGATTTGTCGAAGTAAACTTCGCCGGCAATGGTCGGAATGCCAAAGCAATTGCCATAATGCGCAATGCCGGCCACGACACCCGCAAACAATCTCCGATTGTTATTCAAGGCGACATCAGTTTCACCGTTTGTAGCCGCCGACGTGAGTCGGCGCTGATCTTGCCCGGTATTTGAAGCGCGCCGACTGACGTCGGCGGCTACGTCGGAAACGATCGGTCCGAAGCGTAGCGAGTTGACCGAACAGATCGGCCGGGCGCCCATGGTAAATATGTCGCGCACGATGCCGCCGACGCCGGTGGCTGCGCCCTGAAATGGTTCGACCGCGCTGGGATGATTGTGCGACTCAATCTTGAACGCGATGGCCAAGCCGTCGCCAATGTCGATGATCCCGGCGTTTTCCTCGCCGGCGCCGACGAGGATTTTTTTTGATTTCGTAGGAAAGGTTTTGAGCAACGGGCGCGTGTTCTTGTAGCTGCAATGCTCGCTCCACATCACCGAGAAAATGCCCAATTCGGTGTAACTCGGTTCGCGCCCCAGCAGATCGAGTATCTTTTGATACTCGTCCGGCGTGAGGTTGTGTTTGGCAACCAGTTCGGGAGTAATGGCGGGTTCAGTCATTCGGAAAGTCTTTCAGGCGGCTTGCGCGACGGTCTTGTTTTCCAGCGCAGCGATGACGCTCTCCAAGATCCATTTGCCGTCGTCGCTGCCGAGCAGCGATTCACAGGCGCGTTCGGGATGCGGCATCAGGCCGGCCACGTTGCGGCGTTCATTGCAGATGCCGGCGATGTTCAGCAATGAACCGTTCGGGTTCGCCGCGTCCGTCAGGTTGCCATTCACGTCGCAATACTGCCAAAGGATCTGGTTGTTCGCCTTGAGCTTGGCCAATGTTTCCTCATCGGCAAAATAACAACCTTCGCCGTGCGCGATGGGGATTTTCAACCACTTGTCCGCCGGAATTTTGTTCGTAAACGGTGAGTCCGGCGTGACGGTCTTCAGGAAAATGTGTTCGCAGTGGAATTGCAGATCGCGATTGCGGACGAGTGCGCCCGGCAACAGGCCGGCTTCCGTGAGGACCTGGAACCCGTTGCAGATGCCCAG
>JBGPDH010000059.1:0-15833 GCA_041482195.1 Verrucomicrobiia bacterium
GCCGCCTGTCTGTGATCATTCGCAGACTGGCTCTTACCACGAATGAAATTGCAGCCTTGCCGGATAATTATTCCGTGCGAGCGGAAACAGAACAATTGCCTGATTTGCCGCGAGGCCTGTTCGATACCAACGGCGATTGGGTGAACCTTGCTCCCGACCCCAATGGAAGCCGGGAAATCGCGCCATCGCATGATCATAGTTTTGGCGGACGTTCCGGATTTCTTGTCATGCTTCGCCTGCCAGGCGGCAGGCAGGCGGCCATTTCATATTTGAATCAGCTTCGCGCTTTTGAACATTTCTGGGTTTATCAAACGAACACTCATCCATTTGCTGCGACCAATTCTCCACGCGAAATTCTGACTTTGACCACGAATCTGCCTGAATTTCCAACCAATACCGAATGGGCGCTAGTGCGCCGGATGTTTGTCATTATTGCGGATGGAAATATCCAGCCAACCCGAATTATCGAAAGCATCCAACTGCGCCGCTACCTGGCCATCGCACCGCCAACCATGGTGATGGTGACTAATCATTACGGCGGCATTTCTGCGCAATTTATCCCGCCACAAAATGTTTATGAGTTCCAAATGAGCCGCCGGCGAAACAGCGCGCTTCGGGAAGTCGCCAAAGACGAAAAAGATTTTTTGTTCGTCCATTTTTCCGGAACGGGATTTGATCGATTTGAATGGAAATCGGACGGTCATCAAGTTCCGGATTCATCAAGCTTCAAAACCAAAGTCCTCGCCAGTTGCCAAACATGTCACGCCGCACCCGGAATTTATTCCGTCAATGTTTATGCCGGACTCTTCCACCCGGGTACCATAGACCCTCCTCAATTATTCAATTTCGATGCAAGTCGTGAATTGCATGCGTCCATTGATTGGAAGCGGGAACAATTCAGTTGGGGCTTGCTGCAAGGACTTTGGGATCACGAGGAATGAGACGCCAACTCCCTTGGGCCGAGTTGTTACTTGGCTGTAAAACCCGGGTGTGAAAGCTACTGACAGGTGTGATCATGGGCCTTGCATCAGGGCCCAACGTGGTACAGGTTAAGCTTGTCAGGTGACCGCATGCCCGAAGCAAACGAGAACCCAGAACCGGCGGCTTCATCAGAGCGCCCGAAGCGTCATCCGCCGTGCTTGGAGAAGTGCCGTGCCAGGTCCCTGTGGAGCATCAATGAATTCGCCGAGTGTCTCGTGGCCTTGCCCGAAGATTGTGAATATGCCATCAAACATGGGGATAACTACTTTTGTTACCATCCGCAACGGCAGGAGATTGTCATCCGCACGATTAAAATTATCAGAGGAACGACAACCTGAACACGGCCAGCGAAGGAAACATGTGTCAGCTTTTCTGTTGTCCACCGTGCCGAAACTGTGAAATCTGCCGCACAATTCAAGATCGTTCTGGTCACGGTTCCGGACTTAAAGACCGCCCGTTCGCTGGCCAGGGCCGCCTTGCAGGCGCGGCTGATCGCCTGCGTCAATCTTGTTCCCCGCATTGAATCGCATTATTGGTGGCAAACAAAAATTGAATCGGGAACGGAGGTGCTGCTGGTTTTGAAAACGCGAAAGTCAAAGCTGGCCGCACTCGAAAAATTGGTTCTAGCCAAGCACCCCTACGACACACCGGAATTCCTGGTGTTACCTCTCGACACCGGCAATAAGCGGTACCTGGACTGGCTGAATCAGGCTTCTCAATAGCCTGACGATTCCCTCCCGCCATCCCGAGCCGGAGTGTAACCGGATACAATGCAACACGTTAATGTTGTGGATAACTTTTACTTGTTGTTGCCATCCAGTTTGTTTTTAAATCCATGATAAGCACCGGGAAAAGTGGCGAATAGTCAAGGGAGGCTCCGTTTCAGGGAAAACCTGGCTTTCGCCACGATCAATTCAGAACGGGGGCGACAAACTGTTTGGATACAAATTTCCAATGAGCTTGACGGCTTCCGTGGTGCGAAATTAAAACCAAAAAACCACAAAAAGAGAAAGGAAGTCACCATGAAACCATCAACCAAAACCCTGTTTGTCTTCGGTTGCGCGTATGCGATTACAGCCGCTTCGTCGTTTGCACAGCTGATCTACACCTTCGACGAGTCCGGTAATTCAAGCGGCCCCGCATCCCTACCTCCTATTTCCCCGGGAGTCATGCAAATGGATCCTTCCGGTGGATTGACCGTCCCCGTTCTCGTTTACACTCTGCCACTTCCGCTCGTAACCGGAGATGTGGTGCTGACTGAACCAGGAAACCCTTCAACCGGAGGCCAATATTCCGACGTTGTCCGATTCTGGAACCCAACGGGCATCAACTTGACACAAATAATCTTCTATTCGGACGCTTCAGCGGTGGATCCGGCAGACTCCCTGGCGGATACCGGCCTGCCGACCCAGTTAATAAATCCTGTCTTTGTCAACGAAATCGGCCCGGAGGGAAATAATGGTGCCAGCTATACCCCGCCTGCTGGCGGACCCGGTTCCTTCCCGGGAGCGCTGATTCAATACAATATCATCAGCGACGTACCTGAACCTGGCACGATGGCACTGGTTACCCTGGGTAGCGGACTGTTGTTGTTCTTGTTAAAACGGCGAAGTACGGCTGGGACCAACTAATGCATCGGCGAATTGTTTACCCGGTGGGTGACAGGAAGTCACCGGCCGGATCTCACAATCCGCATTTACAAAACTGCAAGAAATCAATTTAGGAGACAATTCTTATGAAAAAACTCTCATGTCTTACCGCATTCTTAATGTTGTTAAACCTTCAAGCTCTGAAAGCCGACATCCTTGGCGATTGGACTTTTGAAACCAGTCAGCCTGCCACGGCGGGGCCTTTCACTCCCGAAATTGGTAGTGGCAGTGCCTCCGGGTTTCATGCCGGTGCGGCGGCTTACAGCAGCCCTTCTGGCAATGGATCCCTCCATTCCTTCAGTTCCACACTTTGGACCGTCAACGACTATTACCAGTTCGAAGTGAACACGCTGGGTCATTCCGGCGTCTCGCTTTCCTTCGATCAGACCAGCAGCAATACTGGTCCGGGCGGATACAACTTGGCGTACAGCACCGACGGCGTGAACTTCACCGGTTTCGCCTCCTACACCGTTCTCGCCAACGCGTCTCCCAACATCACGTGGAACACCACAATTTACAACAGCGCTTACACGTTTAACTTCGATCTAAGTACCGTCTCGGCGCTTAACAATCAATCCACGGTCTTCTTCCGACTGGTGGATAACAGCACAGTGTCTGCAAGCGGCGGTACCGTGGGTACCGCGGGTACGGACCGGGTGGACAATTTTATCGTGTCGGCGACGACGGTGCCGGAGCCAGCCACAACTATTTTGGCTGTGTTGGGTGGCGGATTGCTGCTGCTCACGCTGAAACGACAACATCCGACTGGAATCAACTGACGCGTCTGCGAATTCCATACCCGGTGGGTGACGTTGTTCTCGCCCACCGGGATTAAGGGACTGCACAACCAAGCACCTGTTTCTGCCATGAATCTGACAATATTTATTTGAACCCCTGGCGAGCAGGCGTAAATTCGCTTTGTGAATCCGGTGGATACGGTCCCGTTGATGTTGCTTGCACTACACTTGCTGGCACTGGGCGTGGGAACCGTTATTTTCTTCGGGATGGTTGTCTTGCATCGCCGGGCCCGCGAGTTGGAACGGAAGCCGGTTTCCGACTGTAAGACCTTTTTACCAGGTGGCTCATCGGTACCAGGCCCGGCTGCGTGGCTCGCCGTTCGTTCAACCAATTCGAAGGCGGTCCTGGCCGCATTTGGGTTAAGCTACCCTTTGCCTTGTCCGTGGCACCAAGGTATTGCCGGCGAACACGAATTGTTCATCAGCCCGCCTGTCAACGGCTGGATCATAGTGACCGGTTCCCGGTTACCGCAACCCGGTCACGACGTGGATGCCTGCTTTCACTTCCTGGTTCGCTTGAGCAGTTCCCTGGGTCAGGTTCAGTTTTTCATGGCGGATGCCCTCCGGCGCCATCACGCCTGGGTGCGGGTGGAAAACGGCATCGTCACGCGTGCCTACGCGTGGGTGAATGAAACCGTCTGGAACCAGGGGACCAAAACCATTGCCGAGATCGAATTAAATATGAAATGTTTCAATTACGGTGTGGGCACGGGGGTGGAAGGCCAAATCATGGAGGCCAGCGCAGCCGCGAATGTTGAAAAAGTTCCAGCCCTGGCCGCGCGCTGGAGTTTGGATCCGGCGTCCGTCCATGACGACGGGCGGATTACGGCGGATGGCTTCACCGGAAGACCATCCGGGTTCCCTTAAGATTAGATTGCGAAGAACACACCTTTGTCACACAGTACCGGAAATAGAAAGGAAACCCATGTCATTCAACATCGAGCTTGAACTCCAGAAGTTTCCGAAAGTCGTCACCCTCAAGGACGGCAAAAAAGCAACCTTGCGTCCATTGCGCCGGGACGACGAAAAGGATTTTCACAAACTCTTCCAGGGCATTCCTGAGCCGGAACGCATGTTTATCAAACATCGCGTCGCGGATCTGGAGGTCATTCACGACTGGTGCCGGAACATTGATTACGGCCGCAACCTGCCGATGGTCGCACTGATTGGCGGCAAGATTATCGGCGATGCCACCTTGCACCAACAACTCGGCGGCTGGAAACGGCATGTCGGCCGCGTCAGCGTGCTCGTCCATCCGGATTTTCGGGGACGCGGCCTCGCGCGGTCGCTGGTCGGCGAAATCATCGAGATTGCGCGTGGTGCCGGCCTGGAGAAAGTTGAAGCGGAATTCATCGGCGAACAGGAGGCCGCCATCAAAATGTTTGCCATGCTCGGCTTCAGCCAGCTCTTGCGGCTGGAAGACTATGTCAAGGACATGCAGGCCGTGACCCACGATTACGTCTTGATGGGCCTTGCATTGAAAACCGACGAAGAATACGCGGGCGTGGGCGGGTGACGACACCTGGACCTTCCCTGCGATGATCCATTGAACTATTGCGGGTTCGGTTTCGGCAACTTTCCGATCCAAATACGGCCGGCCACATTGCGCCATTCGAGGCGAGGCAAGTCGGGTCGGTTGGCACTCAAAATTTCCAGACGGTCGGCCGCGCGCATTTTGTCAATCCACGGCTCGTAAGCCCGGGCGGCACCGTGACTGCGTTGGATCTGCCGGAAAATGATTCGATCCTCATCGGGCATCAGTGCCGGTTCAAACCCAAGCAGGTAACGCCAGTCGACACGGGGATTTTTAAAAAACGTATTATAGAACAAACCCATGTCGGCGCTGTAGAAAATGCCGTTGTCTTCCGGCAGCCAGGCCTGGAGTGAAGCATCGGACGCGTCGAGGAAGACCTCCTCCAAACTGAGCGTATAGCGGCGATCCAGATCGCTGGTTGCTTGAAAGAAAAGAGGTATGGCAACCAGACCTCCAACCGCAACCCGTTTGAATGAAACATCGTTCCACCATCCGTTCATGATCGCTTCGAATTGCAGGGCCAGCCACACCAAAACGGCCGGAATGCCCCAGTCTGCCCAGGTGCGGTCAGCCCGTAAGCCCAGGATCCAGGCGATCGCAATCATCCAAATCAGAGGCGACCGAAGCAACTGACTATGGGCTTCCTTCCGCCAGAGAAAGACGATGGCCAGTAGGACAAGCGTGGCAAATTCACCGGCGCTGGCCTGAAACTCGCCCACGCGCATCCATTGCGGAACGCCTTCACGAATAACGTCCATTGCCATCAGGACATTTGTCGTTAAAAAATCAATCGGACGACCGGTCAGCAACGCCCCGGCACAAACTCCCGCAATCCAACAGACCGTCAACCCGGCGCACTCACGCCACCAACGTGCCAGGATAAAGGCACCGATGGGCAGGACCCATAAATACCAACTCCCGTGCATCCACACAGAAACGGCTATCGCCACAGTAGTCAGGGCTAATTTTAACCGGAACGGCTTTTCCGAACGGTTTCTCGTCCAGGAAAAAAGTACGGCAATCAAAATGCCTTCGGTCAATAAATAAGGCCGCGCCTGTGTCAGCCGGGTCATCAACCCCGGCACGGCCAGCAATTGCGCCAGCAACGCCCCCAACCAGGCCTCCGGTCGACGCAACCAGGGCAGGCCCGCCAAAAAAACAAAAAGCATCGTGCTGATAACCGAAAAAGCAACCAGTGAATCCGCGCCCCAATTGATTTTCTGATGCAGGAACCGGAGCAACCATTCCCATCCGGGACTGTGGTCAACAGTGTACTCCGGTCTTAATACAACAATTTGTGTATAAGGTTTTTCTGTAAACGCCTTGGCGACATGGCGCCGCATGTCTCCGCCCGGTATAAATCCATAACTGAGGATCTTAAGGGGAATAAAAAGAAGGGTAGCCACGACTATCAGCCAACAAGCCAAAGGCACGTAACGCTGCAAAGGGCCGGGCGGCTGACTGTCAGTATCCATCACGACGTTAAAACGGTGTGGTTTCTGGGCACCGCGTCAGACTAAACATTCAGCAGTTACATTCAAGTCAACAAACAAAAAGCCCGCCAGTGCTGGCGGGCTGCTGGAAAAATTGAAAGCGATTTACTTTTTATCAGCTTTAGTCTCCGGGGGGGTGTCTCCTGCCGGCTTGCCTGCTTCCGCACCTGCGGTTTCGGCCGGAGCCGGAGCAACTGGCGCATAATCCACCCACTCGAGAATTGCACGCTGGGCCGAGTCACCCGCCCGTTGATGCATTTTGACAATGCGCGTATACCCGCCGTTGCGTTCCTTGAACGCGGGCGCAATTTCTTCAAAAAGAATCCGCAGGACGTCTTCGCTTTGACGCCATTTGCGGCGTTCGTCCTTGTCCAATTGCACCGCCGGTCCGCGGGTGTGCAAACGCGCCGTCACCAGGCGACGCGCTTGGATGCTGCCGCGTTTACCGAGGGTGACGATCTTCTCGGCAACCGGACGCGCGGCCTTGGCCTTGGCGAGCGTCGTCGTTACGCGCTTATGCTTGATGAGGCTGCAAACCAGGTTCGCCAGCATTGCATTGCGGTGCTCCGAGGTGCGACCCAGTTTGGCCGTACGCTTTAAATGTCGCATAGAATGGCTTAATTATTCTCCGGGGTTTCCTTCGACGGCGTGTCCAACAGTCCCGCCTCAAAGTTCATGCCGAGTGACAAACCCAAAGCCTGGAGCTTGTCTTTGATTTCGTTCAGTGATTTTTTGCCGAAATTGCGGTATTTGAGCATCTCCTGCTCGGTTTTCATCGCCAACTGGCCGACCGTGGTGATGTTGGCATTATTCAGGCAGTTCGCCGCGCGCACGCTCAACTCGATCTCATTAACGCTCATGTTGAGCAGCTTCTTCAGTTTGGCCTTCTCGTCGTCCTGCTTTGACTCCGTTTCCTCAAATTCCACAGCGTTCTTGTCGTATCCCACAAATACATCGAGATGATGCGCCAAAATCGCTGACGCCTGGGTCAGGGCGTCATCGGGCGAGATGCGCCCGTCCGTCCAGATTTCCAGGATCAAACGGTCGTAATCCGTGCGGTTTCCGACACGCGCGGCTTCCACCGCGTAACGTACGCGGGTCACCGGCGAAAACAGTGAATCAATCGCAATCACCCCGATGGGCTGGCCGGGCTTTTTGTTTTCGTCACTCGGACAAAAGCCGCGCCCGGTCTTGAGCTCCAGCTCCATCTCGAATTTTTTCTTCTTGTCGAGCGTACAGATAAACTGGTCGGGATTGACCAATTCAACGTTCTGGTTGACCTGGATGTCGGCCGCGGTCACCGGACCTTCCTTGTTTACCGACAACAAAAGTGTCTGCACGTCGCGGGTATGGGCCTTGAATTTGATCTTCTTCAAGTTTAATACCAGATCGGTGACATCCTCCACCACGCCGTCAATGGTGGCAAATTCGTGCATCGCCCCGTCTACCTTCACCGAGGTGATGGCGGCACCTTCGAGTGAGGAAAGTAACACGCGGCGGAGCGAGTTACCGATCGTGTGGCCGTAACCGGTTTCAAACGGGTCGGCGACGAATTTGGCGTAAGTTTCCGTGGTAGTTGCGTCTTCTTTTTGCAACCGCTTGGGCATTTCAAAACGTCCGAGACGTACTGGCATATTTTCCTTTCAACAATTTTAATCTGACTTTGCCGGTTGTTTATTCCCGCGACCGGCAAAGCCCGTATAATTGTTCAACTTGGTTTCTGTTTAGCGGGAATAAAATTCGACCACCGCCTGCTCGTTGGCAATCGGCTGAATCTCGTCGCGAGTTGGAATCCGCATGACCGTGCCCTTGAACTCTTCCTTGCTCATGGAAAACCAATCGGGCACGGCACGGCTGGTGGCCATTTCGAGGTTCTTGGTCGCCAGCTGGCGCGACACATTTGAATTCTTTACTTCGACCGCGTCGTTCACCCTCAATCCATAAGATGGCACGTTCACCTTGCGTCCATTGACCAGGATGTGGCCGTGTGAAACCATCTGTCGCGCCGCAGCGCGGGTGTTCGCAAAACCCAGGTGAAAGACAACATTGTCCAAACGCGTCTCCAAAATCTGCAACATTTGCTCGCCGGTCACTCCGCGGCGCTTCAGCGCTTTTTCATAAACACCCCGAAACTGGCGTTCCATCAGGCCGTAATAATACCGCAGCTTCTGTTTCTCGATCAGGCCCAGACCGTAATCGGTGTGCTTGCGCCGCGACTTCGGGCCGTGAACACCGGGACCGTAATTGCGTCGCTCCAGATATTTCGACGGGCCGAAAATCGGCGTGCCGAAACGCCGACTGATGCGAACGCGGGGACCTGTATAACGAGCCATTATTAGTTGATGGTTGAAAGTTGAGAGTTAAGCGTTACACGCGACGCTTCTTGCGCGGACGGCAACCGTTGTGTGGAACCGGCGTCACGTCTTTGATAGCGCTGATTTCCAGCCCGATGGCCTGCAACGCGCGGATGGCCGATTCCCGACCGGACCCCGGACCTTTCACGCGCACTTCGATTTCCTTCATGCCATGGGCCATCGCCTGGCGGGCGGCATCCTGTGCGACCTGTTGTGCGGCGTACGCCGTACTTTTGCGCGAGCCTTTGAAACCGACCCGGCCGGCGGTCGACCAGCCGATCAGGTTTCCGTGCAGATCGGTAATGGTGACTTGTGTGTTATTGAACGTGGCCAGAATGTTGGCGACACCGGTAACAATGTTCTTGGCGTGCTTGGCCTTTATGATTTTCTTGGCCGCGGCGTCCTCACCCAGAAGTTCGGCGGCACTCGGCGCGGTACCAGCTGCGGGCACACTCGGAGCGGCTGGCGCTTCAGCCGGCGCCGGAGCGTCCGTCGCCGGCGTGGTCTTCTTGGCGGGCTTTTCTTCCGCCGGCTTGGTGGCTTTTTCAGCCGGAGCTGCGTCTTTAGCCGCTTTTTCGGCGGCGGGTTTCGCTTCCTTTTCCTTCTTCAGCGCCGCGGGTTTCTTTTTGGTCTCGTCAGCCATAATGGTTCAAATCATCAATCGTAAATCGTAAATAACTCAGTGGATGCCGGTCTTGGCGTTCGGGTTGCGTTGCACGCCCACGGTCTTGCGCGGACCTTTGCGCGTACGGGCGTTGGTCTGGGTGCGCTGGCCGCGCACAGGCAACCCGCGCATATGCCGCACACCGCGGTAACACTTGATGCCCTGCAGGCGCTTCAGGTTCATACCGATCTCGCGACGGAGATCGCCTTCGATGATGTATTTACCCTCCTGAATCGCGTGAACGATCTGGGAAAGCTGCTGCTCGGTCAAATCCTTCGCGCGGATGCCGGGATCAATATTGGCATGCTCCAAAATCTCCTTCGAGTTGGACGGGCCGATGCCATAAATGTACCGCAGCGCGATGTCGATGCGCTTGTTGGGCGGAACTTCCACACCAATGATACGTGCCATAAATCAACCTTGCCTTTGTTTGTGTCGCTTGTTCGAGCAAATCACGCGAATCACACCGCGACGCCGCACAATTTTGCAGTGCTCGCACAATTTTTTAACTGACGCACGAACTTTCATGTTCCAATTATTTTCGTTTCAACCAAAATCCGCCCCACGGACAAATCGTAAGGCGTCAACTGCAATTTCACCTGCTCGCCGGGCTTCAGCCCGGTAAAATTCCGTTTTTCCCGCCCGGCTACAAACGCCGTCAGCCGGTGACCGTTGGCCAGTTCCACGCGATAGGTACCGTTCGCCAGAACTTCCCTTACCCGACCTTCAACCTGGAAAGCTTCGTTTCCGGGCATGTCAAAATCTCCGGTTCACCTTCGGTGATTAAAACCGTGTGCTCGAAATGAGCGGATAATAAACCATCTTGCGTGACCACTGTCCAGCCGTCTTTCAAAATTTTTACGCCGGCCTGGCCGGCATTCACCATCGGCTCAATGGCCAGTGTCATCCCCGGTCGCAGCTTCTGGTTGCTCTTCGGGTCCACAAAATTCGGCACCTGTGGCTCTTCGTGCATCGAGCGCCCGACCCCGTGCCCCACAAACTCGCGGACGACGCTGAATTCGTTGTTTTCCACGTAGGTTTGAACCGCACGCGAAATGTCCGTCACCCGGTTTCCCGGAACGGCGGCGGCAATCCCTTCGTAAAGCGCCCGCTCCGTCACGTCCATCAGCCGTTGTGCCGCCACACCACAGCCGCCCACCGCCACCGTGCGCGCCGTGTCACCCACAAATCCCTTGTAAACAACTCCCACGTCGATGCTGACAATGTCGCCGAAATGTAATTCGCGGTCGCCGGCCAAACCGTGTACCACTTCTTCATTTACCGAAAGGCAGGTTTGACAAGGGTACTTGCGATATCCCAAAAAGGCGCTTTTGGCTCCATGCTGTTTGATCCGCTTGGCGGCAAATTCATCCACTTCCCGGGTCGTCAGGCCGGGTTTGATGAACGCGGTAATCTCGTCCAGCACCGTCGCCGCCACCATGCACGCCGGGCGCATCGACTCCAAATCCCGCTCGCTTTTTAAAATAATCATTTTAAAACCGGCCCCGTAGACGGCCCTTTTTCAAAAAGCCGTCGTAATGGCGCATCATCAGGTGCGATTCGACCTGCCGCATGGTGTCCAACAAAACGCCCACCGTGATCAAAATGCTCGTCCCGCCGAAGAATTGGGACACGTTCGAGGGAATATTCATGGCGTTGCGCATCATGATAGGGATGACCGCAATAATGGTCAGAAAGATGGCACCGGCCAGGGTGAGCCGGCTCAGGGCGTTGTGCAGATAATCAGCGGTCGCCTGTCCGGGCCGAACTCCCGGAACATAACCACCGTTCTTCTTCATATCGTCGGCAATCTGGATTTCGTTGAAGGTCGTCGCATTCCAGAAATACGAGAAGAACAGGATCATCAACCCATAAATGCTCAAGTACGCGACCGACCCGTAACCCAGTTGCATGGCAATGGCCCGGAAGAAATCCTGCAAAAATGGAACACTCCTGAACGGCACATCCGCCAGCCATCCGCAAACCGGCCCCGGAAACATCAGGATCGATTGGGCAAAAATAATCGGCATGACATTCGCGTTGTTCACCCGGATCGGCAGAAAGGAGGTGCCGCCGGAATACAATTTGCGTCCCACGGCGCGTTGGGCGTATTGCACCGGAATTTTACGCTGCGCCTGGGTAATGGCTATCACACCACCGATCACCAGAATCATCAATAAAATGAGCACCAGGCCCGTGCCCATGAAATGATAATCCGATTCCATCCCGCCCGTCGGGAAAAACATGTCCCACACCTCCACACACGCGCTTGGCAAGCGCGCCACGATGCCGATCGTAATGACCAGGGAAACGCCGTTCCCCACGCCGCGGTCAGTAATTTGCTCGCCCAGCCACATGAGCAACATGGTGCCCGTCGTCATGATGAGCGTCGTTTGGGTCAGGAACCAGATGGGATTGCTGATCAGGGCGAGCGAGCCCTGAAATCCGCGGTACAGGGTCTGCGGGTGTTCCCAACTGTTGGCAAAGTACACGCCTTGTCCGAGGCAAATCAACACGGTCAAATAACGCCCGTATTTGATGATTTGCGCGCGGCCGCCTTCCTCGCGCGCCAGTTTGCTGAGTTTAGGCCAGACCGCCGTAAGTAATTGAATGATAATCGTGGCACTGATGTAAGGCATGATGCCCAGGGCACCAATGGCGCAGTTTCCAAAGGCGCCACCGGCAAACATGTTATACATGCCCAACAACCCGCCATTGGTCTGCTCATTCTCTTTGAAATAAGCGGCCAGCGCCGTCCCGTTCACGCCGGGAATGACGATATAAGCCATCAACCGGCAGATTCCCAAAAGGGCCAGTGTGAACAGAATCCGGGACTTCAGCTCCGGAATTTTGAAGCAGTTGGCGAATGTGTTGAAGATATTGCGGAACATACGTCGGTCCCGCTCAGGTCTTCACGGGCTCGGGGGCTTTTCGACCCATGATTTCGCAGGTGCCGCCCTTGGCTTCGATTTTCGCTTTTGCGGAAGCGCTGAATGCCGCCGCACTGACCGTGAGCTTTTTGGACAACTCGCCGTCGCCGAGAATCTTGATTCCGTCAGCCCGGCCATTGGCCAGACCGGCCACACGCAAAGCCGCTTCATCCACCCGCGCGCCGTTGTCAAACCGGTCCAATTCCCCGACGTTCACCGCGATGAACTGTTTTGTAAACCGCGCGTTGTTAAATCCGCGCTTGGGGATACGCCGGATGAGCGGCATCTGGCCGCCTTCAAAGCCGATGCGGATGGAACTGCCCGAGCGCGCCGTCTGGCCCTTGCCACCACGCCCGCTGGTTTTGCCGTGACCGCTGGATTCACCCTGGCCAAGGCGCTTGCGCCGGTGCTTGGCGCCCGGACGGGGTTTGAGATCGTGTAATCGCATAAAATTCAGGCCGTCGCCGGCGTCGCTTCCGGAGCTTTCGGTGTTTCCACTTTCCTGATCTCCAGGCCGCGCCCTTTATAAATTTCTTCGCGCAATCGGAGACTCAACAACGCCTTCATCGTCGCTTTGACAACGTTGGCCGCGTTCTTGGAACCGAGCGATTTGCTTAAAATATCCTTCACTCCGGCGGATTCCAGAACCGCCCGCACCGTCTTGCCGGCAATAATGCCCGTTCCCGGCGACGCCGGGCGCAACAGGATTCGCGCGCCGTCAAACTCAGAGAAAACTTCATGAGGAATCGTCGCGTCCTTGAGCGAAACGGAAACCATCTGGTTGCGAGCCAGTTCCCCGCCGCGGCGAATGGCGTCAGCCACTTCACCCGCCTTGCCGAGGGCAACACCCACACGCCCCCTCTTGTCGCCCACCACTACCAGCGCGCTGAAGTTGAAACGGCGCCCGCCTTTGACCACTTTGGCAGAGCGATTGATGTAAACAACTTTTTCGGTCAATTCTTCCGAGGCACCGCCCTCGAATCCCAGTTCGGGTGCGTCGCCAGCCGCCTTGGCCCGGCGGCCACGCCCACGTTGGCCACGTTGTTCTTCGGTTTCGGTTTTAGTGATTTCAGCCACAATAATTTTCTGGTTGCAGTTTAAAATTTCAATCCGGCTTCCCGCGCCGCCTCGGCCAGCGTTGCGAGTTTGCCGAGTACCACCACCGGTTTGCCGTCCTTGCCCTTGCTTTGGCTGTGATGATATCGGGCACCACCGCGATCGAATATGACGGTCTTGATGCCCTTCGCCATCGCGGTTTCCGCCGCCAGTTTACCAACCACTTTGGCACTGGCCGCGTTCGCCGCCAGCTGGTCACGGTCGGGAACCGCCTTGCCGGTGGTCGAGACTGCGGCCAACGTCACTCCTGCAGCATCATCAATAAACTGAACATGAATGTTCTTATTGGTGAAGCAGACGCTCATGCGCGGACGTTCCTTGGTGCCGCAGACCTTTCTGCGTATCCGCCAGTGGCGGAGTTGCGCCAGCCGTTGTTTCTTTTCCGTTCTCATTTCAATGCGCTCACGGATTTTGCCGTGAATCAAATTTACTGGACTGTCTTGCCTTCCTTGCGCTGGACGTGTTCGCCCACATAGCGCACACCCTTGCCTTTGTAGGGTTCAGGCGGATAAAAGCCGCGAATTTCAGCGGCGACCTGGCCGACCACCCGCTTGTCCGGGCCTTCAATGGTCAGTTTCGTGTTCTCCTCGACTGTCACTTTGATCTGATCGGGTATGGCATAATTGATCGGGTGCGAATAGCCGAGGGCCAGGTTCACGTTCTTCCCCTGCACCGCGGCCTTGAAACCGACACCCTGAATTTCCAGTTTCTTGATAAATCCTTCGTTTACGCCCTTGACCATGTTATTGACCAGCGCGCGACTCAGGCCGTGCAAGGCCTTGGCCTGGGCATCTTCGCCCTCACGGCTTACGACAATTTTTCCATCCTGAACCTTCAGGCTCGTACGCTGCGGAAGTTCCCAGTCGAGCTTGCCTTTCGGGCCCTCAACCAAAACTTTACGTCCCTTGACCTCCACCTTCACCTTGGGAGGTATGACAATCGGCTGCTTTCCTATTCGCGACATGAGTTCGTTAAATCGTTAAATGGTTAAATCGTCACCAGATGTAACAAAGCAATTCGCCGCCCAGGTTTTTCTTGCGGGCCTGAACATCGGTCATCACACCTTCCGGCGTGGAAATAACCGCCACACCCAGACCGCCACGCACTCGGGGAATTTTCGTGGCCCCGACATAATGGCGCAGGCCGGGCCGGCTGATGCGGCGCAACCCTTCAATCACAGCCTTTTTCCCCTGATACTTCAATTTGATGTTGATCGTTTTGGGCAGCTTGCCTTCCACAGCCACCTCGGCAATATAACCTTCCTTTTTCAAAATGGCGGCGATGTTCTCCTTCAGCCGCGAATGCGGCACGGCCACCACCGGTCGCAACGCACGACCGGCGTTGCGGATGCGGGTCAACATATCAGAAATCGGATCAGTCATAAATTCAGTGCAGAATGCAGAATGCCGAATGCAGAATGAAAACACGCGACGCAACGAACGGCGCCGTCTTTCCGATATGTTTCTTCATTCTTCATTTTTACTTCTGCAATTGGTTTACCAACTCGCCTTTACCACACCCGGAATCAAGCCGTTCAACGCGGCTTCGCGGAACGTCAAGCGCGACACCCCGAACTTGCGGAGATAACCGCGTCGTCGGCCACTATAGGCGCAACGGTTCACCAGTCGGGTGGGACTGGCATCGCGGGGTAACTTGGCGAGGCCGACGTAATCGCGCTTCGCCTTCAATTCCGCGCGGATCGCGGCGTATTTTTTTACCGTTGCCGCTTTGCGCTTGTTGCGTTCCAACCATGCTCTTTTGGCCATAATCGTCTTATTTGTCAGCGAGCGGAAAGCCCATTAATTTCAAAAAGTCCAGCGCCGTACCGTTATTTTTGGCGCTGGTCACGATCGTGATGTCCATGCCCTGCTGCCGTTTAATCTTGTCCAGTTCAATCTCCGGGAAAATCGTCTGGTCGCCGACCCCAAACGTGTAATTGCCCCGACCATCAAACTTACGCGGGGATAATCCGCGAAAGTCACGAATACGCGGCAGCGCCGTCGCCACCAGCCGGTCAAAAAATTCGTACATTGCGTCTCGACGCAGCGTTACCCGGCAGCCGATGGGCTGCCCTTCGCGCAGTTTGAAATTGGCGATGCTATGCCGCGACTTGCTGATGACCGGTTTGCGGCCGGTGATCAACGCCAGGTCCTTGGCCGCGTCATCGATGGCGTTCTTCTCCAGCGACGCGCTGATCCCCATGTTCACCACGATCTTGGTCATCCGGGGAATCTGGTGGACGTTGGCGAATTTGTGCTTTTCCTTCAGGGCCGGCACCACTTCGTTCACGTATTTGTTATAAAGTCTGGCTTTCA
>JBGPDH010000060.1:0-15773 GCA_041482195.1 Verrucomicrobiia bacterium
CCACGGCCTGTCCGTTCACCCGCTCCACGCTCTTCAACCGCGGTCGCGGCAACGAATAATTATTCAATCCACCAATGCTCAAAATCGGCACCGCCAGGTCCAGCGTTGGCTCCTTATCCGGCGCGTAGAACGTTCGCGCTTTACTCGGATGGTGATACTCCTGCAGGTTCACATGCAGTACCCGTTCGATGTCGCCCACCGACCCGTTCACGTCCACCAGCATCCGGTTGGGATGCAACACCGTCACCGTCAGCCCGTTGGCTTTGGCAAACGCGATCACTGCCTGATAATCCTGTTCATTGGGCCCAAATCGTTCGGTGAACTGTTCGGGGGTCAGGTAATGATGATAGTTCGGGCTGGCCGGATCATAGATTTCCCGGAGCAGATGGCTCAGGGTTTCCGGGTTACGCAGTGGCAACCCGATGGCCAGATTTAAACGCTGGGAACGGTCCATCGCCCTGATAGGTTGCAAACCGGTGGCGGCCGCAGGCAGAGGGACAGGCACCACCTGCAGTTCAGCTGCCTGGCCGGTGAAAGTAAGCGGAGAAACCGTAACCACCAAAGTCGTCCCGAGGAAAACGGCTGCCTTTTGGCACCACTGTTTTCGCCAGTCAGACAACCATTGAAGTTCTTTCATAGCAATCTCCTGATTAATCCAATGATCGGTGAGTTCAGACCTCTTGTTAGTGGACTGTTTGCCTGAATACTCGTCTGGATGCTTTGCGAAAAATTGTATAAGATAATCTGTTCACAATCAAGTTACTTTTGAGTCAACTCGAATGTAACATTCAAATCAGAGATGTCTTAAAATGCATGGTTAATCGTTCCATCAAGCTAGTAACCTGTTATTTTGGAGCGTATTATCTGAATCCAGCCATCAATAATACTCTGGTTTGAAAACGCCGGCATGCCAAGCCCAAACCAATTGGCCCATCTCCCATATGAGGTTCAAACTCTTTTGTCGTGATTGCCAATCACGGTGAATAACTCCACACTGTTTGAAAAGTCAGCGGATTGATGAGAAGCCCTCCACCCAACCCGAAGAGCCCACCAGTGAAACTGTTGTCCGTGGTGATCCCCGCCCGCGATGAAGAGGGTTGTATTGCCTCGACCGTCGAGCATTTGCATTTGGAACTGCGGCTGCAAAACGTCCGGCACGAAATTGTGGTGGTGGATGACGGCAGCACCGATACCACCTGGGAGATTCTGTCCAGGTTGAAAAACGAGGTGGGGGAACTGAATCCGTGCAAAAACTCGCCGCCGCATGGTTTTGGACGCGCGGTGATCCAGGGATTGGACCACTCAAAAGGCGATGCGGTCGTAATCATGATGGCCGATGAATCAGACGATTGCCGTGACGTGCTGCGATATTGGAAACTGCTGAACGAAGGTTACGATTGTGTCTTTGGCAGCCGTTTTGTGGCGGGAGGCGGGGTAATTGACTATCCCCGTTTCAAGTTGTTACTCAATCGACTGGCCAATTTTTTCATTCGAGTTTTGTTTAGAATCAAACTCAACGATATCACCAACGCCTTCAAGGCCTATCGGCGCGAAGTCATCGACGGCTGCCGGCCTTTAATTTCGCCGCACTTCAACCTGACGGTGGAACTGCCGCTCAAAGCCATTGTCCGGGGATTTTCGTGGACCACCATGCCCATCACCTGGCGTAACCGCCGAACCGGAACGCCGAAACTGAAAATCAAGGAGATGGGAAGCCGTTATCTCTTTATCTGCCTGTATGTTTGGCTGGAAAAGTACTTCAGCCAGGGTGATTATCGCAGAAAATTATGATCCATAGTGAAAGCGAGCTCGCAACGATTTACGATCAACGGTTCAAAGGCAGACAAAATTACCGTAATCGTATGTGGCGGGTTTTGGTCAATGATTTCCTGCAAACATATGTTCCATTCGATGGGGCGGTATTGGATCTTGGCTGTGGTTATGGAGAATTTATCAACAACATTCGGTGCCGCACCAAGTTTGGAATGGATATGAATCCAGATACTGCCAGACGCTTGTCTGCCGATGTTCAGTTTTTGCAACAGGACTGCTCGATTGCCTGGAATCTTCCAGAGGCATCGTTGGATGTGATTTTTACCAGTAACTTTTTTGAGCACCTTCCCAATAAACAAGTGTTGGCCTCGATCTTGAAGCAGGCATTTCGCTCCCTGAAGCCCGGCGGACAGCTGATCGCATTGGGACCCAATATTAAATTCCTGTCGGGAGCTTATTGGGATTTTTGGGACCACCATCTTCCCTTGACAGAAAAGTCATTGGAAGAAGGGCTCAAAATTCACGGCTTTGAAGTGGTTTGTTGCAGAGACAGGTTTCTGCCTTACAGGATGCCCCAGGGAGTCCAGTATCCGATTTTATTTCTCAAGCTCTATTTAAAACTTCCGTTTGCCTGGCGCATCTGGGGAAGGCAGTTTTTCCTGGTTGCTCAGAGACCGAAAGCCGGCCTGGAGGCCGTCCGAGATAGCGCTCAAACCACTCTGGGGTTGCAGACCAAGCTTTGAACCGTACGCGATGAACACGCTAAAGGCAAAATTCGTTTGTTTATTTGTCGCGTTGTCGCTGACGGTTACCTATTACTACGTCGTCAAACCGTATGCGATGGGGACGCCGGGAAATGGGACGAATTTCTGGGTTTTTTCGGCCATGTCCCAAACCAGCCCTCATCTGAATGCAATTTACCCCGTCTGGCGCTCTCGCGTTGGGGGTATGTGGATTACGGGCAAACTGGTGGACAGTGCAGTGAAGAATGGCGAACTTCGGATTGAAGACGTACAACAGTTATTTGGGCTCTACCAGTCGGCGTGGCTCTTTCTGTTTTTTTTGATGTTGATTTTTCTTGTGGACGACCCGTTATTCATCGTCACCGCCTGTTTTGCTTGCATGTTGTACATGTTCACACCCAGGGCGAATTATTACTCCTACCCTTGGGATTTGCCGGGTATGATCTTTTTCACATTGAATTATCTCCTTTGGCGTAAAAAGCGTTTCAATCTCATGCTATTGGTACTGTTCGTGGGTTATTTCTTCAAGGAAACCATCATTTTATCCGGGGTGTTGTTCTTTTTTACCGACCTGACAAAATCACAAAAGATCCGGTATCTCTTGGCCACGGCTGGCATTGCTTTGTTAATGAAAGCCGGGATCACTTCCGTCATCGACGGTAGAATCTCATTTGTCACCAACCAGTTCATCTCGGGCACCTCGGACAACACTTCTAAAACCTTCCAGCTCCTCGTTAATCTCAAGGACTTGGCCACGCCGACCCTGAATCATTTCATTTTCGCCAATGGCGGCACTTTTCTCGTTTCCCTGTGTCTGCCCATGAAAACGCAGGTTGAAAAAGGGACAAAAGCGGTAATCGGCATCTTCGCTCTGGCCGCGTTATTGGCCGGTGCCTTGAATGAATTTCGAATCATGTTGGATATCCTGCCGATTTCCATTCTTGCCATCCGCGAATACCTGTTAAATCCAGGTAACACGGTTGTTTCTGATCAGATCGCAGACAAACGATCCCTTTCCAAAATTGAACGGACAAACAAAACCTCAGATTCCCGGAAAATTGCTGCCAACGATAAAAAATGACTTGCGGAAAACTGTTCTTGATTCGGTGTCCCGGCAAGCGATTGACCGCAGAAACTGAGGGCAAAAAACTTTTCCTTTCTGCCGCCTGACTACACCACACATTGCATGAAAATTCTGGTCACTGGCTCAAATGGATTGATCGGTTCTGAAGCGGTCATTTATTTCGACCGCGAAGGATACGAGGTCATTGGCGTTGATAACAACCTGCGGCGCGAGTTTTTCGGGCCTGCGGGCGACACCTTGTGGAATTTGGAACACCTGAAAAAGACCGCCCGTCGTTTTCGCCACTTGAGTCTGGACATCCGGGACCGGCAAAAAATTCTTGATTTGTTCAAGCAGGAGCGGTTCGACCTGATCGTCCACTGTGCGGCACAACCTTCGCACGACAAGGCGGCTGAGATCCCATTTATTGATTTTGATGTCAATGCCGGCGGCACCCTGAACCTGCTCGAGGCCACCCGGCAATCAAACCAGGAAGCCGTTTTCATCTTCATGTCCACGAACAAGGTATACGGTGATGCGCCGAATGAAATCCCCTTGAAGGAACTGCCGACGCGCTGGGAATATGCCCGGCCTGAGGACTGGCATGGCGTAAATGAAAATTGTCGGATTGATCACACCATGCACAGCCTTTTTGGGGCCAGCAAAACTGCAGCGGACGTGGTGGCACAGGAGTACGGCCGTTATTTCAAAATGAACGTCGGCATTTTTCGCGGCGGCTGTCTCACCGGCGAACATCATTCCGGCGCTCAGGCGCATGGTTTTTTGTCGTACCTGATGAAAGTCGCGAAAGCCGGCCAGACGTACTCCATTTTTGGTTATCAGGGCAAGCAGGTGCGGGATCAGATCCACAGCTCCGATGTCATTTCGGCTTTTGTGGAATTTGCGAAAAATCCCCGGCCCGGCGAGGTGTACAATCTCGGTGGCGGCCGCGAAAATGCCGCGTCCTTGCTGGAATGCGTGTCAAAAATCGAAAGCCTACTGGGCTGCAAAGTCCAAACCGAATACGTGGATCAGGCACGCAAAGGCGACCACATCTGTTACATCAGTGATTTGCGAAAACTAAAAAGCGACTACCCGAACTGGCGGATCACCCAGTCGCTGGATCAAATCCTGGAACGGATGACAGCGGCTTGATACCCCCGACATTCAGGCTTAAACATCGGCCGACCATTCCAGCCAGTCTTTGTGCGCGTGCGCATGCTGTGCAACTTCGTCAAAGATTTCCGTCAGCTTCGTCTGAGGTTGCCAGTTCCAGAATGTGGCGGCCCGATTTGAATCCATGATCATCCATGGAATGTCAAATTGACGCGGGGTGGGGTCGGCCTCGATGTTGTGCTCGCCAAATTGATCGGCGCACCAACGGCTGAGTTGCAGCAACGAAAAGGCATTGGCCGGTCCACCGCCAAAATTAAAAATCCGCTCTTCCGGCCGGTCATGGTAAGCAAACTGTCTGAGCAGCACGGGCACCAAATCACGCGGATGGAGGACATCACGCGTCTGGTGACCTCGCCCATTAAAGCCGATGTACGTGAGCGGACGGCGACGCAGACAGGCGTTGATCCAAAAGCTGACAATACCTTGATCGGCGCGCCCGAATTGTCCCGCCCCCGCCAATACGCCGCAACGGTTAATCCAAACCGGCAGTTCGAAAGCCTCACCGTATTCGAGCGCAAGAAATTCCGAGGCCAGTTTGCTCGCGCCGTACAGGGAGAGCGGCGGCCGGGTGGAGAAGTCTTCGGCCACACCCTGCGCGGAAACTCCTTCGGGCAGCGGTTTGCCGGAATCGAGCGTGAACGCTCCGTTCTTCTCCGACATTGGCAGTCCGGCCAGAGCGTGAATGGAGTACACCCGGCTCGTACTCAATAGGGTGAAACCCGCTTTATGCCGCTTGCAGAACTCCAACACATTGATGGTGGACACCAGATTGTGGTCGAGAATTTGACGGCTGCTGGTCTTGCCATCCACACCGGCCAGCACGCTGGGATTGGCCGCTGCGTCAATCACCCAATCGAACACCGGCAGCGCATCCAAATCCGACGCCAGACGCAAGTCACCATGATAAAGTTTTATCCCGCGCTGTCGCAGCCGCTGTCGGTTCGTTTCACTGCCGGCGCGGGAAAAATTGTCCAGGCCAGAGATGATCAGCGGTTCACCGGCACGGCGTTGATCCTGCAGGGCACAGGCAATCGTTGAGCCGACAAACCCACAAATCCCCGTAATCAGCAGTCTCATCGTTGTGGACTCATTTAGACTGGTAACTTTGCCAAAATGCAAGTTCGGTTTCTCAGGTTCGAGCCAGTTCCCGTGCTTTCTGCTTTCAGTTTACTGGTTATCAACACCCTGGTGCAATTCAGCTGCTGCCGGAGAGCTGAATTGCACCTGAATTCGCCGAGCCGGCGACTGGGCAGCGTATGAACATAGGATTCCGTTATTTCACTCCCTGATGGCTGGCTACAAGACAAAGTGCAATGCCATTAGTATCAAACGTCCTGACTTGAGCGAAGGCATCCCCCAAAACCGGAGGTCAAATGAAAAATTATCGGACTCGCTGCCAAAATCTTCCCTGGCCGTCTATGTCTTGTATTGCTTCGCTGATACCATGTTTATTCCGGTAATCCTGTACTGCCTTTTCACACATGGGCAGCGAGTAATCATCCACAATCAGATATCCTCCAACAGAAAGCTTCGGATACAGCGCTGTCAGCGCGTCCATAGTGGATTCGTACAAGTCTCCGTCCAACCTGGCTATCGCCAGTTTGGAAATTGGCGCGCCGGGCAATGTGTCCTTGAACCAGCCTTTTAAGAATCGCACCTGGTCGTCCAACAAATCATAGGCGGCGAAGTTTGCTTTGACCTGTTCCACCGACACTTTCAATTCTTTTACAAAATATTGCAGGTCACCGGCATCGGCAGGATACTTTTTTGCGTTCGGCTTGGGCAAACCTTCGAACGAATCGGCAACCCACACAGTGCGATCCGTGATGCCCCACACTTTGAGCAAGGCCCTGATGAAAATAACTGAGCCACCCCGCCACACCCCGGTTTCAATAAAATCTCCGGGGATATTGTTTTTAATGACGTCTTCGACACAAAATTGCAGGTTGTTCAGCCGTTTTTGGCCAATCATCGTTTGGGCTTGGATCGGCCAACCCAAGCCGCGCTCGATTTCGTCCTGAGTCATCAACTTATGGCACCGGACATCAGGCCAGAGCATTCCCAACAACTTCCGGGCTGGAAATGTCTGGGGCCAGATTTTGCCGTTCATTCCCGGGTAAATCAATCCGCTCAAGCACCGCTTCAGCAGGCTGATATAAAGCTCGTTAATGTCAGTTGGTTTGCTCATTCTCAAAAAAACATAACAATTGGTCTCCAAACCTGTCAAGGTATCGCGGCAGGGATACTTCATAATCTTGACAGCCAGAACTGGAAAATTGATGATTAAGATTTGAACGCCTGACCTGCATTTGTGAACGCAACGAAACCACACATCAACTCTAAGTTCCAGGGCCTTTCGGTCGGGCTGATGTTGGCAATAATTCTGGGATTGCTCTTTTGGAAATGCTTTTTGCCGAACTATGTTCACTTTAACAACGACGGACCACTCGGGCAGCAAAATGCCGCCTGGCACCAGCTTCCCGCTGGCTTCGCCGGTTGCTGGTATGACTTGAACGACATCGGCAGTAGCGCAGGCATCATCGCACCCTCTCTGAGCACGCTGATCATTTGGATGCTGGGCCCGGTCGGCTGTGCAAAATTTATCGCGCCCATCGCTTTGCTCATATTAGGTTTTTGTGCCTGGAATTTTTTAAAACAATTAAAGCTCTCACCGCTGGCGGCGGTTTTGGGCGCCTTGGCGGCTACACTGATTTCCACTTTTTTTTCGGACGCCTGCTGGGGCACGGCTCCGCATCAAATCGCTTTCGGGATGGATTTCTTGGCGCTGGCCTTGATTGTTTCCAATTCAGCCACGACCCCGTGGTTTGTTCGTTGGGCGCGACTGGCCCTGGCGGGATTTGCCGTAGGGATCAACGTGGTTGAAGCCGCAGATATCGGTGCCATTTTCAGTCTGTTCGTCGCCGCGTTTGCTCTGTTCCACTCGCTCACGGAAACCGGCACCGTGGCCAGAAAAATTGGTCATGGAATCGGACGTGTCGTCATCATTGCCGCATTTGCGGTATTTTTTGCTGCTCAAACCATTCAAGCTCTGGTCGGCACCAACATTCAGGGCATCCTCGGCATGAAACAAAATGAGGAGGCAAAAGCGGCGCATTGGGATTGGGCCACGCAATGGAGTCTTCCCAAAGCCGAGGCATTTGGAATCATTGTGCCCGGACTGTTCGGTTACCGGATGGATACGCCGGATGGCGGCAATTACTGGGGCGGCGTCGGACGCGACGCGTCCTGGGATCGTTATTTTGCCAATGGAGAACAGGGTTCACCACAAGGGTTCCAGCGCTTCTGTGGCACTGGCAACTATGCGGGTATTCTGGTCATTTTGGTGGCCGCCTGGGCGATTGCACAATCGTTGCGCCGACAAAACTCTGTGTTCTCCGAAACGCACCGTCGATTTCTTTGGTTCTGGACAGCGGTGCTGCTGGTTTCACTGCTTTTGGCATTTGGTCGATTTGCCCCGTTCTATCAGTTCTTCTATGCGTTGCCGTACTTTTCGACCATTCGCAATCCCATGAAGTTTCTTTTCGTCTTTTCCTGGGCCATCGTCATCATCTTTGCTTACGGCATCCACGGGTTGAGTAGACGCTATTTGGAAGTTCCCGCGACCGGTTCTGGTTCAGTGTTGGCCCAGTTTAAAACGTGGCGAGCCAAAGTCCGCGGTTTCGACCGGAATTGGACTTCGGTCTGTATCATCATTTTGATAGGCGGTCTGCTGGCCTGGTTGATTTATGCGTTACAGAAACCAAACCTGGTTGCCAATCTTAAATTGGTGGGTTTTCCCGATGAAAATATGGCCGGCCAGATTGCTGCTTTCAGCATTCATCAAATCGGCTGGTTCGTTTTATTCTTCGCACTCGCGACCGCATTGCTCGCCTTGATCTTGAGCGGGGCTTTTGCCGGGCGCCGGGCCAAATGGGCCGGAATATTACTTGGTGCGTTGCTGCTTTTGGACCTGGGACGCGCAGATTTACCCTGGATTGTGTTTTGGAATTATCCGCAAAAATATGCGAGCAATCCCGTGATTGAGGTGCTACGTGACAAACCCTACGAGCATCGTGTTGCCATGTTGCAAACCCGCTCGCCGGACCGCTTGCCCCTTTACGATGACCAGTTTGAAGGCCTTTACAATATCGAGTGGTCCCAGCAACTGTTCACCTATTACAACATCCAGTCGCTGGACGTTATTCAGATGGCGCGCATGTCCGAGGATTTGGCAGCTTACCGCGGAGCACTGGCACCACGAGGGACACTGGATACGGCATATCTCATTGCCCGACGTTGGGAACTAACCAATACGCGCTACCTGTTAGGTCTCGCCGGCTATCTTGATGCGTTGAACACAGAACTCGACCCGGCCAGACACCGGTTCCGGATCGCTGCCCGATTTGATGTGGTGCCAAAAGCGGGCATTGACCGAGTCACCAGTTTTGAACAATTGACCGCCCTGCCCAGTGATAACGGTGCTTGTGCCCTGTTTGAATTTACCGGTGCGCTACCACGGGCCATGCTGTATTCCAAGTGGCAAGTCAGCACGAACGATAGTCTGACGCTTCAGACACTCGTTAGCACGACCTTCGATCCCTGGAAATCGGTCCTGGTCTCTACGCCATTACCAGAGATGCCGGCGGCCAACGCGACCAACGAGAATTCCGGCACAGTTGAATTCAAAAGCTATGCCCCGGCCGAGATCCTGTTAAACACGCAAGCCCATGCGCCATCCGTGCTGCTGCTTAATGACAAATTTGACCCGAACTGGCATGTATTTGTAGATGGCAAATCAGCTCCCCTGCTTCGCTGCAATTTCATCATGCGCGGGGTTTATTTGCCTCCCGGCACCCATTCGGTGGAATTCAAATTCTCGCTTCCCATGGGCCCGTTGTACATCAGCCTTTCCGCCATCAGCGTTGGAATCTTTTTATGCGGATTCCTGATTTTTTCCACACGGCGATCGCCCACCGTTTAAGACCGGTCGATCAGGTTTGAAATTTACAATCCGGTCGGGTGATCAAGAAACGTCCAGGGCACACGGAATTTTTTTGAAAGTTGCGCGGCCAGCGCCTTCACTCCGAAGGTTTCAGTCGCGTAGTGACCACCGTAAAGAACGTTGACGCCAAGTTCCTCGGCCAGCGCGTAGGTCCAATGCGGCCCTTCGCCGGTGACGAACGTGTCCACGCCTTCTTCCGCGGCTTTCTGTAAAAAATCGCCCGCTCCGCCGGTGATCACGCCGATGCGTTCGCAGTTTTCACTCCCGCCGGGAATGGTCAGCGTTTCTGTTCCAGTAACCCGCTGCAAGCGTGAGGCCAATACCGGACGCGCGATTTTGATCCGCGATTGCAAGCCATAGGCCTGTCCGTCTTTAAATAAAAACGGGCGAGTCTTTTTTAAACCCAGCGCGGTACAAAGAATTTTGTTATTGCCAAGTTTCGGGTGAACATCCAGCGGCAGGTGTGAGCTGTATACCGCAAGATTGTTTTCGGTTAACAACCGGAACACTTTGTAGTTATTCCCGGTCCATGGCTGGCGCACGTTCCAAAACAAACCGTGATGGACAATGAGCAGATCCGCCCCGGCGGCAATGGCGAGTTTTACCGTGGCCAGGCTCGCATCCACGGTGGCGGCCAGGCGGCTGACCCTGCCGCCGTTCTCCACCTGCAAACCATTGACCGCTCCCGCAAAGTCTTTGATGTCAGCGACACGAAGAACCCTGTCACAATAGGCGACGATCGTTTCGAGCTGAACCTTCGGCATGAAACGATGTAAACAGTTTTGGTCCGTATTGCAAAGCTCGAAGCATCGTCAAAAACCTTGAACCGGTTCTTGAATTTCACGCGCCGGGTTCTATAGTGCCCCGCGTCTGATATGATCAAAACCCTTGCTCACCTTTGTATCTTTTCAAAAGATTTGAACCGGAGTCTGGACTTTTATTGTGGCGCGCTCGGCCTGAAAAAGTATTTTGACTTTTTCAAGGACGGCAGCTTGTTTGGATTTTATCTGGAGGTCGATCCGGGACATTTCATTGAAGTGTTCAAAGCCGATCCCTCGGCGGAGGTTCGCCACCAGCGCATCCACCATTTCTGCCTGGAAGTGGAGGACATCGACGCGATGCGTGAGACGTTGATCCGGCGCGGCGTGGAAGTGACGCCCAAAAAACTCGGTTGCGACCAGTCGTGGCAGTGCTGGTGCAAAGACCCGGATGGAACGGAGTTGGAATTTCAGCAGTACACCGCCCAAAGTACGCAGTTCACCCGCAAAAATTGTATCGTGGATTGGTAAAGTAAAACCAGCGCGGGTGTTTATTTCTGTTTCCAAAATTTTTCAATCTGCGTATTGAATTCCCGGTACAGCATTCTATAGTGCGAATGGATTCATGAGATGAGCAATTCAAATGATGCGAGTTCGCCGTGGAGCATCGACGCGGCGCGCTCTCTTTACAACATCCGCCGCTGGGGCGCGAAGTACTACGACATCAACGAGGCCGGGCATGTGGTGGCCCGCCCGTTGCAGGATGCAGGCGTGGCGGTGGATCTGACGGATGTCATTGAGGAAGCCAAGGCCCGCGGGCTGAAATTTCCGTTGCTCATCCGGTTTCAGGATATTTTGCGTCATCGGGTTGAGTCGTTGAATCAGGCATTTCGTACTGCCATCACCGAATACAATTACCAGGGCCGGTACCGCGGCGTATTCCCCATCAAGGTCAATCAGTTGCGCGAGGTGGTGGAGGAAATTCTCGACGCCGGCAAGCCGTTCGAATTCGGCCTGGAAGTCGGCAGCAAGCCGGAGTTGTTTGCCGGCTTGGCGCTGCAAAACCAGATGGGTTGCCTGATCGTTTGCAACGGCTACAAGGACGCGGAATTCGTCAAAATGGCGATGCTCGGCATCAAGCTGGGCAAAACCGTCATCATGGTCGTCGAAAAACTGGAGGAGCTGCGGCAAATCATTACCATTTCCAAACAACTCGGGGTCGAACCGCTGATCGGTATCCGGGCGCGGCTGTTGAGCAAGGGGGCCGGACGCTGGGCGGAAAGCGGTGGCGAAAATGCGAAGTTCGGCCTGAGCACGGCGGAAATCCTGGAAGCAACAGAAATGTTGAAGACCGAAAACCTTGGTCACTGTCTCAAACTGCTGCATTTCCACATCGGTTCACAGGTGCCGGATATTTTGACGGTGAAGAAGGCGGTGCAGGAGGCCGCACGCTTTTATGCCAAGCTCCACAAGATGGGCTTCCCGATTTCATACCTCGACGTCGGCGGCGGCCTGGGTGTGGACTATGATGGCAGCCGCTCGGCATTCGACAGCTCGACCAATTATACCCTGCAGGAATATACCAACGACGTGGTCTATTACATCGCCGACGTGTGCAATGCGGAAAACGTCCCGCACCCGGACATTATCAGCGAAAGCGGACGGGCCATAGTCGCCCATCACAGCGTTTTGATTGTCGAAGTGTTTGGTGCGATTGAAAAAATTCGGCCCGGCGAATTCTTGAAATACGGCGACCGCGAACATGCACTCGTGAAAGAGCTGCTCGAGATCAGACAGAACCTGCCGAAGCTCAACAAACTTGAAGCCTACCACGACGCGCTCGAACGCCGTGATGACGCGCAACATATGTTCACGCTCGGCGTGCTGGATTTACCCGACAAGGCGAAAATTGAAGACCTTTACTGGCAGATCAGCCGGGCCGTGGTTGACGATTACAAGGGCCAACCTTTCGTGCCGGAGGATATCCGTCAGTTGGAAGACAGTCTCGGCGATCAATATCTCTGCAATTTTTCTGTCTTCCAATCCTTGCTTGATCATTGGGCACTGGACCAACTTTTCCCCATCATGCCCATCACCCGGCTGAACGAGCGTCCCACCCGCGAAGGCACGCTGGTGGACATCACATGTGACTCCGACGGGCAGGTCAACAAATTCATCGATTTTCGTGACGTGCGCGATACGTTGCCGCTGCACCAGCTCAACAGCAACGGCAATGGCCTGCCGGAGCCATATTATATTGGATTTTTTCTCATGGGCGCCTATCAGGATATCATGGGTGACTTGCATAACCTCTTCGGTCGTGTCAATGAAGTGCACGTTTTTCTCGAACCCGACGAACCGACCGGTTATTACATCGAGGAAATCATCGAAGGCAACACCATCATCCAATCGCTGGCGGCGGTGCAATACGACGAAAACGAATTGAAACGCCAGATGAAGGCGCAGATTGACGAGGCGATTAAATCCGACCGTATGAAGCCCTCCGAGGCCATGCGACTGCTTGATGATTACGAACGCGGCTTGAAGGCGTATACCTACCTTTCGTTTTGATTGAGACCCAAAATCCTGAAATCGAAACTCGAAACAAAGCCGAATTGCTTCACTCGCTGGGACGGTTGACGCGAGGGTTATCCGCCTTGTTCTGGGGATTGCCAACATCGCTGGTCATCGGCGTGCAAACCGTCCGAACTGATTGGTTGAGGTCCTTTGGACTGGTTCCGGCACTGGCGGCGACCGGATTGTTGGTTTTCGGGCTCTGGCAGATGGGCGATTTCCAGAAACAGGAACGCCCCTGGCGCAACGTGCTGGACCGGGCGAAACTCCTGGCTCTCGTCAACTTCGGGCTTTGCCCGTTTCTTTACTGGCACAATCGCCTGCCGCAGGAATCCTTTTTCAGCGCCGCTGTCCTCGTGCTGACCCTCTCGGCTGTGATCTTTTTATTCAACTTGAATGTTGTCCTCAAACAATTGGGGGCCATGCTCCCGGATGAAACCCTCCGGCACGAGACCGGTCTGTTTACTTCACTCAATCGCTGGTTGCTCGGCTTTCTGCTGTTGTTGACCGCAATTTACGAAGGGTTGCTCCACGCAACGCCCATGCTGTTGGAATTCGGTATCCGTTCCGTCTGGTTCAACGAACTCGGCTTATGGTTGCTGGTCTTCTTTGCTCTGTTGCCACTGGCCATGACCATGGCGCTCATCTGGAAAACCAAAGAAACCATCTTCGACAGCGTGTTTGATGCGAAGTGATGAAGACTGACGCGCTTTCTCAAATGGGCCGCCGCACCGCTCCACCGCCTATTTCCTGGCTCATGCAGGTGGCACTGTCACGACCCAAATTGATTTCGCTGGCCGCCGGTTTCACCGACAACACCACTTTGCCCGTTGAAATTTCGCACAAAGTGGTGCATCACGTTTTACGCTCGTCCAAAACCGGCCGACCCGCCCTCCAATACGGCCTGACTGCCGGCGAAACCAATCTCCGCCAACTGACCGCGCTCCATGTGCGAAAACTGGATACGCAGGCAGCCGAACGGACGGAGGATCGGAGTGATAGAGTATTGGGGCCAAAAGCCCAACCCTCCACTGCTCCATCACTCCATTCCCCCTCTCGCGTGCTGATTACCGGCGGTTCGCAGCAATTGCTTTATATGACCACGGAAGCACTTTGCGACGAAGGTGATATCGTGCTCGTCGAAGATCCGACTTATTTTGTATTCCTGAGTATCCTGCAAAGCCGCGGCCTCCGCGCGCGCGGTGTCCGGCTGGAACGCGACGGTCTCGACCTCGCGCACCTGGAGACGGTTCTGGAACGATTGAAGAAATCCGGCGAACTCCGCCGGGTCAAGGCACTTTACCTGGTCAGCTATTTTCAAAACCCGACCGGCGTTACCACCAGCTTCGAAAAAAAACGCGGCATCCTGCAATTGCTCAGAAAATTTGAGCATGCGGCGGGCCATACTATTTATCTGATTGAAGATGCAGCCTATCGTGAATTGCGGTTCAAAGGCCCGGACATCAAATCCGCCCTCATGGCGCCAGCCGCGGCGGAACGCGTCATCTATACCGGCACTTACAGCAAACCTTACGCCCCGGGCGCACGCGTTGGTTTTGGCTTTTTGCCTGAACCACTCTTCACAAGCGTCCTGCGCATCAAGGGCAACCACGATTTCGGCACTGCCAATCTGCTGCAACAGCTGCTCGCCGGTGCTCTGGAAACCGGCCTTTACGACCGGCATGTTGCGAAAATTGAAAAACGCTACGGCCAAAAGGCACAGGTGATGAAGCGGGCGATTGCTGAGTATTTTCCGCCGGGTATGGAAATCTGGGAATCCGGCGGCGGACTTTATTTCTGGGTCCGCCTGCCCGCGCATGTTTCCACCGGCGTCAAATCTAAGATTTTCCAGACCGCGCTGAAAAGCAATGTGCTCTACGTACCGGGTGGACTTTGCTACGCCGACGATCCGACGCGCCGAAGGCCGGATCATGAAATGCGCATCAGCTTCGGCAACGCCGCCGAGGCAGATATTCGCGAAGGCATCAAACGGCTGGGCAGGGTGCTTCGTCCGTTTTTGAAATAACGCCGCCAAAGGCGTTGACAAACGTTTTGTGCCGCTCAGAATTACAGCCGTCCGGGAGATACGTGGTTCTTAGAAGTCGGAGCTAATCGTTCAAAATCATGAAAACAAAATTCTCCGTTTTGTTATTGGCTGGTTTTCTGGCCGTGACTGTTTCTCTCCGCGCGCAAAATGACACCAACGCCTTGCCACCAAAAATCGTCGCGCTGCTCAAAAGTTTGAAATACCGACAGGGTGAAATCGATTTACGCGGCGGCCTGGCGAGATTGACTGTGCCGACCAATTTCAATTACCTCGGCCCGGACGATGCTGAAACGGTGTTGGTGAAACTTTGGGGCAACCCGCCCGATGAACAAAAACCGCTGGGGCTCCTGATTCCGGCGGGCATGACGCCGATCAATTCCAACGCATGGATCGTCACCATTGAATACAGCGAGGAAGGCTTCGTTAAGGACGATGACGCGAATAAAATCAATTACGACGATTTGCTCAAGAAAATGCAAAAGGGTGTGGTGACAGAAAATAAGGAACGCCAAAAAGAAGGATACCCCACAGTGGAATTGCTGGGCTGGGCAGCGCCGCCGCATTATGACCCGGCGTCCCATAAATTGTATTGGGCAAAGAAATTGAGATTCGAAGGCGAGGGCGGCGACACGCTGAA
>JBGPDH010000061.1:0-15604 GCA_041482195.1 Verrucomicrobiia bacterium
AATCATTGGCGCCCAATTCCAGCGCGTTGAACTTGGTCTCCTCATCCGCGCGCGCCGTCAACAAAATGATCGGAACCAGGGCGGTCTCCTCGTGTTTGCGCAATTCCCGGCACACGGCCAGACCATCCATTTCCGGCATCATCATGTCCAGCAAAATGATGTCCGGCAGGAATTGCATCGCCTTTTCGGAGGCTTGAATGCCGTCGGCCGCCTCCAGGACATCGTACTCCTCGTCGAGCTGTGACCGTAAAAAGCGGCGCATGTCCGGTTCGTCATCCGCCACAAGCACCACGGGCCGATGACCGCGTTTGCCCAGTTCCACCGGCTTGGCCGCGCCCCGCAAGGACACCATGGCTGGAAACAGTTCCGCGCGGCGGTACAAGTTGGCCAGCCATTCCTCCTTGGCCACCACGCCGGTCTCGGTCCCACCCTCGGGACCTTCGGCCTGCGACTCCCGGCTCGGAAACTCGGCTTTTTGATAAGGCAGCCGCACGGTGAAGCTGGTGCCCTTGCCTTCCTGGCTTTCCACCACCACGCTGCCGTGCATCATCTCGGTCAATTCCTTGACCAACGCCAGCCCGATGCCCACGCCCTGAAATTTGCGTTGCGCCGAACTGTCCGCCTGCCAGAAACGGTCGAACACAAACGGCAGGTTTTTTTCGGCGATGCCGATGCCGGTGTCGTTGACGACAAAAACGATTTCCTCGCCCTGCTTTTCGGCGCGCAATTCCACGCGCCCGCTGGGAGGAGTGAACTTTAACGCGTTGAACAGCAGATTCAGCACGATTTTTTCCAGTTTGTCCGGGTCGGAGGCCACCACTCCCAGTCGGAGGTCGGTGTAGGTTTCCAGTTTGATTTTTTTGTCTTCCGCCACCTGCCGGGCGGCGCTGGCCAGACCCCGGATGAAATCCGCGACCTCCATCGGCAGGCTTTTGATTTCCATCCGGCCGGCTTCCAGGCGGATGAGGTCGAGGAGATCGTTGATCAGCTTCAACAGGCGCATGCCGTTTGAGTGCATGGTGAGCAGCAGTTCATGAACGCTGTTGTCGGCCTGGCCGGCAAAACGCTGGAGCAGCGTTTCCAGGGGTGACAACAACAGGGTCAGCGGCGTGCGCAATTCATGGCTGATGTTGGCGAAGAACCGGCTCTTCAGGCGGTCCAGTTCCACCAGTTTGCGGTTGGTTTCCTCCAGTTCCTTGCGGTTTTTGTCCAGTTCGTAACGCAAGGCGAATTCGCGGAAACGCAGGCCGGTGTTGAAATAACTGCCGGTCACAATGACGATGCCCGTCAGGCCCAGGAAATATAAATTGTTCGCGAGGCTGGCCTGGAAAAAGGTTCCATGCAGGGCACAAGCCCCCAGATACATCAGCATCACCAGGCCGACGGCGACAAAGCTCTCGAGAAACGTCCAATGAACCACGATGCCCACCACCAGCAACACGATATTGAGCCCGGCATAATACGGCGAATTGGCGCCCTGGGTGACATAAATCATCCACGAGATAAAAAAAGCCGGGAACATGGCCAGGAGCACGCCCAGTTTCCGGGAATGCCGATGGCCGAAGGAGGTGATGGCAATCGCCCAAAAAATGCCGATGAGAACCGCGCACAGCAGGCGAAGTTCGAGAAAATAAACCAGATTCGGCCGGTAAACCCAATAGTCCAGAATCGTGCCGACGGGCATAAACACCGCCCCGATGACACAACCGATCTGGACATTGTGGAGGTTGACAATGCGATCATATTCCGCAAATGCCTTCCGGATTTCTTCGGCATGGGCCAGGGGCTCAGGCATGGTCGGGTTTTCTTATTTCCAGAAACAGGTTGGCACCGACGTTCTCGGCGACCACGTTGACATACTCCTGGTCAGCGGCGTCGGGAATCAAGTTGGTCAATTGGTTTTTATTACGATAGATCAAATACCAGTCCAAAATATATTCCATGGAGAAACGGAAGGGCCTCGAGTTGTTCAGCGCGTCGGTGGCGTTGGTGACCAGGAGCAGCCCGCCCGGGGCCAGCCAGTGGTAAAAAACCTCCATCAATTGTTTGCAGGTGGTGTCCGGCAAATAATCAAACAACCCGGCGCAATAGACCAAATCATACTCCTGCTTCTTGTCGGACCGGGCCGTGCTTTCCTTGAGAACCTGATAGACGCTCTTTCTTTGAAATTGAACCGATGCGTCCGGGGAAAACCGTTCTTTGATCCGTGTGATGATTTTGGCGATATGATCCAGTGTTTCCTGGTTGAAATCCGCCAGCGTCAGTTCGGTTTTCCCGGCGGATTGAAAATCGGCAAGGAAACGTTGAACTTCGATGGCCGGCCCGCAGGCAAAATTGAAAACGCGCGCCTTGCGGCCCGCGCGGGCGACCCGGAACGTTTCCAGCTTGAGGCGGTCCGTGAGCAGCTTGATCCGGTTCCGATGCGCCTGGGTGGGCAACTGCCCGAGCAGCCAGACATTGATGACTTTCGCAAACAAGGTGCTGCCTTCATACGGCGGCCGAAGCATCATGTCCACCATTTGATAGTCACCGGGGTACCCCAGCGGTTTGTGAAAGGCCCGATCCGCAAACGGTGAAACCAGGACAAACGGATGCAACTGGCGGCGCAAATAAGCGCGATACGCCGGCTGCAGGTCCGCGTCCAGACCCGCGGCGATGGACTCAAATCTTTCGATAAAGACGTCGATGCCCTGGATCACCGGCCCGGCGAGTTCATCAATGATTTCCCGCTCGATTTGCGCCCGTTCGGTTGCGTTGGCAGCCTGAATCTTCAGTTCCAACTGACCCAGCCACTGGCGCAGGTCATAAAAGAATGTCTGCAGGTCGGCGATGACGATTTTGAACTCGGGCGAAACGGTATAAAATTTCTGCCAGTCACGGAGGAACGTTTTGAACTCCTTGAGAATCCGGCCTTCCTGGCGCAGGGCCAGGACCTGGTTCAGGTCGCTCCATTGCGCTTCCTCCAGCGTGACTTCACACACCGTCTGGTTGCCGGCATCCACCAGATTGCGCACCACGGCCGGTCCGGAATAAACCGCCTGCCCTTGCAGGATGATCTCGAATTTTTGAAGGGCCTCGGAGAGCCGGGGAACAACCGCTGGATTGTACAATTCGAAAACGACCTGGTGACGGGTGACCCGCACCGGCACGCCGTGCAAGTCCAGGCCGTCGGACGTTTGAAAATTGACGCGACTTTCCCTGACGCCGGAGGTGGAGGCTGCGGAAGGCGATTGCGCAATCCGTTTTTTGGATGGCTGCAACAAGCCGCTGACCCCGTTTCCATTTCCGTTGCCTTCAGAAAGCTTGCTCATTCTAGGCAGAATGAACCATTTTTCGCGCCAAAACAATGGGATTATTTTCCCCTGTTCGGGTCATATTCTACTGCGACTACGATGGTTAAGAAGGTTTCGACCGTTTGCGCGGACAGACTTTCAGTTAAAAGTGCCACCCCACCGAGACCGCGATGGCGTTACTGAAGAAGGTATAATCGCCATCTTGTGGTCCACCACTGCCGGTAACCGTCCGCGTGGGGCCGTAGCCAAATTGGTAGGCGACGTCGAAATCGAGATTCTTGCCCTTGCGTCCGACGCCGAGGCTGATGAAATGACGGTTCATATCCGCGACCAGCGGTGAATAATTTGCATCGGGCACCGAGTTTTCATTGTAGATGTAGCCGGCGCTCACATGCCAGTTGTTGTCGAAATAGCGTGTCGCGCCGAATTCGTAGTACCAGCTGGGCATCCAGTTCAGTGGCTCTGTAATGGTAGGCACGAATATAGACAAGGGCGGCGTTGTTTGATTGACTGTTACTGTACCCACGGTGCCCCAGTCCGTGTAGTCGGCATTGAACTCCAGATTCCATTTGGGTGTGGGCCGGTAGGAAACGCCGACGATGGCTTTGATCGGAAAATTCCATTTGGAATTGGCGGAGGATGACCCCAAGCCGGTGACGTCAGTTTGGCCCTGGTAGTTCACCTTGGTTCCGCTGTGAAACGTGCCGCCGAAAGAAAGTTGCTCGATCGGTTGCCAGAGCGCTCCCAGGTTGTAACCGACGTCCCAACCATCGCCCTCGAACTGGAACAAATCGTTCTGCAGTTTAATCTTTGCGTAATTCACCATCACGCCGCCGGCGACGGACAGGGACGGAAACAGTTTTAAAGCAATCACCGGGTTGATGGTTTCGGTGAACAGCTTCCCTTCCGTGGCCACATTTTGAAAGCCGGTGTTCTGGGGCCAGATCACGCCCAGGCCGAACGGTGAATAAACGCCCAGGCCAAAACTGGCCATCCAATCCTTGGGCGTATAAACATAATAGAGCTGGGGAATGGCGTGAAACTTCAACTGGTTGTCATAGGTTTGGCCAGCGTTGGGCGCCGTGCTCGGCGGTTGGTACTGCGGGTTAAGATCAATGCCATAAATCCCCACGCGCAGGTTGTTCCCCTCCAGTTGAGTGATGCCGGCCGGATTGTAATAAATCGCCGAAGGATTGTCCGCCGTCGCGGCGAACGCCATGCCGCGGCCGATGACGAAGGCGTCCTGGTCGGGAAGGTCATAGGCGGCTCCCCGGGCGGAGATGACGACAGCCAGCCAGACCGAAATCGCAGTTGCGATTTGAAGGCATTTCTTTGTGTTATGCATAGTTGTATTGGTCCGTTTTCTTCTGCAATTAAGGCAGTTTCCCGTTGCAGGTTTTATGCCGTTCGCCAATGAAAAGCCGCCGGAGAAAGCTGGAAATCCCGGTTTTTGCCTGTTTTTGCACAGTGCCGGGGATCAGGGAATTATAGTGCCGACCGCAACGCCTGTTCACTGTTGAACCGTGGCCTCCAACCGGTGTCCTTCAGTTTGGCATTGCTGCCTGTAAAATCAACCAGCATGTCCCGCACCCAGGAAGGGTGGAACGGCGAACCGAGAAAACGCCAGCGAACACCGGTGATCCAGCTCGCCAGCCACAGGGGCACCGTCGGCACAAATTTCGCCCCGGCGATTTTCCAGACGTCGTGAATCCGGAGGAAATCGTCCGGGACCACGTTATACGCCCCGGGCATGTCCGTGTGCAGTGCCCGGATGAAAGCGGCCACCACATCCTCCTCGTGAATGAATTGTCGGCGGGGATTTTGTCCCGGGAAATTGATGGCATTATTGCGGTAGCTTTTGGCGTTGGACCGGTTGCGGGGGCCGATGATGTAAATCGGCCTCAGGAAGGTCAGCACGGTGGAGGACCCGTTGAACATCTCCCGCAACGCATTCTCCGCCCCGGCTTTGGCATTCCAATAATAAAACCCCGAATCGCCCTGGCCAACGGGAGCGTCTTCGGTCACTTCGGATTTTCCCCGCGCCCAATCAGGATCGTAGGCCGCCATGCTGCTGGTGTGGATGAAGCGGGTTATTTTGTTGGCCCTGGCCGCCCGGGCGACATTGCGCACGCCGTTAAAATTGATGTCGTCCCGTTCCGCCACGGACATTTTTGCCGGCCACAGCACGATGCAGGCGGTGTGAACGACCACGTCGTGTCCGGCCATGATCCCGGCGAGGTCGGGCGAGCGCATGTCCATCTGCCGGAATTTTACCTTGGGCGGCAGCGGTGCCCGGGGGTTGCTCAAGGCGATGCCGGTGATGCTCTCCACTTCCGGCAGTTCCGCCAGCCGTTCCATCAATAAACTGCCGAGGTAGCCGCTGGCGCCGGTCAGGAAGATGCGCGTTTGCATGTTTAACGGATGGGCTCGGTCGGATGGCGCTTTTGCGCCTCCGCCACCTCGCGGAAGAACTGGTTGCCTCCCATTTTACCGGCAACCCACTCGCCCAGGCGCGGGCACAGCGCAATCAGAGCCAGCAGGGGACGGACCGGTATGGGATTGACAATGATTTCCGGCAGGTCGTTTTCGATGGCACGGATAATCGCGGGGGGAATGGCTTCAGGCGGAGAAGTACCCAGCAGTGTCGGGGCCGAGCAACCGGATTTGGCCTTGAGCTTGGCGTAAATACCGGCTTCGACAAAGCCCGGAATAATCACCGACGCGCTGACCCCTGACCCGCGATACGTGGCGCGCAAGGAAGTGGTGAAATTGATCAAACCGGCCTTCGTTGCCGCATAGGGCTCCTGAAATGCCGGACCGTAGGTACCGGCCAGGGACGATATGTTCACAATATGACCGCGTTTCCGTTTCAACATTTCCGGCAGGACCAGCCGGCTCAGGATCATGGGCGCTTCCAGGTTCACCCGGAGCGTTTCATAAATGTTATCCTCGCTCAATTCGTGATAGGCGGCGGTAAATTCCACCCCGGCATTGTTGATGAGAACAGCGATCGGCCCCATGTGTTTGGCGGCTTCCTGAAGCAATTGCCGGCGCTGGTCCGGCTCGCGCAAATCAGAGGTGATGATCACAGCCTCCCCGCGGCGATTTTCAATCTCCTTGCGCAGTTCCTCGAGGTTGGTTCCCGGGTGCGCCACCAGAATCTGCCGGACCCCGAAATCCACCAGGGCATGGGCGATGAACCGGCCGAGTCCACCCGACGCGCCGGTCAACAACACCGTGTCTCCCTTTTGGATTTTCATAAATGCATTTCACCGGCCGTGTTGCGGTCACCGGCCCGGTTGGTTTCGGGCGTGAGTAGAACATTTTTCGGGCCAAAATAAAGCGATTAGTAACCGACCTAGAAATGCATGCCCACGGTCATCAACACGGCCTGACTCAAAAACTTGTAAGTGCCGTCGGCGGTTTGACCGGCAATCAATCCCGAGACCGATGACGGGGTGCTCCCAATGACCGTACGAGACGGGCCGTAACCAAATTGGTAGGTGACGTCAAAATCGAATCGCTTTCCTTTCCGGCCTGCGCCGATACTGAAAAAATGCCGGTTCATGTCTGCTGCCAGCGGAGAGTAATAGGCATCCGGCACCGAGCTCTGGTTATAAACGTAGCCGCCGCTGACATGCCAGCCGTCGTCAAAATACCGCGTCACGCCAAATTCATACATCCAACTGGCCTGCCAGTTGAGGGTCAACGCTGGATTTTGGGTAAAACCAGGCGGAGGTGTGCCCTGTTGATTGATAATCACAGTTCCAAAGCTGGTCCAATCCGTGTAGTCGGCGTCAAATTCCAGGTTCCATTTTGGCGTGGGCCGGTACGAGATACCCGCGACGACTGTCAAAGGAAACGTGAAATCGGCATGGGCCGGCAGCGTGGTATAAGGAACTCCCGCCGTCAGCCACTCGAATTCGGTATGGCCTTGCATGTTAATTGTGGTTGTGCTGCGGAAGGTGGCTCCGATCGAAATCGTTTCATAGGGTTGCCAGAGCAAGCCCAGATTGTAACCCAGGGTCCAACCGTCTCCCTTGAATCGATAAAAGTTGGAAAATGGGGATGGGAAACTGGAAAGCTTTGACTCCAAATCGATGTTCCCATAATCCACCATCGCGCCACCGGCCAGAGAAAGATTGTGTGCAAACTGAAATGCGATCACTGGATTGAATCTCAGGTATTGCAGTGAACCGGATGTGGCTACTGTCTGAAAGCCCGTGTCGTCGGGCCAACTGATACGCCCCCCGTACGGCGCATAGACACCCAACCCAAAACTCATGGGAGAATTCCTGGGGGTATAGACATAAAAAACCTGGGGAACCGCGGCGAGATCGTCCGAATTATTATAGGTATTGCCAGCGTTGGGAGCGCCGTTCGTTGGCTTGAAAGTTTGGTTCAGGTAGATGCCATAGATACCGCCGCGAACGTTGTTGCCCTGGAGCTGGGTGATGCCGGCGGGGTTGTAATAGATGGCGGAGGCGTTGTTCGCCGTGGCCGCGAACGCTTCCCCACGCGCACTGGCAAAGCCATCCTGGCTCGCCAGCCGGAACCCGTTCGCTGAAACATTCAAGACCAACACGCCCCACAAGATTATGGGTAGCAGTCTGGATGCATTGCGTCGGTTCATGTTCACCGGTTTGTCGTTACAACCACCGAACGGCCACCTGAGAAACGCCTGGGTGATACACCTGGGTCAGCAGATTACCTGCCGCTTTGTGTCATGCGAGTAAATTCCCGAAGAGACAAGGCGTGGTCAATTTCCTTTGCTACACCGGCCGGTTTCAGTTAGCGTGACCGCGTGTGAAAGCCCTTATCCGATTCACATTGTTCATTTTCCTGTTCGGACTCGTTGTGATTCCAACCCAGGCTTCGTTCACGTCACTCTACGTTTTTGGAGACGGTGTTTCTACTACCACCACTAACGCTACAGCTGGGTTTCTGCCCTATTACGGTCTGCGTAAATCGAACGGTCGGGTTTGGGTTGAGCTGCTGGCGCAGCAATTGAACCTGACTAATAACTTCTGGTATTCCAACAACGTCGCAAACAACGTGCCGTACACCAACCTGTCAGCGGCGAGCACCAACTGGTCCTACTCCAGCAATAATTGGTCTTACTACGGCGATGCCAGCACCAATCTGCTGGCAAATTTGAACACGTTCATCGCGCCGCCAGACGCGTCAAACGCCTTATTTATTGTTTGGGTCAGCGACGCCGATTTTGTTAACGACATGACCGGTATTTATCCTTCGACGAATATCGTTACGTGGACCACCGCCATCAATCAGTCCCTTACCAACCATTGGCAGATCGTCACGAATTTGTATTTCGCCAAGGGAGTTCGCAGCTTGCTCATGCCCAACGCCGTGGATCTCACAGAGGTCCCCGCATATAACAATTCAGCTAATAAAGGTTTTATTCGCCAACGGGTCATCGATTTTAACGTTGCCTTCACATCCATGCTGAGCAATGCCATAGCTGCATGTCCTGGTTTAACTATCTACGAGCCGGACTTTTTTTCAATACTTGACAATATTCTGACGAATTCCGCTTCGTACGGAGTAACCAACGTTCTCTATCAAGGCCGGAGCATCGCCGCCCTGGATGACCCGACACTGGCGAACAAGGCCGTTAACGGTCCAGGTACAAACTACATTTTTTGGGATGCAGTTGATCCAACGGCAAAAGTCCACGCCATCATCGCAGGTGTCGCCAAACAACTCATTGCGCCACCCCAAATCAGCCAGATCACTTCACTGAATGGGACCAACCAGTTAAACTTAATGAATGTTCCCGTTGGTTTGAATGGCATCGTGTTGGGCAGCACGAGTCTGGGGCTGACGAACTGGTCAACGGTCACGAATATCAACAGCACCAATAGCGTCCAACCGGTTTTCGTCCCCGCCTCCGGCCCGATGCAGTTTTATCGGTTGAAATTTCCGTTCAGTTGGACGTGGCCGTAATCCTGGAAATGCAGAATGATGAATGATGAATGCAGAAACAAAAGCATTTGGTCATTCTGACTTCTGCATTCTGACTTCTTCCTTCTCCTGTAATTTCCCGAGCGATTCGTAACCCCAACGCAGCATTCGTTCGGTGGTCTCCCAACCGATACACGAATCCGTGAGCGACAAGCCGTAGCGCAATTCCTTCAGATCTTTCGGAATCGGCTGGTTGCCTTCCTGGAGGTTGCTTTCGACCATCAGGCCGATGAGGGAACGCGTGCCTTCGACGCGCTGCTGGATGACACTGCGCCAGACGTCTTCCTGCCTGGCGAATTGTTTGCCGGAGTTGGCGTGGCTGCAATCTACCATCAGCACCGGCGGCAGTTTTTCCGCCTTCAATTTCTCCTCCGCCGCGTGGATGCTGGCCGCGTCGTAATTGGTCTGGCTGCGCCCGCCGCGCAGCACAATGTGCGCGTGCGGATTTCCTGTCGTGCGCACAACGGCCGTGGCGCCGTCCTGGTCAATACCCAGAAAACTGTGCGGATGCCGCGTCGCGCCCATCGCTTCAATGGCCGATTGCAGGCTGCCGTCCGTGTTGTTCTTCAAACCGATCGGCATGGAAAGGCCGCTGGCCATTTCGCGGTGTGTCTGCGATTCGGTGGTGCGCGCGCCAATCGCCGCCCACGTCACCAGGTCGGCGGTATATTGCGGCACAATCGGGTCGAGAAATTCCGTCGCCGTCGGCAGCCCGAGGCCGGTGATTTCCAGCAACAGCCGCCGGGCGATTTTCAGGCCGGTTTCGATGTCCTGCGAGCCGTCCAGGTGCGGGTCATTAATCAATCCCTTCCAGCCGATGGTCGTGCGCGGTTTCTCAAAATAGACGCGCATGACAATTTCCAGCCGGCCGGCCAATTCCTGGCGCAAGCCGTTCAGGCGCGTGGCGTACTCCAGCGCGCCCTTCTCGTCGTGGATGGAGCACGGTCCGACGACGACGAGCAGGCGCGGGTCTTCCTGCCGCAGGATGCGGATGATCCGCTCGCGGCTGCGCCCCACGGTGGCGTTCGCGGCCTCCGTCGTCGGCAACTGCGCCTTCATTTCCCGCGGCGTCAGCAGCCGGACGATTTCTTTGACATGTAAATCCTGCGTCCGATACATGCCAACGAGTATACCACGTTTTCCCGTGGCGAAAAGTCGAAAGCACGGTGGTGGCCTGAATCTGGCATGGAGCGCAGATTGTCCTCAATCCGCAGCATTTGGACAGGTCAAGCATGCTGTGAGTCGGGACAGCTCGCGTTCCGGTTCAGCATTTCGGATTTTAAGAAACCAACTGCTGTTGGACACAGCGCGGATTTTGTGTATTTTTCGCCGCGAAGGGGTGGAAGCCCGATGATGAACGAACCGAAAATGAACACGGCGCAAAAGGCGCTTCAAATCAACCTGGATGCCACCAAGTACGGCGCCTTTGCCGAGATCGGCGCCGGCCAGGAGGTGGCGCGTTGGTTCTTCCACGTGGGTGGCGCCGCCGGCACGGTGGCCAAAACCATGTCCGCCTACGACATGGCGGTGAGCGACGCGATTTACGGGCCGTCGGACCGGTACGTCAGCCGCAAGCGGCTGCAGGCGATGCTGAATTACGAGTTCGACCTCCTGTTGCAGCGCCTCAACCCGACGCGCGGTGACAAGTGCACCTTCTTCGTTTTTGCCGACACGGTTGCCACGCACAGTTTTTCCAATCACACCGATGGCCAGGGCTGGCTTGGCTTCAAATTTCAGACCCGCCCGCACGAGGAAGCCTCGGAAATCATCATCCATGTGCAGATGCTGGATCGGGACAACGTCCGCGAACAGGAGGCGCTCGGTGTCATCGGCGTGAACTTGATTCACGGCGCGTTTTATTACCATGCGGAACCGGAGAAATTAATCGGGCAGCTCATGGACGATCTTACGCGGGACCGGCTGGAAGCGGACATGATCAAATTTTCCGGACCGTGCTTCGCCGGCGTGGACAACCGGTTGATGGCGCTGCAACTCGTGGAGCAAGGACACACGGACAGCGCCATGTTCACCGCCGACGGTGAAACCGTCGTGGCGGGCGAGGTGCTTTACAAACAACCGGTGCTGGTTGAGCGCGGCAGTTTCCGGCCGCTCACCAATCCGATGCTCGACATGCTCGAACGTGCGCAGGAACAATTTCTCAAGGAGGAATCACTCAAGGGCGAGCAACCGGTCGTGATCACGGAAATGACGCTGCGCCAGTTGCAGGTGGACGATGTGATTGATCACCGCGATTTTCTCGATCGGGTGGACATGTTAAGCGCCCTGGGCAAGACGGTGCTCATTTCCAGCTTCCGCCGCTATCACCGCCTGGTGATGTATCTCTCCAAATACACGCAAAAGACCATCGGCCTGCCGCTGGGCCTGGTGCGGCTGCGCGATATCATGGATGAAAGTTTCTACACGGACCTCGAAGGCGGCCTGATGGAATCACTCGGCCAGTTGTTCAAGAACGGCGCGAAGGTCTATGTTTATCCGTCCCTCGACCGTCAGACCGGCCAGCTTGTGACCTTGGAGAACATGGAAGTCGCGCCGCACCTGCGCCATCTCTTCGCGCATCTGGTGGAAAATCGTTTTGTGGAGAACATCCGCAATTACAACCCCGATTATCTGAAGATTTATTCCGGCGATGTCCTGGCTCGAATCAAGGCTGGCGACGCTTCCTGGGAAAAACTCGTTCCTCCGCCGATCGCCCAGGTCATCAAGACCAAACGCCTCTTTGGCTGGAGCGAAAAACCCGCGGCGGTCACGGCGTAAAGACGGAAGGAACGGCCTGGTGCCATCGCCAAATCCAAATCAGACCACCACACCCGGTTTCGGTAGCACGCGCATCATGTAGCGCCCTGCTTTGGCTTCCACTTGTGTCTGCGCGTTAAACGCCCGCGACAACATTTCGGTTTTCAACAAGGCGGATTTTCTTCCGGCGGCGAGCGTTCGGCCGTTCTTCAAAATCAGAACGTGAGTGAACACGGACATGATTTCCTCGACGTGATGCGTCACCAATACAAGGGTGGGCGCATTTTTGCTCTTGCCGAGTCGTTGCAGGAATTGCAGAAAATGTTCGCGTGCGGCGGGGTCGAGACCGGCGCAGGGTTCGTCGAGAATCAGCACGCGCGGCCGGGCCATTAACGCCCGGCCAATCAATACCCGCTGCCGTTCGCCCTGCGAGAGCACGCGCCACGGGCGCCCGGCCAGTTGGACACATTCAATCTGCCGGAGAATCTGTTGCGCCCGGTTTTTATCCGTTCGCGACAATTTTCCCCAGAAGTCAATCATCGCGTATTTGCCGCTGGCGACGGTTTCCAGCGCCGGTTCGTCGTTGGCCATCAATTGCCGGACGGCGGAACTGACCAGGCCGATTTGTTTGCGCAGTTCGCGCCAGTCCGAACGGCCGTAGGTTTTACCGAGCAACGAAATCTCTCCGGCCGTCGGCGTCAGATAACCGGTCAACGCGCTCAGCAACGAGGTTTTACCCGACCCGTTCGCGCCGAGAATGACCCAGTGTTGTCCGCGCTCAACTTGCCAGAAGACACCGTTAAGAATAACTGTGCCGCTGCGTTCCACGCGCAGTCCAGACGCGGACAAAATGGTTGGGGCGTTTCTCATTTAAGTTCCCGGATTTCCGTCCAAAGCGGTTTCAAATCGTCATCGGCCAGCGCCATCTTCCGGATGGCATCCTTGCCGCCGATTTTCATTGCCTGCTTCAGCCAGTGTCGTGCGAGGTCGAGCTGCTGCATCTGGCAGGCATAACACGAAAGATTGTAGGCGATGACCGGTTCGCGGGGAAATTTTTCTGCCGCCGGCAGCAATGCCTCCCACGCCCGGGACAAACCGCCATGGGGCACCCGGCGCAAAGCGTAAGCGCGATGCAGCCAGCCGGAGGCGTCATCCGGCGCAGTGGCCAGTTCCGTCAAGGCGATGTCCAATGCTTCGCCCCAGCGATTTTCCCGGGCGCAAATAGTCCAACGCGCTTCCAATACGGCCGGATGGTTTTTGTGTGTCGCCGCAATCAAATCCAGTTCCGCGCGAGCCTCATCCACGTTGCCCAGCCCCAGCCAGCCCATCGCGGCGTCGAGATGATGTGAATCCGGTGGTCCAAGTCGTTGCATGGAAATAAGAAACCTGCCGGACGCAACATCTGTCAAGTCATTGCAATTTCAAATTGAATGATTACAGTAACGCCATGAAAAAATTTCTTTTGGCCGCCATCACCGCGTTCATCGCCACTTCCGTTCCCGCCGCCATCCAGACCAGGACCGTCGAATACAAACAGGGCGATACTACGCTCGAGGGCTTCGTCGCCTGGGACGATGAGATTCAGGGGCGACGACCGGGTGTACTTGTGGTGCACCAATGGATGGGGTTAACCGAGTACGAAAAGCACCGGGCCGAAATGCTCGCGCAACTGGGCTATGTTGCGTTTTGTGCCGATATTTATGGCAAGGGCGCCCGCCCCCAAAACATGCAGGAAGCCGGCGCGCTGGCGGGAAAATATCGAAACGGCGATCGACAGCTGCTGCGGGCCCGGGTCATCGCCGCGTTGGACGCATTGCGCCAACAGCCGCTGGTGGACCCCAATCGCATTGCGGCCATCGGTTACTGTTTCGGCGGTACGACGGTGCTGGAACTGGCGCGTGGCGGGGCGGACATCGATGGAGTGGTATGCTTCCACGGCGGCCTGGATGCGCCCCATCCGGACGACGGGAAGAACATCAAGTGCAAGGTGCTGGTCCTGCACGGCGCGGATGACCGTTTTTCCTCGCCGCAGGACATTGCCGCGTTTGAAAACGAAATGCGCCAGGGCGGCGTGGACTGGCAAATTGTATTTTATGGCGGAGCCGTTCACGCCTTCACCCAGCCGATGGCCGGCAACGATAGTTCCAAGGGCATGGCCTACAACGAAAAGGCCGACAAACGTTCCTGGGATGAAATGAAACGGTTCTTCAACGAGATTTTCTAGTGAATGTGATTGGTTGAATCGTTAAATTGGTTAAATGAGTTAGGTAGTCAAATTGGCGGTTCCATCCACGATTTAACTGATTTAACCAATCACGGTTCAACCAACACCATGCGTATCACCGGTGGCCAGGCTGCCCGACGGATTCTCAAAGTCCCGAAAGGACTCGACGTGCGCCCCACGCCCGACCTGGTCAAGCAGGCGGTCTTCAACTCACTCGGCGCGCGCGTGGCGGGCGCGCGCGTGCTTGAATTGTTCGCCGGCTCCGGCGCGCTGAGCCTCGATTGCCTGAGCCGCGGTGCCACCTTGGCCCTGTGCGTTGAAAAATCGCACAAGCACGCCGAATTCATCCGCGGCAATGCCCGAACCGCCGGTTTTGAATCCCGCCTCGAAATCCGCGCGCAGGATGTTTTTACCGTCGTTCATCAACTGGTCGAAAGCGGCCGGCAATTCGATTTAATTCTGGCCGACCCGCCATATGGCGAGAAAAATATCGGCCGCCGCTCCACCTCCCTCGCGCAACAACTGCTCGATGACCCGAACCTGCCGAAGCTGCTGGCACCTGGCGGACGATTCATTCTCGGCCATACCAAACGCGACACGCTCACTCTGGTCGCGCCGTGGCGCGAAGTGAAGGTGCTCAAGCACGGTGACAGCCTGATGCGTTTTTTGGAATTGTAGCCGCCGACGTCAGGAGGCGGTTATTGGGCGTTGCTGAGCGGTCCGCCTCGTTACCTCGGCGGCTACGAGGCTGCCGCCACCGCTTCGCGAATCGTTTTCCTGAATTTCTCAATGCCCTGATCAAAAGCCGCAGAAATGGGCAGCAGGGAAACCTTTTTGATCTTCTTTTTGAACTCCTTCAGGTTTTTTTCGGCCACGGCCTCATCCATTTTGTTCGCCACCACCAGGCGCGGTTTATCGAGCAGAGTGGGATCGTACAGCTCCAGTTCGCTGAGCAACTGTTTGTAATCATCCCACGGCGCCCGGTTGTCCGTGCCGGCCATGTCCAGCAGCAGCACGAGGATTTTGCAGCGCTCGATATGGCGTAGAAACGCATGGCCCAATCCGACGTCCTGGTGGGCGCCCTCGATCAAACCCGGCACGTCACAAACGGTGAGCCGGTGGAAATCGTCGTATTCCAAAATCCCGATTTGCGGGTGAAGGGTCGTGAACGGGTACGATGCGATTTTGGGGCGCGCCTTGGAAATGGCGGTGAGCAATGTGGATTTGCCGGCGTTGGGATAGCCGACCAGGCCCACCTCCGCCATGATACGCAGTTCAAAGAGATATTCGCCTTCACCGCCGGATTCACCCGGCTGCGCGAAGCGAGGCGCCTGGCGAACGGACGTGG
>JBGPDH010000062.1:0-15481 GCA_041482195.1 Verrucomicrobiia bacterium
AGCGTTTGCTGCACGCGTTTCATCGGGCTGGCGTAGATGGCAGCGAGGGGTCTGCCCTGCAAAAATTCGGCCAGCGTCCTGGCCTGGGCACGGCCGCGCGAGGAAAGGTTCATGTCAATCCGCCCTCCAAACGCGCGTTGGTAACGCCGTTCGATTTGCGCGTGGCGAATCAACAGCAATCGTGTCGGCGACGACGGTTTGCTTTTGCGCCGGGAAGTTTTAGGAGAAGCCTTACCCACTTGAATATCAGGCTGCGGCCAGTGCCTTCTCCTGGGCCGCCAGCAATTCGCGGATGCCGGTCTTGCCGAGCGCGAGCAATTTGGTCAATTGCTCCTCGCTGAAGGTGGCCTGTTCGCCCGTGCCCTGAAGTTCGATGAATTCGCCGGCGGAATTCATCACCAGATTCATGTCCACAGCCGCGGCAACATCCTCCGTGTAACACAAATCGATTAAGGGCTTTTTATCCACCATGCCCACGCTGACGGCGGCGACGGCATGGAGAATGGGATTGTCTTTGATCTTGCGGCCGGCAATTAACCGCCGGATGGCGATGCACAACGCCACGTAGGCCCCGGTGATGGCCGCCGTGCGCGTGCCGCCGTCGGCTTGGAGCACGTCGCAATCCACCCAGACTGTCCGTTCGCCGAGTTTCTCGAGGTCAATTACGGCACGCAGGGCGCGGCCGATGAGCCGCTGGATTTCCTGCGCCCGCCCGTCAACTTTTCCACGGCCGACGTCGCGTGCTTTGCGTTCCAGGGTGGAGTAGGGGAGCATGGAATATTCGGCAGTGATCCAGCCGCCCGCGATGTCCTGCTCCTTCATCCAGCGCGGCACGGTTTCCTCGACCGTCACGCCGCAAATGATACGTGTATTGCCCCACTCGATGAGTGTGGAACCGGCGGCGTACGGTGCGATGTGGTTTTGAAAGCGTAGTGAGCGAAGTTCATTTGCCTTGCGCCCGTCGGCGCGATTGGGTCCAGCCATAAATTGGCCAGATGTTAAACGCCACCTGCACAATGGCAACGAGGAAAAGAGACGAGAAAAAGAGACGGGATTACCTGCAGACGATTCTTGGATTATGAGGTACGGCAGCGCGACCGAAGCAACGTAACCGTTCTCCGAACCGCCCAGGGCTAATTCTCCGACCAGCAACACCGCTTCCGTCGCGGAATGTATACGGTCTGATTGGTAGCGGGAGCCGGAACGACTTCGTCGTCCTTTCGCATTCAGTTCTATACTTCTAATAAATATACTGTTGACGAAGTTCGTAGACAGGTATTGGCTTCTGTAATGATCATGTGCTGGGAGTTAGTGATGCCGCACAAGGAATCTTTCAACCGTTCACCGACTGGTACTCTGGAGCTTATGATTTCGGCCCTGTAGAACCACTCTTTCCGCTAAATTACATTCCAACGTGCAATCATTGATTCGATTTATCAAAGAAGTATATCTTACTGCGTATGCCATTATCTTCAAGATGGGGCGTGTAAAGGATATTGCCTTTAGAGTTGGCGGTGCTATTGCCCTTCTTACGCTAGTCGAGGTACTTTTCTTTATCGGCGCTTTTTATTATACACAAATATTCCTAAATAAAAAAATTCTACTTTCCAAACCTGCTCTTACAATTTATTTTTTCGCACTTTTTTTTGTAAATGTATATATTCTATTTGTTCGCGGTCATGGCACCAAGTTTGAGCATGAATTTGACAACTTAGACAAATCTAGGAAGAAGCTCCTGGTGACAAGTTGTGCGGTGATATTGGTGACGATAATGATATTTTTCATTTATTCCGCTATCAGCTATCGTCATTTTTTTGGCATTAAGTAACCTGAACGATAAATTGAACCGCAACCAATGTGACCGTGAACACTTCCAACGCCATCCTGTATGCCGATGCCACGTTTGCCAGCACGAATCAACTTTGGACAAGCGGTTATATCACCTACAATGCGGTTGGCCAGGACAGCTAAGCGTCACCTCTAAAGTGAGGTCTGACCTGATTCTAAGTGCTCTAATGGCGGACACCAAAGGAGTTAAAAGAGGTATAGCCAGATTATGACGATTATGCTTGAGTAGCCAATAAAATCAGGCATATTTGAAGCGCAACAGCGGAGTAAATTGGCCGATTCCGACCCTCGCCTCGATCGGCAGTTACTTCTTTTGTTCAGCTTCTATTCCGGCAAACAGACTTTCCAGGCTGTTCAGCGGCGTGTCGCGTTTCGGATTCAAAGCCTGTTTCAGATATTCCACGGCATCGGGGATGTAGCGGATGGATTTGGGCAGAATGGCGCCCGCAGCGTTCGCGTGGCCGCCGCCCTGGAATTTTTCCGCCACCTTGAGCGCCTCACCGTCGCGGCTGCGAAAGCTGGCAAATACCAGGTTCCCGCGCCGGAATAGCGTTACCAGCACCGGATATTTCGTCGCCCGCCGCTCCAGCAACTGGTGAACCACCAGATTATTGTTGCCCACCACGGTGTCCACGTACCCGACTGTCGGGCTGAGTTCGGTGATGTTGCCTTTGCTCCACTCGAGCCCGAGCGGGTCCTCGATGCGGCGTTTCGTGGCCATGACTTCGAGCAGAGGATGGTCCACCAGTTTTTCGACCTGGCCGCCGATGAGCGCGTGCAAATTCCAGAACTGGTACGTCTTCACCAGGCTCGCGTAATCGCCCGCGATGACGAAGTCCGGATCGTCTTCCAGAAACAGGTCGGCGACATTGTTCAAATGCACCAATCGGTCCAGCACGGGCGAGCCGAGGCCGCATTCCTTGCATAATTCGTAGCACAACAACGCCGCGGATTTATTCACGTCGTGAACGAGCCGGGCGTACTTGGGCGCGGACTCGGTAACGTGATGGTCAACGACCATCCATTCCGATTTGTCGAGGCGCGGTTCGAAGGTGAAGTCGGCAACCCACGCGGCTTTTTCCCGCAAGTCGCGCTGTTTCCACTGGTTGTAATGGTAGGCTTCCAGCGGCACGTCGGCATGGAACTGTTTTTTGGCAAGTCGTTGCAACAATATGCCGGAAAGCAGGCCGTCCAGGTCGCTTTCGTGCGTGATGATGACTTCCGGTTTCAATAACTCCATCATGACGGTTAAAGACTAGTTGAAATACGAGCGCATGGCGAGCGAGGAATTTTGGCGCATCTTGACACTGCCGCCGATTTGGCTGCCGTGATGGAGCGCCGATCTCCGATCCGGCGCGTTTCCGGGCAGTTTTTATCACCTGCCGGGTCGGAGACCGGCGTTCCAAGGGCAGTGTCAAGAATGCGCCCGGGAAATTTGCCGCCCGTAGAAAACCTTTGAAAAATACGCGATTTCCGGTCAAGATACGCGCTCATTTTGAATCGTAGCCGTGTTTGTCAAAACGCGGCTGGCGGTTTTCCGAAATATTTCCGCGCTCATACGAGGCGCGGCTACAGGATTTGAATGAAACGCACACATCATTGCAATGAACTGCGCCCGGCACAGATCGGGCAGATGGTCACCCTGACCGGCTGGGTCCATTCCCGCCGCGATCTCGGCGGACTGATTTTTATTGATGTCCGCGACCGTGAAGGCCGCACCCAGACCGTCTTCGACCCGTCGGACCTGCCCAAGGAATTATTCGAATGCGCGGCCTCACTGCGCAGTGAATGTGTCATCCGTGTCGCCGGCAAGGTCCGCCAACGTCCCGAGGGCACGAACAATCCCAAAATCCCCACCGGGGAGGTCGAGGTGATGGTGAAGGAACTCGAAGTGCTGAACGTCGCTGACGTGCTGCCATTCCCGGTGGACGACCCGGAAGTGGCCAGCAAGGTCAACGAGGAATTACGCCTGAAATATCGCTACCTGGATTTGCGGCGGCCGGAGATGGCACGGAACCTTCGCTTACGCAGCAAGGTCGCCATCACCACGCGGCAATACATGGATGAACAGGGCTTCGTTGAAATCGAAACGCCGACGCTCTTTAAATCCACACCTGAAGGTGCACGTGAGTTCCTGGTGCCAAGCCGGGTAAATCCCGGGCAGTTTTACGCGCTGCCGCAGTCGCCGCAGCAGTTCAAACAAATCCTCATGGTCGGCGGTATCGAACGTTATTTCCAGCTCGCGCGTTGTTACCGGGACGAGGACCAGCGCGCTGACCGGCAGCTCGAGTTTACCCAAATCGACCTCGAAATGTCGTTCATCGAACGCGAGGACATTTACAGCCTGATTGAAGGCCTGTTGAAACGCATCTGGAAGGTCGCGCTCAACCTGGACATTCCGACGCCGTTCAAACGGATTACCTACGAGGAAGCGTTGAACCACTGGGGCATTGACAAGCCGGACACGCGCTACGGGATGGAATTGGTGGATTTCACGGAGGAATTCCGCGCCAGCAAATTCAAAGTGTTCAGCGGCGCCGTGGCCGCGGGCGGCGTGGTCAAGGCGCTCAACGCCAAAGGCATGGCCGGGGCGACGCAGGGCCAGATTGAAACGATGACCGAGCACGCCAAAAGCTTTGGTGCGAAAGGCCTGGCTTATATCAAGGTCGAAAAAGGAGCAGACGGTGCCGCCGTCGAATGGAAATCGCCCATCGTAAAATTTTTCAGCGAGACCGAGAAGGCTGCGCTGGCCGAAAAACTGAAAATCGAGGAAGGCGATTTGATTCTATTCGCTGCGGATCAGTGGCTGAACGCGTGCGAAATCCTGGGCGAAATCCGGCGTTATTGCGCGAACCTTTTGAAAGAGCAGGGGAAGCTGACGATTGATTCGAACCGGTTTGATTTTCTCTGGGTGGTGGATTTTCCGCTGCTCAGTTTCGACAAGGAACAGAACCGGTGGTATTCGAGCCATCATCCGTTTACGGCGCCGGTGGCGGAGGACATCCCGATGCTCAAGACTGATCCGAAGAAGGTGCGCGGCCAGCATTACGACGTGGTGGTGAACGGCGTGGAACTCGGGGGCGGCTCAATTCGTATCCACCGGCCCGACGTGCAGAAAACCATTTTTGAGGAAGTGCTGCAAATTCCGCCGGAGGAAACCAAGCTGCGGTTCGGTTACATGCTGGAGGCATTCCGCTACGGGGCACCACCCCATGGCGGCATCGCACTCGGTTTCGACCGGCTCTGCGCAATTCTGTGCGGCACACCCAGCATCCGCGACGTAATTGCCTTCCCCAAGACCGCCAAAGGCACGGATCTGATGACCGATTCACCGGCGCCTGTGACGCCTCGCCAACTGCGCGACCTGCATATCGAAGTGAAGACGGCGAAAAAGGAGTAGAAGTCTCTCAACTTAAATTAATTATATCTAATTAAGTTTGATAAACAGGTCTTGACATTAGATGCCAGACTTAGCATTTTGTCCAAAGATGTCCAATGTGCATCCAGCAGGTTGGATATCGTGAGCAGATGCAACTGACAGTCAAAGATGTAGCCGGGTTGTTAAACATATCGGAAAAGACAGTTTACCGTTGGGTTGAGGAGCGGAAACTGCCTGGTTATCGGCTGAGTGGACAATACCGGTTCAATCGGGCCGAGCTGCTGGAGTGGGCTACGGCCAATCGCATCAATGTTTCACCGCGGATTTTTGAAGAACCGGAAGGGGGCGCGACGCCGCTTCCGGAATTATCCAACGCCATGGAGGTGGGGGGAATTTTCTATCGATTGGCCGGCAAGGACAAGCCGGCCGTTCTTCGCAGTGTAGTGGAAATATTGCGGTTGCCGGACAAGGTGGACCGCGAATTTTTGTTGCAGGTATTGCTCGCGCGTGAGGCCCTGGAATCCACGGCCATCGGCGATGGCATCGCCATTCCGCATGTCCGGAATCCGATCGTGTTGCATGTGCCGCAACCGGTGGTAACGCTGTGCTTTCTCGAAGCGGCGGTGGATTTCGGCGCCTTGGACGGGAAGCCAGTGCAGACGTTGTTTACGCTCATCAGCCCCACTGTGAAGGCACACCTGCATTTGTTGTCGCGACTGGCGTTCGCACTGCGCGATCCTGAGTTTAAATCACTGATCGTCCGGCAGGCGAGCCGGGATGAAATTCTGGTTGCGGTCCGACGGATTAGCGAGCATTTGCGAGCTCCCGTTATTGGCGTTCAGAAGGAGGCGGCGGCGTGACGTGGTTGTTGCTGGCGATGTTCAGCTTGCTGGGCGGCGCGGTGGTAGGATTGTTGCTGAGCCGGTCCGATCGAAATCTTTCATGGCTGGCCGCCGGTTCCGTCGTCATCGCGGGAGTTCTTGGCTGCATTCCGGCGGTTCGGGTTATCGTGGCTGGCCCAACAGAGCAATTTCATTTGGCCTGGTCGGTGCCGTTCGGTGAATTCTTCATTAAACTGGATCCGCTCTCGGCCTGGTTTCTGATTCCCACACTTTTACTTTCGGCACTGGCCGCGATTTACGGTGTGGGCTATCTGCGATCGTGGCAGGGCAAGCGTTCACTCGGCTCGATCTGGTTTTTCTATTGTCTGTTGGTGCTGGGAATGACGTTGGTGCTGCTGGCCGGCAACGCATTACTGTTCCTGTATGCCTGGGAGTTGATGGCCGTGGCGTCGTTCTTCCTGGTGACTTTTGAGCATGAACGCCAATCCGTGCGTGAGGCCGGTTGGATTTATTTTGTCGCCACGCATCTGGGCACGGCGTTTCTGCTGGCTTTTTTCCTGTTGTTGGCGCGTGAAACCGGCTCAATGGATTTTGATGTCTGGGCGAAAGCGGGCATTCACACGCAAGGATTGGCCAATGTTCTGTTTGTGCTGGCGGTGGTCGGATTTGGAACCAAGGCCGGCTTTATGCCACTGCACGTCTGGTTGCCGGAAGCGCATCCGGCCGCGCCCAGCCACGTCTCAGCGCTCTTGTCGGGCGTGATGATCAAAACTGGAATATATGGATTGGTACGTGCGTTCACGTTTCTGGGAACGCCGCCGCTGTGGTGGGGGTGGGGACTCATCGCCATCGGGCTGAGTTCAGGTGTGCTGGGCGTGCTGTTTGCGCTGGCCCAGCACGACCTGAAACGGCTGCTGGCGTACCACAGTGTCGAAAACATTGGCATCATTGCGCTGGGTCTGGGCGTTGGCCTGTTGGGGATGAGCACGGATTCGCCGGGGTTAATGGTACTGGGTTTTGGTGGCGGGTTATTGCATGTACTGAACCACGCGTTGTTCAAGGGATTGTTGTTTCTGGGTGCCGGTGCAGTGGTGCAGGAAACCGGGACGCATGACATTGACCACCTCGGCGGTTTGCTGAAGCGAATGCCGTGGACGGCGGTCACATTTCTTATCGGTGCGGTCGCGATTTGCGGTTTGCCACCGTTGAACGGGTTCGTGAGCGAATTCATGATTTTCTTCGGCGCGTTCAAGGGCAGCATCTCGACCGGCGGACCGATTGCTGTGCCGCTGCTCGCGTTGATAGCCGGTCTGGCACTCATCGGCGGACTGGCGGTGGCCTGTTTTACCAAGGCGTTTGGCATTGTTTTTCTGGGTGAACCCCGCAGCGAACAGGTGTCGCAAGCGCACGAGCCCGGTTGGACCATGCGTCTGCCGATGTTGGTATTGGCGATGAGTTGCGTCGCCGTCGGCTTGTTCGCGCCGGTGGTGGTGGGCAGTTTGCAGCCGGTTCTGGAAAACATAACAGGCCGGCAGCCGGAGATTGTCGGTGAAAACCTGGCTACGGCGACAACTCCGCTCCTGTTCATGATCATCGGATCACTGACTTTTTTGTTGCTGGTGGCGATGCTGGTTCTGGTGCGACGCGGTTTGCTCGCGGGCCGGCCGGTGCAGGAGAGCGTGACCTGGGGATGTGGATACGAGCGGCCGACAACCCGAATGCAATATACGGCCTCGTCCTTCGCCCAGCCGTTGACGGATTTATTCCGGCCGTTGCTGGGTACGAAGAAGAAGATCACGTCGCCGAGCGGTCTTTTCCCCACCGAAGCCGCATTAAAAACCGAGACGCCCGACCTTTCCCGTGAGGAAATGTACCGGCCCATGTTCGAACGCGGTGAGGCGTGGCTGTCACAATTACGCTGGCTGCAACACGGCAACGTCCAGCTTTACATTCTGTATATCGCGGCAACGTTGATTGCGTTGCTGGTCTGGAAATTCCGTTGATCATGAACGTCGCCCCCTTCATTCCCTTCCTGCTGGCACTGGTGTTAGCACCGTTGTTGCCCGGTGTCATCAATCGCACCAAGGCCTTTTTTGGCGGGAGACGCGGTCAGCCGCTGTTGCAGACTTATTTTGATTTATGGAAGTTGCTGCAGAAGGGCGCGGTGTACAGCCGGACAACCACCTGGGTGTTCCGGGCCGGGCCAATTATCGTGCTGGCCGCAACGCTGACCGCGGCCATGCTGATGCCGCTCGGAAATTTCCCGGCGTTGATCGTTTTCCCTCTGGATTTGCTGCTCTTTGCCGGCCTGTTCGGCGTGGTGCGTTTCTTTATGGTCGTGGCGGCGCTCGATACCGGCTCAAGTTTTGAAGGGATGGGCGCCAGCCGGGAAGTGTTTTTTTCTGCACTGGCCGAGCCGGCCTTGCTGGTGGCGCTGGCCACCCTGGCGCGGCAGGCCAACAGTCTTTCGCTCTCAACGCTGTTGGGCTCGACGTCGGCCGCACACTGGCCGCACTCCGGGCCGGTACTGGCGCTGGTGGTTATCGCGCTGATGATCGTGTTGCTGGCCGAGAACGCGCGTATTCCCGTGGACGATCCGAATACGCACCTCGAACTGACCATGATCCATGAGGTGATGGTACTGGACCACGGCGGACCGGACTTTGCGTTCATCCTTTACAGCGGGGTGCTTAAGCTGTGGTTGTTTGCGGCGCTGATTGTCGGAATGGTACTGCCGGATACGGGCAATGCGTGGTTGAACCTTCTGTTGGCCGCGGGCGGGATGTTGATTATGGCCGTGTTGGTCGGCGTGATTGAGTCCGTCATGGCGCGACTGCGTCTGGGCATTGTGCCGCAACTGCTCGTGGGTGCCGGGGCTCTGGCCGCCGTGGCATTTCTCCTGGGACTGGTTTGATTCCTATGTTTACCACCAACCTCATTCTCGTTCTGGTCGTGCTGACCAATCTGAAGTTGCTGGGTTCCAGCCGGCTGGGCGCTTCGATTCGGGTGGTGGCGGCGCAGGGCGTCGCGTTGGGATTGCTGCCGGTCCTGGCACACTGGCAGGATTTTTCGGTTCATTTTGTGTTGCTGGCGATTGGAACGATCGCCATCAAAGGCATTGTGTTCCCATGGTTGCTTTTCCGCGCGATCCGCGAGGCGGAGATTGCACGCGAAGTCGAGCCTTACATCGGATATGCCGCATCGCTGGTCACGGGGGCGGTGGCCCTGGGCGCGTCCTTCTGGATGTGCACGTGCCTGCCGATTCCGGAGAACATTGCCTCTCCCTGGCTGGTGCCGGTGTCGTTCTTTTCAATCTTCGCCGGCTTATTCCTCATCGTTAGCCGCAAACGCGCGGTGAACCAGGTCCTGGGTTTTCTGGTGCTGGAAAATGGCATTTACACGTTCGGCGTCGGTGTGGTCATCCGGACATCGTTCCTGGTGGAGATCGGGGTGTTATTGGACGTCTTTGTGGCGGTGTTCGTCATGGGGATCACCATCTTCCACATCAATCGCGAATTCGACCACATCAACACGGACCGGTTGAGCACGTTGAAAGACTGACACAATTTATGATTTACGATTTACGATTTACGATTGAGCGGAGTTCCTTCAGCGCCTCGGAAAAATCCCTGTCCAATCAGCAATCGGCAATCGGCAATCGGCAATCAAAATGATTCTGGCCCTGGTCATAATGCCGTTGCTTGCCGGTCTGGCCGCGTTTGCCCTGCCGGGTCCGATGACGCGACGCAGTCTGTTGCTGGGTACGGCCTTAGTTCACGCGGTGCTTACGGCCATCTGTTGGGAAACAACGCCGTCACCGGCGTTGGGCGGCTGGCTGGCGTTGGACGCGGCCGGACTGTTATTTCTGAGCATCACCAGCGGATTGTTTCTGGTCGTGTCGGTTTATATCGTCGGTTATCTCGGCCAGGAGGCGAACCGGCGTGCCACAGATACTGAAGAAGGGTTTCTGTTCGACAACGCGCCAGAGGCGGTTTTCACCGGTTGCCTGCTGTTGTTCCTGGCCTCGATGACGCTGGTGACGGTAAGCCAGCATTTCGGCTTGCTTTGGGTGGCGGTCGAAGCGACCACACTCGCGAGTGCGCCGCTAATTTATTTTCATCGCCACCATCGCTCGCTGGAAGCCACCTGGAAATATCTGCTCATCTGTTCGGTCGGCATCGCGCTGGCGTTGCTCGCGAATTTCTTCCTGGGCGTGGCGGCGACGCAAGCTGTGGACGGCAATTATCCGATGGTGTTGTCCGATCTGTTGGCCCACGCCGCGCACCTGCAAACGCCCTGGTTTAAGGTCGCCTGTCTGTTATTCTTCGTCGGTTATGGCACCAAGATGGGCCTGGCGCCGTTGCACACCTGGTTGCCGGACGCGCACAGCGAGGCACCGTCGGCGGTCTCGGCGCTTCTTTCCGGTGCGGTGTTAAATTGCGCTTTTCTCGGGTTGGTCCGGGTACAACAAATCTGTGTGGCGGCCGGTCTGGAGAATTTCAGCCGGGACGTTTGGATTGCTCTGGGATTGATTTCAGTGGTGGTGAGTGCGGTGTTTATACTGGGCCAGACGGATTACAAACGGCTGCTGGCCTACTCGAGCGTGGAGAACATGGGCATTATCGCGGTGGGCGTGGGGCTGGGCGGCGCAGGCGTGTTCGGGGCGATGTTGCAGGCCGTCAACCATTCGCTGGCCAAGGGCATGCTGTTTCTGCTTTCGGGCAACATCCTGGCCCGGTACCAAAGCAAGAACATCGCGCGCGTGCGCGGGCTGTTGCTGGCCGCGCCGGCGACCGGGTTGCTCTGGCTGGCGGGTTTTCTGGCCATCACCGGCACGCCGCCGTTCGGGTTGTTCCTGAGCAAGTTTACCATCCTGAAAGCGGCTTTTGATGGCGGTTATTTGTGGATTGCCATCATTCTGCTGGTTTTCCTGGGGGTTATTTTCATCGGCATGACCACGGCATTTCTGGCCATGGCCCAGGGGGAACCGGGAAAATCGGAGGCTGTGTCGCCACTCCCATCGCAAACTGCGGGCGAAAGCTGGTGGCAAATCGCACCGCCGGCTGTGCTTGGCTTTCTGGTGTTGTACCTTGGATTGATGGTGCCGGCGAAATTGAGCGCCGTATTGCATCAAATCGCATTGTCTCTGGGAGGTGGACAATGAAGTCCGCCGCGGCTAAATCGCTTTGCAATGGTGACGCTGTTGCGTTTGCAGAAATCCCGGATTTGAGCACGGCCGAATTTCGCGAACAAGTCCTGCAAGCCTGCGAAAACAACGGCCGCATCGCGGCATTATTCGGGCAACCGATCGATTCCAAAACCGTTCGTCTCTATGCCGTATCCGCCAACGACGCAGAAGGGCAATTGTCCTTATGCTCGACCTTGGTGAATGACAGTTATCCGGCGCTCACCACCGATTTGCCGCAAGCGCACTGGTTTGAGCGTGAAATTGCCGAACAATGGGGAATCCGGCCCGAGGGACATCCCTGGCTGAAACCAATTCGTTTTCATCAGTCGTACCGTGAAGGACATGACATCTGGAATCGATCTGCGGAAACCCCCATCCGGCCCGGTATCGTGGATTTCTTCCAGATGAACGGTGAGGAAGTTCACGAAGTCGCAGTCGGACCGGTGCACGCCGGCATTATTGAGCCGGGTCATTTCCGTTTTCAATGTCATGGCGAAAAGGTTTATCACCTGGAGATCTCGCTGGGCTATCAACACCGCGGCGTGGAACGCGCGCTCACCGGCGGACCGAACAAGCGTACGATTCCTTACATGGAAACGTTGGCCGGCGATACCACTATCGGCCATGTGCTGGCTTATTGCGAGGCGATCGAATCGTTGGCAGGTTGTCGTGTGCCGGCACGGGCGCAGGCGTTGCGGGCGGTCGCGCTGGAGTTGGAACGTCTCGCCAATCACACGGGTGATCTGGGCGCGCTGGCCGGCGACGTCGGTTATCTGCCCACGGCCAGTTTTTGTGGACGCATTCGTGGTGATTTCCTGAACCTGACGGCGTTAATTTGTGGCAATCGCTTCGGTCGGGGATTGGTCCGCCCGGGCGGGGTTTTATTCGATCTGGACGAAGCACGTCAAATGGAGCTGGAAAAACGCCTGGCGCAGGCGCGCGCCGATGTGACGAACGCTGTGAATTTGCTGTGGGACGCGCCATCGGTCCGTTCACGATTCGAGAATGCGGGGCCGGTCTCACTCGAAACGGCGCAGGCACTCGGCCTGGTAGGGGTGGCGGCGCGGGCGAGCGGAATTGAGCGTGATGTGCGCGTGCAATTTCCGTCGGGCCTCTATCGCTTCGCCCAGATCCCGGTATCGTTGTACCACACCGGCACCGTCTTTGCGCGGGCGCATGTGCGATGGATGGAAATCCAGCGTTCTCTGGCGTTCATTATTGATCAACTCAAAGCGCTGCCGGAAGGTCCGGTATGCGCGGAGGTCGGTCCGCTGATACCCAACCGGGCTGTGGTGTCCCTGGTGGAAGGCTGGCGGGGCGAGATTTGCCATGTGGTCCTGACGGACGCGACGGGAAAATTCGCGCATTACAAAGTGGTGGATCCGTCCTTTCATAATTGGATGGGCCTGGCGATGGCGTTGCGCGGGCAGCAGATTTCCGATTTCCCGTTGTGCAACAAAAGTTTCAACCTTTCCTACTGCGGCCATGATTTGTGAATTTATGATTTACGATTTACGATTTTCGATTTACGTGCGCTCCAGTATGGCCGCGTTAACCGGGAATCGTGAACCCCAAATGGAATGATACCATGCTAAAAGCTCTTTTAGCGCGTGCTCATCAAAAGCATCGGACGATCGGTTTTCCGAAACAACCGCCGGTGTTGCCGGACCGTTTGCGCGGTCGTCCTCAGATTGATGCCACAAAATGTCCGGACGGTTGCCGCATCTGCGCCGACGTCTGCCCGACGGATGCCATAACGGTGAAGGGCAGGGCGGTCGAGCTCGACCTGGGCCGTTGTTTGTTTTGCCCTGAATGTGAGCGAGCCTGTCCGGAAGGCGCCATCCGGTTTACGACCGAATATCGCCTGGCTGCTTCCCGTCGCGGCGCGCTGGTGTTGGGTGAACCCCGAACGCTTTCGGGGCAGCTGGCCCAGGCTTTGGACGAAAAGTCACGGAAACTGTTTGGCCGCTCGCTGAAACTGCGTCAGGTCAGCGCCGGCGGCTGCAACGGTTGTGAAGCGGACGTGAACGTGTTGAACACAGTGGTATTTGACCTGGGCCGTTTCGGCATTCAATTTGTCGCGTCGCCGCGTCATGCCGATGGCCTGCTGATTACCGGGCCGGTGACGCGCAACATGGAGTTGGCCTTGCGCCAGACCTACGAGGCGGTGCCGCCGCCCAAACTGGTGATTGCCGTGGGGGCGTGCGCCATTTCCGGCGGGCCTTACTTCGACCACGCCGAGCAGCGAAACGGTGCGGAAGGGGTTGTACCCGTGGACCTTTACGTTCCCGGCTGTCCGCCGCATCCCATGACCATTTTGGACGGATTGCTGCGCCTGTTGGGCCGGCTGGATTCGGCTTGCTGAAATGCACCAATTATGGCATCAGAATGTTCGGACGGTTTTATGAATGCATTGAATGAATTACTTCAGAACTTGATTAAACTTCAGTCCCTCGAATTTGAAGAAATCAAAGACCCTAATGCCGAGACAGTCATGAAGGAGTTGCGCGCCAGGATCCCGTCGCAAATTCTTGCCCATTATGACCGCATCGTTGTGAAAGGCAAAAAGGGTATCACCATGGTTCGTGATCAGGTTTGCACCGGTTGTCACATGCGCGTGCCCATCGGCGCGATCATGTCGCTCAAACACGGGGAGGATATCCAGCTCTGTGAGAGTTGCGGTCGTTACCTTTATCTTGCCCCCGCCGCGCCGGCCGAACCGGCCAAATCCGCAGAACCAACCCCCGGCTCAAAGCCGGGCCGGAAACCCCGCAAGTCAAAGAAACCCCTGCAAATCGTTTAGCCCGGTTGACGGCAGGATTGGACCGGTGCCGGGTTCTGTTGGAAGCGGGGCAGTGATGCGTCGTCACTCCCGGATAAAATAGCTGAGGTTCTCCAGTTCAATGGCCAGATTGACGTTGTTGACCATGACTTCTTCGGGCACGGAAAGCGGGATCGGTGCAAAATTCAAAACTCCCACGATGCCAATGGCGACGAGTTGATTGGCGACTTCCTGCGCCGCGGCGGCGGGAACGGTGAGGATGGACATTTTGACGCTGTTCTCCCGGACAAAATCCGGAAGTTTGTTCATGCCCAGGATCGGCTGGCGGACTTTTTTGTCGCGCTGACGGCGTGGATCGGCGTCAAAAGCGGCGACGATTTCAAATCCTTCCTTCCCAAAACCGCGATAGGAAAGCAGGGCCAGCCCCAGGTGTCCGACTCCCACCAGAATCACCGGCTGCAAATGCGACGTTCCGAGCTCGTCGGCTATTTTCTTCGACAGATCCGCCACGTCGTAACCGAGGCCGCGCGTGCCAAACGTGCCAAAGTAGGCGAGGTCTTTGCGCAATTGGGTGGGCTTGACGCCGGCGGCCTGCGCGAGCGCTTCGCTGGATACGGTGCCAATGCCGTTCTCCCGCAATCGCGCCAGGCAACGGAGATAAATCGAGAGACGATAGATCGTCTTGCGCGGGATGACCGGATCGTTTTTCTTCAAAGCGGGCAGAAATTAAGCGCACGAATGTTGAATAGCAAGTATTCGAATGAACGGAGTGTGATGGGTCGGCGGCCGGCGATTTCCTGCTGGTCAAACGCGGCAATTGGGCTAATTTACCTGCCTGATAAAATCATGTTCACAGGAACTTACACCGCCATCGTGACGCCGTTCAAAAACGGCCAGCTCGACGCATCTGCCCTGGAACGCCTGGTCCGGATGCAAATCAAGGGCGGCGTGGACGGCATCGTGCCGGTCGGCACCACCGGCGAGTCGCCCACGGTGGATTATGAGGAGCATCTTGAGGTCATCCGGATGGCCGTGAAATTCGCCGCGGGCAAGGTCAGAGTGCTGGCCGGTACCGGTGCCAATTCGACCAGCGAGGCAGTTTACCTGACGCGGGAGGCGGAGAAAATGGGGGCCGATGGTTCATTGCAGGTCGCGCCGTACTACAACAAGCCGACGCAGGAAGGGCTGTTTCAGCATTTCCAGGAAATCGCGCATACCACCCGACTGCCCATTGTGCTGTACAGCATCCCCGGACGGTGCGGGGTCGAAATCGGCGTTGAAACCGTCCGGCGCCTGGTGCGCGAATGCAAAAACGTTATCGGCATCAAGGAAGCCGGCGGCAGCGCCGACAGGGTGTCGGCGTTGCGCGCAGCGCTGGGACCAAAATTCGTGATACTGAGCGGTGATGACTCGCTTACCTTGCCGTTTATGGCGGTAGGCGC
>JBGPDH010000063.1:0-15481 GCA_041482195.1 Verrucomicrobiia bacterium
CCCACCCATACCAGCGCGGCGTGCGTCTGGGTCGCCTGTTCGTGCGCGATCAGCTCGAGACCCGGATGAGCGGATGCCACCGCGTCGATGATGCCGCGGGCTTCGCCGCGCGCGCCGGCGTTGCCTTCAGCGACCACGATCGCGCAGCCGCGACGGTCTGCGATCGCCTCGATCCGGGGTGCCTCCATGACGGGATCCTCCACGATCCGGGTGCCCGGGCGGTCGACGAACGCCGAGCGGACTGAGGTTTTGAAATTCAAAACCAAAATTCCGATGGTTTGGACTGCGAATTTTTCAACCGGGGTGAATACGCTGTTCTGGCTGACGCGCAAGGCGGCGGAAATTTTGGGGCCGGAGTATGATCTGGAAATCACCGAGATGCATCACCGCATGAAAATAGATGCGCCGAGCGGGACGGCCAGGACGCTGGCGCAAATCCTGGCCGAAGTGCGCAAGCAGCATCTGGACAAGGTGGCGCGACACGGACGGCTGGGCATCGGCGAGCGCGCGCCGGGAGAGATTGGCATTCATTCGCTGCGGGGCGGCGACGTGGTGGGTGATCACACGGTGATTTTTGCCGGCAATGGCGAGCGCGTCGAGCTGACCCACAAGGCGTCCAGTCGCGACACATTGGCCAACGGCGCCTTGCGCGCGGCGCTCTGGGTGGTCAAGCAAAAGCCGGGCCTTTACGACATGCAGGATGTGCTCGGATTGAAATAATTTTTAATTCTTAATTTTAAATTTTGAGTTTGCCGGCAAACCAATTCTGTGAACTCAAAACTCAAAACTCAAAACCCAAAACTCGCGTTTGTGGCGTTGGGTTCCAATCTCGGCGATTCGCGGCGAATCATTCTGGAGGCGATGGTGCGACTGCAAAATTGTTCCGACCGGCCAATCCTCAAGTCTTCGTTATGGCAGACTTCACCGGTGGATTGCCCGCCGGGTTCTCCGCTGTTTGTGAATGCCGTGGTTGGTTTGGAAGCGCGGGAAGGCGAAACCCCCGAATCGTTACTGCAAAAACTCCGGGTGCTGGAAAAGGAGTTCGGCCGGCAAACCAAAATAGTTCCAAACGAACCCCGTCCGCTGGATTTGGATTTGATTGCGTTCGGCCCGGAAACCCGCGATACGCCGGAGCTGGTTTTGCCGCACCCGCGGGCACATCTACGACGGTTCGTGCTTGAGCCGTTGAATGAGATCGCGCCTGATCTGATTTTGTCGGGGCAGGGGAAGACTGTGGCCCAATTGCTGGCCGAGCTTTCTTCCGAGGAAGTTCTCAAACGGATTTGACCACGGATGAACACAGATGAACACGGATTGCCTTTGACACGAATTGCACGAATTAACACAAATTCATTCCGGGAAGCCCGTAGGGCCGGCATCTTTGTAGAATATCTGAGTTAATAAATCTCAAGCTCCGTCAGGAGCGAAATCATCGGAATATGTCGCTCCTGACGGAGCTTGATTTGGTTCAGGATGGGATTCTACAAAGATGCCGCGCCTACGGTGCTTAAAGCGGACAAGCGGTTTGGTGCTGGCTTATTAATTTGTTCGCCACGAATAGGCACAAAAGGCGCAGAAGATTTTTCCCTTTGTGCCTTTTGTGCTTCTTTGCGGCTAAACCCGGTTTGTATCCGTGAAAATCCGTTTGTATTCAAGCCCCACGTAACGATCGGTCATGCCGGCGAGATAATCGCACACGGCACGGTGCAGACCGGTCTTTTGAACCCGCCGCCGCGCGCCTTTGCCGATTTCCTTGGGGTGCTCCAGGTAATAACGGAAAAGGTGTTCGAGCATTTTCAGGGAACGGCGGTTCAACCAGCGGAGCGACGGGTGATAATACAGGTTCCGATAAAGGTAATCGCGCAGTTCCAGGTTCAACACCCGGCGTTCGGGGCTGTGCTGCACCAGCCCTTTCGGAAATAGCCGCACGTCATCAGCGGACGGAACACCGGCACCGGTAATGAGTCGTTCGCTGGTTTCAACCACGTCGTGGATTTGCAGGTCAATGATGGTCCGGATGATGAAGTAACGGCGGCATTCGTCCGGCAAATCGCCGTGTTCCCGTTTGACCAGCCGTGCGGCCTGGGCCCAGACGCGGACGTCCCGGCGCAGACTGCTCTCGGACAACAACCCGGATTCAAGTCCGTCATCGAGGTCGTGACTGTAATAGGTGATTTCGTCGGCGAGATTGGCAATTTGCGCTTCGAGCGACGAATTTTTGGCGTCGAATCCCTTCCGCCGGCCGGGATGATCGTAGGCGGTGTAATGCTTCACCAGACCCTCGCGCACTTCCCAGGTCAGGTTCAAGCCGGGAAAATCCGGATACTTTTGTTCCAATTCCTCCACGAGGCGCAGGCTCTGGCGGTTGTGCTCGAAACCGCCGTGTTTCTTCATCAGGCGGTTCAGGACGGTTTCGCCCTTGTGACCGAACGGTGAATGTCCCAGGTCATGGGCCAGGGCAATGGTTTCCGCCAGGTCGGCGTTCACCTTCAAGGCGCTGGCGATATTGCGCGAGACGGCGGCGACTTCGATGGTGTGGGTGAGGCGGGTACGCAGATGATCACCGGTGCCGTTGAGGAACACCTGCGTTTTATATTCCAGCCGGCGAAAGGCGCGGGAATGGATGACCCGGTCGCGGTCGCGTTGATAATGAGTCCGCCATTGGGGTGGGGGTTCCGGATAATGGCGGCCGCGGGTATCGCCGCTGAACTGGGCATACGGCGCAAGAATCTGTCGCTCAATTTGTTCCAGTTCCTGGCGCGTGCGGGGCATAAGTCAGTGTTCGAAGAGTAAGAAAGGAGACCGGCGAAAGCAATTTTTCCGCGTCTGCGGTGTTAGCCGGTCTGTTACCTCGACGTCACAATTAGTAACGTTTTTTCTATTGACTATTTGAAAAGTTTATGGGAGAAACGGGTTAGTTCAGAGAAAACCTGTCAGGGTACAACGCTTCTCTGGTTGAGATGGGCCTGACTCTGGACGCTTGAGTGCACGGGTGCATGAAACGAATCTGAGTTGTGAAGTGCGACCGGCTCTGACTCGGGAGGGTTAATTATATTTGTTGGAATTAGTCACAACCAAAAAGTCGATTCAAAAAAGTCGATTCATTTAGTGAGGCCAAAATGAAATGCTCAATTTTCCCCATCGTTGCATTCTCAAAGGTCATGATTCCTCTGGCGCTTTTGTCGCTGGCTACCATGGATGCGTTAGCTCAGTCCACGTTCTGCATTGACACCAACACTCCCAAGTGGATCCAACCGCCACAGACGCAACAGGGCCTGGATGTCAAAGACAGCCGCGGCGTGGCGCTGGCAGATGATTTCCCCTGCGTCAGCAAGGGCCCCATCACGGACATTCACATCTGGGGATCCTGGTTAAACGAGCAACCCGGCACGATCACCAATTTCTGGATTGGCATCTATGACGACGTGCCCGCTGTGCCGGGTCCGGTTGTCATTCCCAGCCACCCCGGCACCAATCTGCTCTGGTCACAGGATTTCCCGATCGGCACATTTGCGCAAAGCATATATACCAACGGCAACGAATATTTCTTCGACCCTAAAGTCACCAACATCATCGGTGGTGACCAGACGGTATGGTACTATTGTTTCTATCCCGCCAACCCGTTCGTCCAGCAGGGCAGCGCCAACAACCCCACGAATTATTGGCTGGCAGTCGTCGCTCAAGTTGCCGATCCCAACACCAATATCATTTATGGCTGGAAGACCACCTACCAGCATTCCCACGACGCGGCTGTATGGATACCCGCAGCGAACGGGAAGCCCTTGCCCACCGGAGTTTGGAATCCAATGTTCGATCTTATCAATCAGACCCAGGTTGATCTCGCCTTCAAGCTGACCACCACCAACACACCGTCTGTTCCATGCGTGGATACCGGCGGCAACAAATACGACCAGGAACCCAATCTCGATCTTGGCTTCGACGTTTGGAACAGCAGTCCGATCCCGCCGCAGATCACAGATGGCCCTTGGGTGCTCGCCGATGACTTCGTCTGCAACCAATCCGGCCAGATCACCGATCTTCACCTGTGGGGTTCGTGGCTCAACAATCAATCCCTGACCAACAGCATTACTTTCACGCTCGGCATTTATGATGATGTTGGCGTTAGCGCAACCAATTCCTACAGTCACCCCGGGAATCTGCTCTGGTCCCAAACCTTCGTTCCGGGCCAATACGCCGAAACTATGTACGGAACCGGCACGGAAAGCTTTCTGGACCCTGGCCCACCGGTAAGCCTTGGCCCGGAAAATCAGGTCTGGTATTATTGCTTCAACCCCACCAACCTCTTTCAACAGAAGGGACACACTTATTGGCTGGCCGCCTTCGCGCAATTGCCCCCTGTAGCCACGACCGCGTTCGGATGGAAGTCGACGAGGCAATTCTCAAATGACATCAGTGTTCACGCGCCATGGCCCGGCACCCTGCCGTCAAGCGGTGGGGGCTGGATTCCGACCCTGCAATCCCCCGCCGGCGGCCCTTTAGACCTGGCTTTCAAGATTACGACGGCGCTTCCACAGCCGGTGGTCTGCGTGGAAAGCGACTTTGACAAATATGTCCAAAGCCCGAACATTTTTGGTGGCTTTGATGTCTTGAACAACCCCTACGTGCTGGCCGATGATTTCGTCTGCACCAACACGGGCCCCCTCAGCGACATTCATTTGTGGGGCTCCTGGCTGAATGACCTGGCGCAAACCAACAGTATCACATTCTGGCTCGGCATTTATGACGACGTACCGGTTGGCACGGGGAACACGTTCAGTCACCCCGGCACAAACCTGCTGTGGCAGCAATGGTTCAACCCGGGGGAGTATGCCGAATCTATCTGGACGAACAATGCCCAGGAGCTATTTCTTGACCCGGGCCCCTCGAACGCGCTCAGCAGTGATTCCGTGGTGTGGTATTATTGTTTCTATCCCACCAACGCGTTTCAACAAACCGGGACGACCAATAATGCAAAAACCTACTGGCTGTCCGCTTATGCCCAGTTCCCGGTGGGTGCCAGCAAATACGGCTGGAAAACCACCACCACTGTGTTGAAGGACACAAGCGTTCATGCAATCTGGCCGGGTAGCCCGCCCATCGCTAATCCGGGCTGGACGCCAACGGGTTATCAGCCCCCCGCCGGCGGCCCGCCGGTGCCACTGGATCTGGCCTTCAAGCTGACGATGTGTGGTCCACTCATAATCCACTGGCTCCCACCGACCAACGTCGTAGTGATCTGGCCGGGTCTCGGACATCTGCAATCGGCCACCAATGTTTCCGGACCTTACGTTGATATCCCGGGGTCCCCGATATCGCCATTCATTGACTACTCAGTGAACCCAACCAATAAATTCTATCGGTTGCGTTGTTATTAGTTGCCGTTGGTGAAGGCGGTTCATTGCGGGAAACGATTCTGAAACACGGAATCGTTTCCCGTCTTTTTATGGGAGACTGGCGGCAGGTCAATTCGCCAGCAATTTCTGGACGGAAATACCGCGCAACTCGAACAGGCGGTAAATCACGTCTTCGATCAGGTTGTTCGGGCACGAGGCGCCGGCGGTGATGCCGACAGTGATTTTGCCGGAGGGCAGCCAATCACGGGTTTCGGTTTCTTTTTTGGCGTGCAGGTCGTAATGCCGGATGAGTTTATCCGACTCCATTTTAGCCGCGTTTTTGATGAAGTAAGTCGGCAATTTGGCTTCGCCCATTTCGGCGAGATGGGACGTGTTGGACGAATTGTAACCGCCGATGACGAGCAGTAAATCCATCGGTTCGCGCAGCAGTTTTTGAAGGGCATCCTGGCGGTCCTGCGTGGCACCACAAATCGTGTCAAAGAACCGGAAATGTTCGCCGATGTTTTCGGTGCCGTATTTTTTTTCCATGGCGGCCCGGAAGCGGCGCTGAACCTCCTCGGTCTCACCGCGCAGCATGGTGGTCTGATTCGCCACGCCGATGGCCTGCAAATGCAATTCGGGGTCGAACCCCTGCGAATACGCGCCCTTGAACTTGTCCAGAAATTCCTGCTTGTCGCCGCCGTGCACGAGGTAATGGCACACGTAATCCGTTTCCGCGAGGTTGAAGACCACCAGGTAATGTCCGCTGCCGTAGGCGCGGGCCTGGGAACTGGTGGCCTTGGTTTCTTCATGCCAGGCCTTGCCGTGGATGATGCTGGTGACGCTTTCCTTGGAATATTGGCGGACCCGTTTCCACACGCTCATCACGTCGCCGCAGGTGGTGTCCACGAGCACACAACCCTTTTCCTCGAGCCGCTTGCGCGTGCCGACCTCGGTGCCAAACGCGGGAATCATCACGACGTCACCGGCGTTCAGGCGCGTCATTTCCTCCTCGGTGGGCTTGGGCGAAATGATCTGGATGCCCATGTTGCGGATCTGGTCGTTGACCTCGGGGTTGTGAATGATTTCGCCGAGCAGGTAAATCGGTTTATCCGTCGGGAAATATTTCCTCGCCGCATAAGCGAGGTCGATGGCGCGCTCGACGCCGTAGCAGAAGCCGAATTCCTTCGCGAGCTTCACCGTGAGGCTGTCGGCGGAAAGCACGCAACCCCCGGCGCGGACGCGTTCGACGAGTTCGCTGCGATAATGCGACAACACCTGGGCCTGCACCGCCTCGAGAATATCGGGGCGGCGGAGATTGACTTTTTTCTGCGTTGCGGGCGTTTCGATTGCCATGGCGTGATTAACTTAACATGGTTGTTTGAAACGTCGAGCCGGAAAGCTGGAAGCGGAAGCCCGTGGATTAAAGGATTGATGGATCAATGGATTGACGCATCGCAACCTGGATTGTTTCCAATATCCATAAATCCAATTATCCATTAATCCAGGCACCGCTACGTTTTGGCGGAATCTCATTGCGGGGACAGTTAATTCCGGAGATAGTATGCGTATGTCGGAGCGTAGCTCAGCTTGGTAGAGCACCAGCTTTGGGAGCTGGCTGTCGCAGGTTCAAATCCTGTCGCTCCGACCATTTTCTTTCCGCCGCCAGTGCAAATGATCCGCGGAGTTATTCACAATTCCGGCGCTGGCGATAATTTTATTGTGTGCGCAAAAGGAAACAGGATTCAGCAGCCTGCTCAATCCGGTTTCATTTTTTATTTCCTCCACAACCCCTTGTAAAATCGGCGTTTGTTTGAAGTCGTCTCCGTTTTATTTCCGGCTGGCATTGCCGTTGCTAAACGCGCGTGAGCCAATCACAGCCTTGGACAGAAGCATACTATACAGGCTCGTGAATTGCGGGCGGAGCTGAGTGGCGCCGGCCGAGCGGGCGCATGGGTTGGCTGGGACAGTCACAGTTCAAACATACTATGAACCAAATATGAAGAAAATTGAAGCGATCATCAAACCGTTCAAACTCGAAGAGGTCAAGGACGCCCTCGGCGAAATCGGCATTGAAGGCATGACCGTGAGCGAGGTCAAGGGGTTTGGCCGTCAGAAGGGCCACACCGAAATCTATCGCGGCAGCGAATACACCGTGGATTTCCTGCCCAAGATAAAAATCGAACTGGTGGTGGCCGACAATCAGACCGACGCCGCCGTTGGTGCGATTGTCAAGGCGGCCAAGACCGGGAAGATCGGCGACGGCAAGGTCTTCGTGGCGAGCATCGAACAAGCCGTGCGCATCCGTACGGAAGAGAAAGGCGATGCGGCTGTTTAAGCCCTTAACAACTTGAACCTTACCCGAATAAAAACCATGAAACGATATTTACTGACTCTCGCTTTAATTGCCACCACCGCGTTCGGCATCACTACGCTGCGGGCAGACGACACCAATGCGCCTGCGGCTGCACCGGCCGCACCGGCGGCCACCCTGGACCAGCGCGTTGCTTCGCTTGAAGCTTACATCTCAAACGGCAATCCGATCGCTCCGTTAACGGATACCAACGGCGTCGTCGCCACGTCAGCCATTGTGAGCAGTCTGACACCGAGCAATGGCGGCAGCGCGCCGTACCCCGGCCCGGGCCATAACGCATGGCTATTGACCAGCACGGCGCTCGTGTTGTTCATGACGCTGCCCGGCCTGGCATTGTTCTACGGCGGTCTGGTTCGCAAGAAGAACATCCTGTCCGTGATGGCTCAGTGCTTCCTGATCACCGGCCTGGTGACCATCCTCTATGTTGTCTGTGGTTACGGCATGATCTTTGGCGGCACCGGCGCGGCGGCCAAGGAAGACCTGATCAAGGCTGTGGTTGGCAGTCCTAAAATATGCTGGATGATGGCAAACGTTAATTCCGCACCCAACGGGAATTATTCCTACTGGGTGTCCGAAAACGTGTTTGCCATGTTCCAGATGATGTTCGCCATCATCACGCCGGCGCTCATCATTGGTTCGATTGCGGAACGCATGAAGTTCTCGGCCATCTTCGTCTTCATGACCTTATGGATGCTGATCGTGTACTTCACGCAAGGTCACATGGTCTGGGGTATTAATGGCATGATGAACGGTTGCTGGAATGCCAATGCGACGATTAAAGGCCTCGACTTTGCCGGCGGCACGGTCGTGCATATGTCCTCGGGCTGGTCGGGTTTGGTGTTGTGCATCATCCTCGGCAAGCGCCTCGGGTTTGGTAAGGAGAACTTTACCCCGCACAGCATTGTGCTGACTTACATCGGGGCGTCCATGCTGTGGGTCGGTTGGTATGGTTTCAATGCCGGCAGCGCGGTCGCAGCCGATATCATTGCCGCCAACGCGTTTACCACCACAACCATTGCCACGGCCATTGGCTCGTTCGTCTGGCCGATGTGGGAATGGATCGTCAAGGGCAAGCCCAGCGTGCTCGGATTCTGTTCCGGCGCGGTGGCTGGCCTGGTGCTCATCACCCCGGCCTGTGGTTATGTGTTGCCCTCCGGCGCCATCTGGATTGGCATCGCGGCCGGGACCATCCCGTGGTTCTTCTGCTACAAAGTCAAGGCCTGGCTGGGCATGGATGACGCGCTGGACGCGTGGAGCGTCCATGGCATCGGGGGTATGTGCGGCGCCATCATGACCGGTATGTTTGCCCGTAACGCCGCCAACCCCAACCTGGCGACCAACCTTAAGGCGTATGTGACAGACCACATCTTCCAGCCGCAATTATGGGAGCAGTTGAAAACCGTCGGTGTCTCCCTGGTCCTGTTCATCGTGGGCACGATTGTTATCGCCTACATCACCAAGGCGTTGGTGGGCTTGCGTCCGACCGAGGAAGTCGAAATTGCCGGTCTGGACATTAACGAGCATGGTGAAGAAGGTTACCACGCTTAATTAAGAAAAGGCTCGACGCTGCGCCGGTTGTTGGCGAAAGTCACCACCGGCGCAGCTTTTGACTCTGCTTGCGCCAACAAATTAAACAATCTGAACAATCAACAACTTCGCATTTGAACTATGTCAACACCCAAGAGTGTAATTGAAATGGCTAAAAAGGCCGGGGCGAAAATGATGGATATCAAATTCGTGGATACCTTCGGCACGTGGCAGCACTTCAGCTGCCCCATCGGTGAAATGACCGAGGATATCTTCACCGAAGGCCTCGGTTTCGACGGTTCCTCCATCCGCGGCTGGAAATCGATTGAAGCCTCCGATATGTTGGCCATGCCCGATCCCGAGACCGCGTTTATTGATCCTTTCATGGCGGTGCCGACGTTGTCGTTGACCTGCACCATCTCCGAGACCGGCACGTTGGAACCGTACAGCCGCGACCCGCGCGGCATTGCCCAGAAGGCGGAGAAATTTCTTATTTCCACCGGCCTCGCCGACCAGGCGTTCTTTGGCCCGGAAGCCGAATTTTTCATCTTTGACAACGTGCAGTTCGACTCCAAGAGCAACGGCACGTTCTACTCCGTTGATTCCGAAGAAGCCGTTTGGAACACCGGCCGCGATGAAATGCCCAACCTCGGCTACAAAATCCGGCACAAGGAAGGTTACTTTCCGGTCGCGCCCGCCGACACCCAGCAGGACATCCGCACCGAAATGTGCCTGGTGATGGAAGAGCTTGGTGTCAAAATCGAACGCCAGCACCACGAAGTCGCCACGGCCGGTCAGGCGGAAATTGATTATCGCTTCAGCACGCTGGTAACCGCCGCGGACTGGATGATGATTTACAAATACGTCGTCAAGAACATCGCCCGCAAGCACGGCAAAACCGCCTGCTTCATGCCCAAGCCGCTCTTCGGTGATAATGGCTCCGGCATGCATACACATCAGTCATTGTGGAAGAAGGGCAAACCGCTATTTGCCGGCAAGGAATACGGTGGCTTGAGCGAAATGGCGCTTTATTACGCCGGTGGTTTGCTCAAGCACGCCAAGGCCCTGTGCGCCATCTGCAATCCGACCACGAACAGCTACAAACGCCTCGTGCCGGGTTACGAAGCGCCGGTCAACCTGGCCTACAGCGCGCGCAATCGCAGTGCCGCCGTCCGCATCCCGACTTACAGCGAGAATCCCAAGGCCAAACGCCTCGAATATCGCCCGCCGGATCCGGCGGCGAACCCGTATCTCGCCTTCGCCGCGCTGCTCATGGCCGGTCTCGACGGCGTCCAGAATAAAATCAAACCCGGCGCGCCGCTGGACAAAAACATCTACGAACTGCCGCCGGAAGAATTGAAGAAAGTTCCGAACGTGGCCGGCAGTCTCAGCGAAGCGCTCGATTGCCTGGAGAAAGACCATGCGTTTCTGCTCAAGGGCGACGTCTTCACCGAAGACTTCATTGACATGTGGATCAGCAGCAAGCGCAAGGAACACGACGCCATCCGCCTGCGTCCGCATCCGTACGAATTCTTCATGTATTACGACGTGTAAAACACGTTCCGGAGGAACTGGGGAGCAACGGCGCGGACGAAAGTTCGCGCCGTTTTTATTGCAGCCAGAATGAATTTGCGATTTTTGGGTTCATTGGTTACTTTGTTAATATGACAGTGGCTGAGAATAAGTTCCTGAGAGAAGCCGTCAAACAGGGGCTGCGCATGCAGCATCGCTTTCTCGCCGAACCGGTTCTGGCCCGGACAGGCAAAGGCTACTTAAAAAGCGAAGGCGTAGCGACTTTGCAGCGTATTAAAGCCAATCTGAAAAAGTCCAAATCCGCATAGCCGCAATGGCTGCGCTGGTTAAAAACTGGCTTCAAATCGTCCCTTGGGAAACGGTCGTTTCCATCAATGCCAAACTTTGCGAAGCCCGCAAAGCCCTGCACAAACCCACCTCCGATGGCTATGCTCCAGCGAAGGAATTGTGGGAAAAGAGTCGTCCCAGAAAATTAACCCTGACCGAAGTTTTTCAAATCGGTTTCCAATGCCACCGGCTGGCTCCGTTCTGCAATTACAACGGTAACACGTTTGTCGCCATCATCAAGACCCTGCTCGACGACAACCTGAAAGATCTGCCTGCTGACAAGGCCCACGTTTTACGGAGCATCGCTGGACACATCGTCGCCGGCACCGCCACCGACATCGAACGGAAACAATTGGATGCCATCCTCGCTGCTTTTGGAAAATAGGCGGAGACATTGACCCGCCCTAATCCTGATCTTCTGCCCGGGGAGAAGGAACAGTTATTGGCCATTTCTGATCTGGCGACTGATCATCCGGCAAATCGCGGTGCACGAATTTTCAAGAACGCGGCAACCGATTCTCCCTCTGCTCGGGGAGAGTGCCGGGGTGAGGGCGAGCGGGCAATTTATTTCAATTCTGCTGCCAGTTTCTCGCCCAGTGCCGCCGCCTTAGAAATCAGGTCTTTCCCTTGTGCATGTTTGGCTGGCCCATGATGGAAGGAAACGGCGTGCATGGAGATTTTATCGTCAATGATTTCTGCATACGCGGCCACCGGGCTTTGGCAACCGCCACCCATCGCCTGCAAAAACGCGCGTTCCGCCGTGACGCAATGGTACGTGTTGAAATGATTCAATCGTTCGCAAATTTTGTCAATACGCTCGTCATCGGCGCGGATTTCAATGCCAATCGCGCCTTGCCCGACACACGGCAACATCACGTCCACGTCCAAAATTGTTGCCAGCAAACCGTCCGGTACCGCGTCGCCGATCAGTCGCCCGTCCGGTTCGATTTTGAAATTCAAACGCGTGATACCGGCGAGCGCGAGCACGGTCGCATCCAATTCGCCGCGCTCGGCGACCTTCTGCATCCGGGTGGAAACATTGCCACGGATTTCCACGACGTTCAGATCCGGGCGTGCGGCGAGCAATTGTTCTTTGCGCCGCGTGCTGCTGGTGGCGATCGTCGCTTTCGAAGGAAAATCTTTAAGCTTCGTATGCGGCGGGAAACCGCGTAACGCGTCCTGACCCGGCACCCAGTCGGCGGAACGGTTATCGGCGGCGCGGGTCTTGATAAATTCGGCATCGCGATAAATCAACACATCGCGGACGTCGGCGCGTTTGGGTGTGGCCGTGAGTATCAGGCCGGCGGGCAAATCCGTCGGCAAATCCTTCAAGCTGTGTACCGCCAGATCGGCCTGACCTTTGACAAGCGCCACTTCGAGTTCCTTGGTGAACAAACCTTTCGGCAGTCCGCCTTCAACCTTCGCCATCGAGGCCTTCTGCAATTTGTCTCCGGTGGTTTTGATGATTTTCAGCTCGAACCGCAGTTTGGGAAACGTTTCGCGACACTGCGCAGCAATCATATTGGCCTGCGCCAGCGCGAGGGCGCTACCGCGGGTGGCGATGATGATGGGACGTTCCGTTGGCATCGGTTAGTCCGCAGATTGCGCAGATTTTCGCTGACGAGTAAAAAATAATCTGCGTTCATCGGCGTAATCTGCGGAGGCCCGGACGTCGAGCAGGGGTTTCACCTTTTCTGCGATAATGGCTTCGCACCGGGCGATTTCATCCTTGCGCTGCTTCAAATAACCGTCGGCGATGGCCTGGAGATCGTCAATGTTGTACAGATAAACATTCTCCAGGAAATTGACTTCGGGATTGATGTCACGGGGGACAGCAATGTCAATGAGCAGCAACGGTCGCTGCTGGCGCGCTTGCATCAAGGGTTCGAGCCGGGCGCGGTCCAGAATAGGATGCGGCGCGGAGGTGCTGCTGATAACGATGTCGATTTTCTCGAATTCGGCCGCCCAAGCATCAAAGGGAACGGCGCGTCCGCCGAATTCCCGGGCCAGAATCTGGGCGCGCTCGAGGGAACGGCTGGCAATGATGATATTTCGCGCTCCGCGCGAGCGCAGGGCACGGGCAGTTTTTTCACTGGTGTCACCGGCACCGATGACCAGTACTTCGCGCTCGCGGAGCGAACTGAAAATCTTCTCGGCGAGTTCAACCGCGGCCGACGCCACCGAGATGCTGCCGCGCTGAATATTGGTGTGGGTGCGGACGTGTTTGGCGACATGGAATGCCCGTTGAAACGCCTTGTTCAGGCGTGCGCCGGTATGGCCGTGACGATGCGCCAGGAGATAGGCTTCCTTCAACTGGCCCAGGATTTCTGTTTCGCCGAGCACCATGGAGTCCAGTCCGCCGGCGACCCTGAAGAGGTGCTGCAGGCTTTGTGGTTCGGCGAGCGTGTAAAGCTCACTGTCTGTTGTGGTAGGGACGGCGCGCTGCGCCGTCCGGTCATCGCAGCGCGATGACCCTACCTCGAGTCCCTCCGTCGTCTCGCTCCACCGCAGGAGGAATTTTTTTAGTTCGGCAAATGCCCGGGCGGGTTCCCATGCGGTTGCCGCATAGATTTCCACGCGGTTACACGTTGAAAGAATCACCGCTTCAGCGGCTGAGCCTGACTCGCGCAAAGTTTTCAGCGCGTCGGGAATTTTCGCTTCGGCGAAGGCAAATCGTTCCCGCAATTCCACAGGTGACGAATGGTGGCTCAGGCCGATGACGACGATGTTCATTCGCGGCAGGTGACAGGTGGCAGGTGACAGGTGACAGGATGTCTCTGGCACGAATTTGTTTCATGCCACGTGTCACATGTCACTTGCCACTTTGGGTTCATGGATGATGCAGTGGAGAGAGCAAGTTGGTGCCCCAAAAAGTCAGGAGCAAAAAGGCAAACGCGGCCATAATGCCGTAAGCAAAGCGCCGGCTGGATTGTGCGAGAAACCGACGGGACAGTAGCAATATCAGGTACACCGCCCACATGAAGATGGACCAAATCACCTTGGGATCCGACCAGTAACCTGCCCCGGCGGATCGGGGCAGGAAGCGGCCGGCTTCAAGGCCGATGGTGAAAAGAATGAAACCGGCCAGCACCAGGCGGCCAGCAACGGTTTCCAATCGTTGAATCGGCGGCAGCAGCGACAGCACAGCGCGGAGTTTATGAAATTTTAAATCGTGCTGTTCGGTCAGGAACATCCCGGCTGCCGCCGCGGCCAGGCCAAAGGCGCCGTACGCGAGCAATATGGTTGCTGCGTGCAGACTGGTCAGCGCCCCGGTGAATTGCGGTGTTGGGCCATGCGGCGGGTCCAGCTCGGGCATCATGGCAAACACGCCAATGGCGAAGAGCACCGGCGACACGAAAGCACCCAGGAAACGCAGCCGCGGCAGAAGGCCAATGACCAAATAGGCAGCCGCAGCGCTCCAGGCGATGAACATTGTCGCTTCAAAAAGGTTGTTAACGGGGCACTGGTTGAGGGAAAAGCCGCGTTTGAACATGGCGCTCGTGTGCAGCAAAAATGCCGCGAGCAGGAGCAGGTAGTTCACGTGGTCGTCCTGGCGAAAGCCTTTTCGCCACAGGAAAACCGAATACATCGTGCTTAGACCGTAAACGGCAACGGCCAGCAAAAAGAAATGACGGTCGGTGAACCAAGCCACGATGACAGGTTAAACGCGGAAACAGACGGTGCAAGCGGCAATTGGCAGGAGGAGTTCGGACAGGTATTCATTTTGTTCCCTTTATTACTGGCCCAAATAATTTCAAATTTTTGGCGGCTTTTGGCTGACGGCGGGTTCTTAATAGTGAATAGACGATGACTGAGAGTCAGAGATTGCTTGCGGATTACGCGGCGAACGGCTCGGAACCGGCCTTTCGCGAACTGGTCTCGCGCTATCTTGATCTGGTCTATTCCACGGCGGCCCGGTTGGTCGTCGGCGACAGTCATTTGGCGCAGGATGTGGCCCAAACCGTCTTTGTGGACCTGGCACACAAGGCTCGCACGCTGCCGCGCGACGTGATGTTGGGTGGCTGGTTGCATCGCCACACGTGCTTCGTGGCCTCCAAAATCATACGAGGCGAACGCCGCCGTAAATCTCGTGAAAGACAGGCGGTTGCCATGAATGAGCAGCAAGATTACTCGGAAGCGAACCTGGCCCGGGTTGCGCCCATTCTCGACGAAGCCATCAACCAGCTTGGCGCGGAAGACCACACCGCCATTTTGTTGCGCTTCTTTGAGCAGCGCGATTTGCGTTCGGTCGGCGAAGCCCTGGGCAGCAGCGAAAATGCCGCGCAGAAGCGGGTGAGCCGTGCTTTGGACGAATTGCGCGCGCTCCTCAAGAAACGCGGCGTCGCGTTTTCAGCCGCGGCGCTGGGGACGGCGCTCGCCGGCGAAG
>JBGPDH010000064.1:0-15442 GCA_041482195.1 Verrucomicrobiia bacterium
CCTGAGGCAGTCCAGGTCGCACCGTTAATCCCTCCGTTAGTCCCGTTCCCCGAAGTATCGGCCACCAGCGTTCCTGCCCCTTCATCGAATCCGTACTCCGCCACGAGGCCCGCCACCTGCCCTTTGGCTGAAAGAGTCATCGCAAGCAAGACCACTGCCACCACTCTCAGGGTGAAACGCCGCGTGCCCAACACCCTCGCACGACATAAGACGCCTGCAAACGGTTTGCACATAATGTTCTGTGTTATTGCCTCCTTTGACCTTCTGAAATGATGTTATTTTACGGCTATTATTATGTCAGTAAAACGGATGTTTGTCAAATCGGATGGGGGCGATGGCTCATGCGCGTTGGGCAGTGCGGCGGCCCCTCACCGCCGGAATATATGGCCGGGTTGAATAGTTCTGGCCATTGCCCAACCGGGTCGGCCATGGTAAAATAGAAGCTAAGTGATCAATAAGTTGCTCCTTTTCTGCTTTTCGTTGCTGCTTCTGGCCGGGCTTTTCGCGCCGTTGATGGCGTCGCATGACGCGCAGTTTTATTTTGACCGGGGTTTGGAAATCCTGTCCACCACCGATCCGGACCGGCAATGGGTTTATCGTTGGGACTTGAACAGTGCGCGAGCGGATTTTACCCACGCCATTAAATTGAATCCCCATTTCACCGCTGCTTACACCAACCGTGCGGGCATCGAGATCCTCCGGGGGGATACGGACGCGGCCCTCAAGGATTACTCCGCGGCGATTACCTTAAACCCCCAGGACGTGAACAATTACATATTGCGGGCGCAGGCCGAGATGGCACAACGCGATTTTGAACCGGCGCTGGATGATTTCGGAAGGGCCATCGCCTTGCAGTCGGACAACCGGCAGGCCTATCGCGGAAGGATCCGGGTCAGGGAAATGCAAAATGATTTTACCGGTGCCGCGATCGAACGGGTACGCATGATTGAAGAAACGGGACCGGTGTTCACCGGCCCCGGCGTAACGGTCGGCGGTGGTTCCGGGCTGGATCCGGCCCCCTGGCGCGAACGTTTTCTGCGGCAGCTTGACCGTGCGCTGGAAACCGACACCAACTTCGCGTGGGGATATTATTATCGCGGTGTCATCAAATCCGTCAGCGACGACTGGGCCGGCGCCCTGGCTGATTATCGGCGGTGCCAATGTTTTCCCGATGGCCGGGTGAAAGACTCCGCGGCCATTGAGACCTGGCGGGTGCAAGCGCAGAATGGTGAAAGGGCAAGAGCGGATCAGGAACTCCTCGCCTATTGCGGGGACCACCCAGCCGGAACGTCGTCCGACTGGCAGATGCATATCGCCAGATTTCTTTTGAATCAAGCCAGCGAGGCGGACCTCTACAAAGCCATTGATTCAACCGACACCGGAAAGCAGCAAAGCGAATTCTGGTATTACTCCGGGATAAAACGTCTTTTGGCCGGCGATAAACAGGGAGCGAGTGATTGTTTCCAGAAATCCCTGTCCACCAAAACGCGATCTTGTGCCGTCTTCTTCTCGGCCCGGGCCGGATTAAAAGCGCTCAACCCGCCTCCACCGGCCGAATAAACGCCTGACCCATAAGTGACATGATCGTTCGGATGTTGTCGGCCCGCCACAATGCCGTCTATTTCAAGGCTTCTCGGTTTGGGTCTGGAAAAGGACATTCTTTTGCACCGCCTGATAATCCGCCAGATTGGCTTTGGTGATCGGCTGTGAAGGAATCAGGATTTTCCCGTTGCCAAACCCCGCCTTGTCGCCTTGAAGATATTTTTCCATGCGGGAGATGGTTTCGAAGCCAATCTTTAGAGGGTTTTGAACAATGGTGCCGTAAATATCGCCGGCGGCGATCCCGTCCAGCGTCGCGCTGTAATCTTCAAAGCAAACAATCTTCATCTGCCCGGCCTTGCCCGCATGGCGCACGGCGGTGAGCACCGCCGGCCCCTGGTAGCCGTTGAGACAAGCCATGCCGGCCAGATCCGGATATTTCGTCAGCGCGTCTTCAGTGTTTTTCTGCGCGATGTCGCTGGCGGCGCCGTCCACCATCGCTTCCACAATTTGGATGTTTGATCCGGCCAACCCGTTCTGGATGCCATGGATGCGGTCTTTGATGTTTTCCGCATTGGCGTAACTGATGAGCAAAACGATTTTACCGCCCTGGGGCAGCGCCGCCTTGAGCATTTCCGCCGCCTGTGACCCCGCAGTAACATTGTCTGTGCCGATGTAACATTGACGCTTGCTCCGGAGCGCATCACTGTCGGCGCAAACCAAAACCGTCCTGGCGGCGATTTGGTTGAGGAAATCCGTCTGGGAATCGGGGTCGATGGGGCTGAGGGCGATGCCGTCCACGCCGTTCGTGACCAGCGCGCGCATCAGCTCCTGCTGCGCCGTCGTCGTGCCATTTTCGAGATAACGGAAATCCAAATCGACGTCGGGGAGCTGCCGGGCGGCAAAAACACAACCCAATTGCACCACTGTCCAGTAGTTGTCCGGGGTGCCGCCGACAAACACCAACCGCAATTTCTTCGGGGATGCATTATTTCCGCAACCCTGAAGCAATGCCACCGCACACAACGCCAGGAGAATGAAATTTAATCTTTTCATAATGGGATCGGGAGGAATCGTTTCGTAAACTTTTTCCAACTAATACTCAGGAGCTTATCCCCCGAATGAAATCCTGTCAAAATCAATTCAGGAAAGGCAGGCGGCTTAAAACGTATTGACAGACCGGCGACACGCGCAGAGGATCAATACCCGGATTTTGTGCTGACGATTGGACTCGATCAAAACGGCTGGCTGTCCTGATGTTGTCCCGGATTATCATTTTCATGGCTACGGTTATAATTGCCTCGCCGGTGTCCAGCGCACCGGAAATGGTGATTCTTCTGCATGGCTTGTGTCGCACCAGCGCTTCCATGACCAGGATGGAACGCACGTTGAGCGAAGCGGGTTATCAGGTGGAAAACGTCGGCTACCCCTCACGCACGGCATCTGTCCAACAGCTCGCCGACGACACCATCGGACAGGCAGTGGCCAATTGCCAGCGGGACGGCGTGGCCAGGGTGAACTTTATTACGCATTCGCTCGGCGGGATTCTCGTTCGCAGTTATCTGGCGCGTCATCCCTTGCCGTCGCTCGGACGAGTGGTCATGCTTGCACCACCCAACCGGGGCAGTGAGGTCGTGGACAAACTGGGAGAGTGGTTTCTGTTCAAATGGATCAACGGCCCCGCGGGGAATGAATTGGGCACAAATCCCGGTTCCACACCCAATCAACTCGGCCCGGTAACGTATCCAGTCGGTGTCATCGCCGGTGACCGTTCCATCAACTGGATCAACAGCCTGCTGATATCCGGTCGTGACGACGGCAAGGTTTCCATCGAACGGACGAAACTCGCCGGCATGAACGATCACATTGTCGTTCACACAGCACATCCGTTTATCATGAAGAACCGCGAGGCCATCCGACAATCCATTCATTTTCTCCGCACCGGCGGGTTTGATCACGCAACGGCAAACCCCGGGCACTGACCAATCCCGCATAATTTTCTTCCCTCCCCCGCCGGTTTCTGTCTTTCTACGGTCTGTCCAAACCTAACTCATTTAACCATCATGAAAATTTACATTCCAACATTCCTCATTGCGGCGGGCGTTCTGGCGTTGGCAGGGACCGTTCGCGCGGACGAAAGCGTTGCCGGAACCTGGAAAGGACAATTTGACAGCCAGATCGGCGAGCAAAAATATACCTACGTACTCAAGGTGGACGGCACCAATGTCACCGGCACGGCCACCGGTGAACGTGAAATGGGCACCAATACCGTGGTGATCACCGAGGGAAAAATCAGCACGAACGAACTTTCCTTCGTCGAGCCACTTAAGTTCGGCGATAACGAACTGCGCATCGAATACACGGGCAAGGTGAACGGCGACGAAATCAAGTTTCATCGCAAGGTCGGTGATGTGGCGGAGGAGGACTTTGTCGCCCACCGGATACGTCAATCGAGTATTACCTCTGGCATGAAAATCGAGCCAGCGGCGAAAACCAATTCGCCCCCGCCCAAGCCGTAGAAATGTAGAAGAGGCCCCGGAATCCCGGCCCGGTCCGTGACTAGGCCGTCACACCGCCGGCAATATATTGCTCCATCTGGGCAATTGTGGCGTCCTGGGCCGAAATCGTCCAGTTCACCAGGTCGCCAATCGACACCAGGCCGGTGACTTTGTTGTTGGCCAGGACCGGCAGGTGCCGCACTCGATTTTCCGTCATCAGCCGCATGCATTCCTCGACCGTGTGGTCCGGCGTAACTGAAATAATTTTACTGGAGAGGACCTCATCGACCCGGGTGGCCTTGGAAGTTTTTCCCTGCAACGCAATTTTGCGCGTGTAATCGCGCTCCGTGAACATTCCTACCAGCCGGTCGCCCGACATGACCAGCAGGGAGCCGATATTTTTGTCCGCCATGAGCTGGATGGCCTCGAAGACCGTCGCCTCCGGGGCAATGGAACACAACGCCGTGCCTTTGTGATGCAACAGCGCGCTGATTGGAACGCTCGCTTTCATAAGAGTATTGGATTAACTCTATATCCACCTCTTCTGCAAATATATCAAGCGCTTTTTTTGGACCGGATCGAAACCAGGGCCGCGACCACCACACACGCCCAGCCGAACCAGTCGCCGTGGCGATGATAGAACGTCTGTTCGCGTCCCACACCGGCTTGCGTCAGCGGAATATCAACGGTCAACGCGCCGGCGCCATAGGCAGTCCTGCCCGGGTCTTTAAAAACTTCCCGCACGCGGCCTGCGGGGTCAATCCAGCAGGTGATACCATTGTTCGCGCAGCGGATGAGCGGCAGGCTGTTTTCGACGGCGCGAAAGGTGGCGTTGGCCATATGTTGCCATTGAGCCGCGCTGTTGCCGAACCAGCCGTCATTGGTCAGGTTCACCAGCAAATCGACTTGATCTCCCGCCGAGGCACGAGCCGTGCCCGGAAAAGTGTCTTCAAAGCAAATTAATGGCGCGACGTTGACGTGCAGGTTCGCCAGTTCAAACGTCACCGGCCATTCGCCCGCCGCGTAGCTGCCGGTGATGGGCGTGAGGTATTTCACAAAGGGCAGCCATTGCACCAATGGAATGTATTCGCCAAATATCACCAGTTTGCGTTTGTGATAGACGTCCGCCAGCCTCCCGCGCGGCGAGACCAGAAATGCGCTGTTGAAATAATTGGTCGCTTCTCGCCTGAGCTCCACGTCGTCGCCGTTGAAAATAATCCAAACGCGATAGGCCTGTACGAGCCGGCTGATCGCGCTGACCGTATCGCCATCCAAATCCGGCACAGCCGATTCAGGCCATATCAACAGGTCGGTTTTAGACATGTCCCCTGCCCGGTGCGTACGTTGACCGGAAAAGTTGTTGGTTTGTTCATCACCCGGATTGTCCGGGTTGACGATCTGAATCAACGGCTCGTTGGTATCCGTTTGTTTGCTTCGGGCCAAAGCCAGTTCGGTCATTTGAAGCAGTTGTTGAAACCGCTTCTTATTCTGGTCCGGGTCCCAAATCAACGATTGCGGGATGCTGGGCTGAACCAGGGTCACGCGCAGCGTTGTGGTCGGTATATTCCCCTGCCCTGCCCGCATATAACCAAAGAGGAACAGCCCGATTACGGTCAGCAGCGGCAGGGCCATTTCCCCCTGCCAGACCAGGCGCCGGCCCGGACTGCGATAAATTGTGCGTACGGCCGAAAACAGCGACAGGGAAAACCAGGCGACCAGAAATGAAACGCCATACACACCCGTTACGGACGCGATTTGGATCAATGGCACCATCCGGAATTGCGAGACACCCAGAAAATCCCACGGAAACCCGCTGAACACCCGTGCGCGCACCATTTCCAACGCCACCCAGACTGCCGCTCCCGCCAGCGCCCAGCGGGTCCGGCGCGCCCAATCGCCTTCGCCGATCGTTCCCGCCAACAGCCAGACCCAAACAGCCACAAACAACGCGAGGAAGGCCGCCAGGGAAATCCAGCCCAGAATCGGAAACCCGCCTGCCGGAATCAGCAACAACCAATAGAGCGACGAAAGAAAATGTGACAAACCGGCAACGTAACCGATGCGGAAGGCATCGCCACGGCTCTTGCCTTGCGCGATGGCCAACAACAATCCCGGTACAACCCAGGCGAAACCGGCGACCTCAAATTTGGGGAATGCGGCCGTAAGTAAGAGCCCTGCGCCGACCGCTGCCAGGTAACCGCTTCGCAGTAGCAGCTCATCAAGAAAACGTCTCAACGTGGCGAATGGTGAATAATTCATCGTAAACGCCGGGCCGGGCCGGGCGCATTCGGCGGCGCGTTTCAACAGCCGCTGGCCGGCGTTTACCACAATGGCCAGACGCGCACCCCGCCAGACCGCGAGGTCAACCGCTGAATTACCGGCGTAATCGAAGCCGCGTTCGCCGAATTTTTCGACCAGCATCTTCAGTTTGTTCGGGCCGCGGAGATTGGTCCGGCCGTCACTGCCAAGCACTTCATCAAACAATCCGGTGTAACGGGCGACCGGCAGGGCCAGTTCACGATCCGATGCCGTCACCAGCACCAGTTTCCGGCCGGCGCTCTTCTGCTCGCGCAGAAAGGCGAGAAACGACTCATGGTAAGGCAGGCTGGCGGGGTCAATCGTTACGCGCCAGGCAAGTTGATGCTTCAAAAACGCCCGCCCGCGCAGCCACCAAATCAGGACGGAAAATAACCCGAGCGGATTGCGCCGGAGCAATTTAGCCAGGCATTCCCAGAGCAGGTCAGTCCGGATAAGCGTGCCGTCCAAATCCACGCAAAGCGGGACCGGGTTTTCACGCGGTGCGTCAGGTGATGGCGGCATGCAATGGTATTCTGAACCCACCGTGAAATTAGAGGAAGGCGATGGATGTGACAAGCCTGCCGACTAATCGGCAAGTCGTTTATCTACGGTCGGTTTTCTCCAACAATTTCACTTCCTACCGGGCAACAATCTATCCCGGTTAATTCGCTGCCAGCCGCAGCGAAATTTTCCCTTGACACCCGCTCCCCGTCGGCTAGGTTCGCAACATTCAATCAGAAAGATTTAACCAGTCAAACACCTATTCTAATTGTGTGCTATGACAAAACCGACACTTTTTAAGTTACCGCTTTGCGAAGACCTGTGTGGCCAGGGATTGCTTCGCGGAGGGATTAAAACCGACGGAGTTTTCCGCACGTCCCGGGCAGGCAAATTGTTTATCGCGGGAGCACTCAAGGCATTGCTTGCCGCCGTGGCGTTGTCAGCCGGATCCGCACAAGCCGTCCCTTATGACTTCCTGCCAGTCACCATCACCAGCTTCAACTCGGGCTTTTATACCAGCTCCAATGGCAACGGCATCATTACGGTGACCAACACGGGCGGGCCATGGGAATCGTTGAACAGCACGGTGTATTATTCGGCCTTCACCAACCTGTTTCCTTTGAACGTACCGGTGCAGGGCTGGCTGTCGCAGGCTGCCAATTCAGCCGTCTATACCAACACCTTCTATCTGGATAATTACATACTCACGTCGAACACCGTATTCGGGATGTGGAACATTACAGAGGAGACCAACACCTACCACCTGCAATTGTTTGATAAAAACAACGCGCTGCTCTCTCCGCCGTTCAACTGGAATTTCATGGGATACGACGACAGCACCTGGTCGAACGACGTCAACATCGCGTGGTATCACATGAATCTGAGTAACAGCGATGGGTATTTCTATCCGTACAAGTATAAAACCAACGGCATTGATTGCGACGGGGCCTTTTGGAACAAAATTCCGACCAATACCGCCCGGATTGTTCTCACGGGTGTGCTGAATACCACCAACCATGACGGAGTAGCGTTTTATTTTGCCGAACAGCGGCTCCCCTGCACCATTAAGTGTCCGCCCGATATCACGGTCACTCTGTGCGGCCCGTCCGGCACCAACGTGAACTATCCCTCGCCGACGGTCTTCGGTGTTTGCGGCACGAATACGGCAGTTTTTTGCGACCCGGCCAGCGGCTCGTTTTTCGCTCTGGGAACCAACCTGGTAACCTGCACGGTCCCGGGTCAAACCAACCTGTCCTGCAGCTTCAACGTGATCGTGCTCAAGAGCGATCCCATACCACCGGTGATTAACTGCCCGAGCAACATCGTGGTCTTCACGTGCGACACGAACGCTGTGGTCACCTACACCGTGACCGCTTCGGACAATTCCGGGATCGTTTACACAAACATTTCCAAACCTTCCGGCTCGACGTTTCCGCTGGGCACCAACACAGTTTATTTCACCGCCAGCGACGACTGCAGCAATATCACCTCCTGCCAGTTCGACGTGATCGTGCTGCCGTATCCGCCGGTGTGGGGCGTGATCTGCCCCAACGAAACCTTCACCACCAACATCACTGGTTGTCCTCCCATAATGCCCAACCTGACCAACCTCGTAACCATCACCAACCAATGTGCAATTCCCGGCGGCTTGAGTATTACGCAAGTCCCGCCTGCGGGTACGGTGCTGTCAGCGGGTAATTACCAGGTGACGCTAACGGTTTGCGCCACCAACGGCTCCTGCCAGAATTGCTATCTGTCCGTCAACGCCTCCCTGGGCACCGGCTGCTGCACAATTGACTGCCTCACGAACCTGACCATCACCACTTGCGGCAGCAATGTGGTGGTGAACTATCCCACGCCCGCCCTCAACGGCCCGTGCGCGACGAACTCGACGGTCTTCTGCGCTCCACCCAGTGGCTCAACGTTCCCGCTGGGAACGAACACCGTAGTCTGCCTGGCCACGAACAGTGGAGGCATAACCGTGGCGTCGTGCAGCTTCAACGTCGTGGTCGTCAAGTCGCCCTTTACCAGCGCCTACGATTTCCTGCCCGTGACCATTACCGGTCCCGGCGCAATATTCAACAGCCCCAACGGTAACGGCTCCATCACGGTTACGAACACAGGCGGGCCTTTCCTTGGTTACAATAACACCGTGTGGTCCTCAAAATTTACAAATCTGTTTCTGGCGAGCGGCACGGTGCCGGGCTGGATCGCACAGGCGGACAACAATGCCACTTACACCAACACCTTCTACCTCAACAATTATACGCTCACTCTCAACACGGTCTTCGGCATCTGGAACATGACGGAGGAGACGAACACTTATTCAATCAAAACCTTTGCTGGCAACATCCAGAACGAGCCGGTATTCACGTGGAGCTTGATGGGCTACGACGACGACGTCCTGGCCGGCAACATTGGCTGGGTGCATATCGTGCTCAACCCCGGCACGGGCGATATTTCGATGCTTCCCTTCGCCCCGCAAAAAACCGACAGCGACGCGGCGTTTTGGACCAATATTCCCCCGGCGACTACCAGGATTGTCGTCACGGGACGGCTCGGGGCAAACAATGCCGACGGTGTGGTGTTCTATTTTGCGGAGCGGAGGCCCTGCCCCACGATCCCGTGCCCATTATGCGGGGTGATCATCACCGCCACTCTCCTCAACACCAACATAATCCTTGCCTGGCCCCAGGAAGCCACCAATTTTGTCCTGCAGGAAAGCTTTGAACTTGTCGGACCGCTCACCAACTGGACCGCCGTCACCAACTCCCCCAACGCGATCAATGGCGAGAATCAGGTCGCTCTTCCAATACAAGGCTCAAAAAGATTTTACCGTCTCATGCAGATGCCGTCACCGTGAGCGGATGCTCCGCCGCAGCACCAATTCGCATCAGATGACCGGGTCTCAGCCGTCGCGGCGAATTCCACCTGGCCTGGCTGAAACGTAAGCGGGTCGATTTCTGGGGTTATGTTATTTTATACTAAACCCCTCGCCCGCCCGCTGGAGCGCAGCGAAAGGAACATCACTTTCTTTTAGGATCTGATTTTGATGCAATGCTATGGTTCTTGACTAGCTTTCAGCGCGCGCTCCAACAAAGCCAATTCGTGCGCGCCGTAATTCAATTTCAGCGCTTCAGCCCGGGCGGCGGGTGTCATTTTTTGCCACGATTTTTGCAACGCGTTGATCGTCTTGTCCTCCGCCGTTTTGGCCGCCAGTTCCGCAAACTGGAATTGAAGAAAAACCAGGCAAAGCGCGTCCTCCAGAACGCAGCTCTCCGGATCCCCGGGAAAATCCTTTTTTAGATTCAAATCCTGAACCCGGCGAACCAGATCATCCGGATAGCCGAGTCCGCGCAGAATATCGCCGGCCTTCTGCGCGTGGAATTTTTTCAGCGTGGCGCGCCATTGCAGATAGCCGGCCCGGGTCATCGGATAGGACTGGCGCGGGATTTCCCAGCGGCAAAGGTGTTGCGACCGCGCCGCCAGGCGTAAGGCTTCGGAGGCGTCCGGTTGGAGCCGCAGCACCCAGTCGCTCAAGCGCTGCGCATAAAGCCATTCCCGCGGCTGCGCCACACCGTCCGCTGTTTCCCGATTCGGGTCGCGCGCGTTTTCTTCGTCAAACCGGTGGAGCGCGCCGGCGAAGCGCGCGCCGTCGGCAGGTTGAAATGATTCAGACATCGCGCCGTCTTATGCGAGATGCGCTGTTGACGCAAGGCCGTTCCGCAGCTCTTTCGGTTTCTTCAACGGGCCTGGTCGTCTTCATCAGAAAGCCGGGCCACATGAAAACAACCCAGGGCAATCAGGATGGAAGCAGCGGCTATCAGGAACGCCTGGGTGCCGGGTTGCTTCAAATCTTCGGACAACTCATGCGTCAAAACGCCCATCTTGCCGTAAAGAATCCCCATCTCCCGCGACTCGGCCCTGGCATTTCCCGACAGCAACTCGTCCTCCGTCGGCCCGGCATGCGTTCGAATCCAATATACCGCTCCGGCGGTGGTGAACCCCAGTAACAATACAACGATACCGATCACCCGCAGCCGGTTCGTTCTGCTCCACGGCCGACGCACATCGGAAACCTGATGATTTGCGGACATGGCGGGGAACGTTCCCTGCTCCGCCGGTTGAAGACAAGCCATAAAACTTTCGCGTTGACGGCACATCCACCGTACCGTTCATAGGCAGTACGCCTATGTGAGAAAGAGGGAATTGCCGACTTGACAATATCGCCAATCGGCTCATGGTTCAAATATGAACCCGGCCACACAGTCCATGGATGGCACAAACAGCCCGGGCGAACAGGTAAAACTGGTCATGACGGAGAGTGACCTCGAATTAGTGGTGGAAGAATCCGAAAAGGTGAGAGAGCATATTCGGATGCAGGCAACGGAGATCGGTCCAATTCTCGAGGCGTTGCTCCGTGATACGCGCGGCCAAATCCGGTGGGGCTTGAACGAATAAGCCATGCCGGGTTGATTTGTGCTTGAGAACAGTCCTACACGCTCGAACTGGCATAGGAACGAGATTGGGACAAAGGAGGAATGTGACCACGGTAACATGGGTTATTCACAGTCGCCTTTTTCCAGTGAAGAACTATCCATCACAACCTTTTCTTGCACTATTCCCGGTCCTTTACGACTGAAGAACTCCAAATCCAATCACCCTTGTTGATGTCCACAGAACCACCTTTGGTGAATCCCACCACGCCACCCTCATCCGTCTCATTCCAACCGACGGAATACAGCACAAACTGACCGTCGGCGGTCCGGCGATAATGCAGCGGCTGCCCATTGATGATGTCGTGCGGCAGTTTGGCAATGAATTGAGGCACGAGTGCGTCCAATGATTCGGGATAGGCGCCGTGTGCCAGCCGGTAACGCTCCAAGGCGATGGCCGTACGTGTCAAATCCACCGACTCCTGTCCGTAGGCGGGCCGCTTCACGGCACTGCTCAGCGCGGGTACGAGCATCCGTACAATGAGATTATAAGGGGTGGAGTGTTTGAGTTCGTCGGCAACAGCAGAACCGGCACGCCGGGCGTCAACCGGGCGGACCATGCGCTGTTCGATGTCCGCCGTTGGCAGGTAATCTTCCAGCATCGTGCGCGCGCAGCCCAATTCATTCTGGTAAAACCAGCCACTGGGAATTGCCAGCCAGACGATCCGCTGCAAACCCTGGGCTGCGGAGTCACCCGCGGCCTCTCCCATCAAATCGGAAGCTTCCGCAGGAAACTGGCGCAGGTATTCAATGTCGCCGATTTCACACAGCATCAGTTCTCCGCGCATGGCCGTTTGATAATCTGCCAGCAAATCCAGTTTCGCCAGTTCCGAATCCAGTTCTGCCAGTTGCGTCTCGGACCATAGGTGCGCCACCAGACCTTCCCAGACGGGTTGCAACGCAATGTTCACGATGGCAATACGCACCAGGTGAGAAATAAGAAAAGGCTCGATACGCATGGAGTCACTGAGCCGCAATATCAGTTTCACGTCAGCCAACGCCTTGTCGCTCTGGCCGTTCTGTAATTCCGCCAACGCGCGCAATTGCAATACTCGTGCACCTTGTTTCAAGTTGCCCAGATGCGGAAGCAAAATGTCGGCTGGCGGTGCCATGTCGTAGGAAATTGGAAAACGCGAATCCGGCAACTGTGCCGCCAGGTGCAGTTCTTCTATCGTTGAATCGTAATGGCTCAACGCCAACAGGACGTCCTGTGCCGGCGTTTGTGGTTGCAGGGGAACGGGGAATTCGTTCGTTTTCGCCGCCAACTCGCGATAATACTGCTGCCAGGAACCGAGATCGCTCACCGTTGATTTCCGCCAGTCGCCAATGCCATTCGTGGGGTTTTCTCCATTTTCGGAAAGGGGCATTTCCAGAGGGTTTACCAGGTTTGTGTCCCACTCGCTTTGGTCGCCGTCCGTGCCCTGGTGTGGATTCCGATGTTGGGCGCGCCACTGCTCGTTCATCAATTTGTTCACGGCGTCAAACACCGGCGCCATGGCGAAATTCCGGTCATCGGGCACTTGCGGCGGAATGACAGCGGCCGGCCCAAACCGCTCCCCTTTGGCCTCCCATTCGCGTTTGAATTTTTCCCAGTCATGTTTGCCACGCCAGTCTTCTTCGGCATAGAACAACGCAATCAACGTCGCAAAACAGGCAACACCAAAAAGAAACCGTTTAAAATTCCGCCAGTGACAAAGCCAGCGAATAAACGAAACCGTCAGAAAGCCCACCACCGCCAGGATAGCTGCCCAAATCATGGCCATGACGGCCAAGCCGCCAATAGGGGTTATTCGAACCAACAGGCCAATCGAAAAAATGACCACAAATGCAGCAACCAGTATCAGCAGCCAAAAAAAGAAAAGCCCGCGCGCTCCTTTCCAGGGTTTCTTCCAAATACTTTTGGGTTCTTCGTTCATAAATTATAACCGGGAGAGACGCCGTGTCGGGGCTCCGTTTTTTGGTTGGGGACGGCGACATGCCGTCCCTCCCGCTTTACGCTGACATAATCCCCGAGTGTTCGCTTCGCGGTCTCGGCACAAAAATCCTTTGCCGTTCGGCGTCCCGGGTTTCACGCGGTCCCAATAATTCGGCGAGCAGCCGTTGTTGTTGGCGCACCTCTAAAATCATTTCCACCGGCGGCGGCGAAGTACGTTGCGCCACGGCCGGTGTCCGGTCGTGGGTGGAAAATTTCACCGCAAAGATAACGACCCAGATCGCAGCCAGACCAGCCCAGGCGACCGGGTGAGGCCAAAAGACAGATGACAGACGACAGACGACAGACGAGGACCAGGAATGGTTCGGTGCTTGACTATCGACTCTGGACTCTCGACTTGCCATTGCCAGTATTTCTTCGCGCCATTCAGGAGGAACCTGCCGGAGCGGCTGGCGGCTCAGGCGTTGTTCAAATTGGTCCGGTTCTGTATTCATCATTCCGTCCGCTTCATTTCCTCATAAAGAGGACGCAGGTGCTGTCGTAATTTGTCTAGCCCATAGCGATATCGGCTAGCAGCGGTGTTCAGGGGAATCTCCAATGCCACGGCAATTTCTTCAAAGGTCAATCCCTCCCAAAGTTTCAGGTGCACGACGGCGCGCTGCTCCGCGGGTAAGCTGGCCAATGCCCCGGCCAGCTCGTTTCGAAAGGTCTGTTCGTCCGGATCGTTTGCCGGAGCAAACGGGGAAACGATTTCAGCCGCGAAATTGTCTTTGGTTCGCTCGCGGGTACCGCGGCGTCGAATGAGATCAATGGCGGCATTGTGAGCCAGCCGAAGGAGAAAGGCGCGTTCATCACGAAGGCTGTCCAATAATCCGGGATTACGGGCCAGTTTGACAAAAATCTCTTGAATCACGTCGCGGGTGTCGGACTCGTCGCGGGTTAGATTCAAGAGAAAGGCATAAAGCGACCGGGCGTGCTCGTCGTAAAGCCGTTCGAGTTCCGGTTCCCGCCGCATTCCACCTGATATGACGCGCCGGGCAGCTTAATTTGTCTAGTGAAATAGTACTGTCCTGATCTACCGGGAGCGCGGATTGTCCTCAATCCGCAGCCCCGAAAGCGTTCGGGGAAGCTGTCGAATAGGTTGCGAGTTGAGACAACTCGCGCTCCACTTCGGTAATTCGGACTCTAAATCAGGACACTACCAGCGAAATAATTTGGTCCACTTGTATGCGAAACTGGCTAAGGTTGGCTTGCCAGGCCGAAGACTTGGCGAAGGCTGGCGTCCGGTATCCCAAACCAAATAGGCCACTCTGCTTAAGATTTCCACCTTTGCGAAGCGATTAAAGGTTGCGGTTAAATCTGGAAATGTTTCACAATCAGAATAGAGCGGCATTGGGCCTGCTTAACGCAGTCGAGATTGAAATAGGAGAAGCCGAGAGCTGTTTGTGAAAATTCTGTTCATCGTCCTGATCCTGTCCACCAATGCACTGGCAATGGATCGTTGGACCGCGCTCGCCATGCTGGAGAGTGGCGACGACGACCGTACCGTCGGGCCGGCAGGTGAGGTCTCGCGCTATCAAATTCGTTCCGACCTATGGCCGGGCGGCGATCCGTCCGATCCCAACGTCGCCTTGACCAACGCCCGGCACCTTATGTCCCCGCGCATTGCCGCCTTTGAAAAATCTCACAGTCGGGCGCCTAATGATTTCGAATTTTACATTCTCTGGAACGCGCCCGCACAAATTGATCACCCGCGCCAGGCTGTTGCCAGCCGCGCCCGGCGATTCGCCAACCTGGTCTCTGCCCCGAACCACCCTTAATCGTCCATGTTTTATTCGGTCGACTCCAGGGCAACGGTGCTTTTGTCCGACATCGTCATCCTCGTCATTGCACTATTCCCGGACGGCTGTAGATCATATGGGTTGCAGGATGAAGGTAATGGTCGCGTTTGGGGGACATTGGTATTTAACGAATTGACCGCGTAGCCAGACTCGCATGAACGTTTCATGGTCCTTGAGGTTGAGCACGACAACAGCGATTTTGCCGTCGGGGTTGAGGGCGGCGGTGGCGATAAAGTCGTCGCTGGTGGAAGTACAGACGATGCGTTTGGCTCCGGGTCGAATAAAGCGGGAAAACTGGCCTAAAATGTAATACGGAGGATTATAAGTGATCTCGCC
>JBGPDH010000065.1:0-15393 GCA_041482195.1 Verrucomicrobiia bacterium
CACGCCAAAAATTAGGGAATGGCCAGATCCGGGACGGTTTTCCCAAGCGCTTGAATCTCTTGCCGACTCGTGCCTAAAACCGCCAGAATCGGGCGCATGATGTCTTTAAAGAAAATTCGGTCTGAGAAGATCTTCTCCCCCACAATGGTTTTGCCGCGGACTTTTTCCGGCGTGTATTCACGCGGCGAATTGCCAAGGTCAAAATCCACGCCGCCGGTCTGCGCCGCACGAATGCTCACGCCGTCCCGTTCGCCGCCCAGCAACACGGCGGGCTGTTTTTGCCGCCACGCGAGCGCCTCGGAGATTTCACTGACGGGTACAACGGCCTTCGCACCATGGTGTAACGCGGTCACGAAGCTGCTGGTGGCGCGCAACACATCAAACACGACGCACGCCGTATCGCCCAAATCACGTTGTTTCAGGGCGGGCAACTCCGCCGGCGTCAGAATGACTTCAATTTTCATTTTGGGTCGCGCGTTTTGCGGTTTTAGCGCGAGCATAATTCATTTTGGTACGCATGTAATGGAAAAGATATTGCTGGGCATAGCCCGCTTGCGGCCCGAAATGCGTCGCGGCAAAATGATGCAGGTGTTTGGCGGTGACACGCCGGCGCAGGAAATAAAGCTGGCACAAAGCGCGTTCCACCCAGACATCCACCGGAAACGCGGCGTCGAAACCGCAGGCGAAAAGCAAAACGCAATCGGCGATCTTGCCACCCACGCCGCTGAGCTTCATCAATTCGGCACGCGCCTCGACCAGCGATAAGTCGCGCAGCCGGCTCAAATCAAGCCGGCCATCGGCGATTTGCCGGGCGGCGGCCAGCAGATGCGGCGCGCGAAAGCCCATCTTGCACGCGCGCAGGTCGGCCTCGGCAGCGATGGCAATCTTTTCCAGCGACGGAAAAGCAAAGGCGCGCGTTTCACCGGCGGGTACAGCCACCGGTTCACCGAAACGCTCACAAAGCAGTGCAATGATTTGCTGGATTTGGACAATCTGTTTGGTGGAGGACAAGATGAAGGACGCCAGGCATTCCCACGGATCCTGGCGCAATACACGCAGTCCGTGACAGGCGGCAACCGCCGCGCGCATCGGGGCGTCATCGGGAAAAGTTTTAAGGATGGCGGCCAGATCAATATCCGTTTGCAGAAAATCCCGGAGCCAATCCCAGTTCCCGATCGGGGCGGCGACCTGGGCGCGGATCCCTTCCGGGACCTGGGTCAGCCGCACCCAATGTTCGCCAATGACGCCGTTCCAGCCGCCGTGGCTTTCCCGCCAGCGGAAGGCCTGACCGGAATCCAGCGTGGCGGCCAGATCGTAGTCCTGAACCCGCAACAGAATCGAGGACGAGAACGAGGAGGAAGTCGTCATTGGCGCTGTCACCGGTTCGTCGGCGGCTCTTTTCAACTCGCCGTTCTCATTTGTCATTTCAAATCGTAGCACGCCCACAGGTGCACGCGATGCAACACGCGGCCGTCGAACTCGACATCGCGCACGCCCAGATCGGTGACGGATTCAAACTGCCCCAGAAGCTTCTCCGGCGCGGGCGAAGGCGGTGGAATTTTGCCAAACTGAATCTGCTGATGTTTCAGCCATTTCCAGAACCAGCCATGTTCCAAGGGGTACCGGTCCACTTCGTTGACGAAAATGGCGTTTTGTCCCCGGCGAGGTTCCGAGTAGTCGTATTCCGGCCAGAAATAGAACTGATTTTGGGGTGTATCGGAATCCAGGGCATAGACGAGCGGCTCCGAAGGAAGCGTCGCTGTGGCCTGAGGAATATAGAACGAACACAACCCGGTAATGCCGTAGTGACCGCATATGATGAAGGCGGGTTTGCCGGACTGCTGCAATTTTTCGCGTTCGGCTTCCACCAACGCCGCTGCCTGTTTCCAGGCCTGCACCCGGCGTACGGGGTCTATTTCACCGGGTAACATCTGGCCGGTGATTTTCTGCACCAGCTTGCCCTGGTGCAGGATGGCCAGGGCAAAAAAACCGAAGACGAGGCCGAAGGCCAAAAACGGCCGGAAGAGGCGGCGCCGTTCATTCCAATAAACCGCCATCAGGCAAAACATCGGCACCACCGCGGGCGCCACCCAGTTCGGAAGGACGTGCGAGTGAAGCGAGTAAAGCCAGTGCCCCAAGAAGACGGGCGCGCCCATGCAAAAAAAATACACCCACAATCCTGATTTTTCACCCCGGGGGAGTTTCCAAAAGCCGATCATGGCCCAAAGTGCGCCGAGGAAAAAAATTGGATTCAACAGGAACAGTTCCTGACCCGTAAAATCCCAGAAGTGACGCAAGGTCGGCTGCCAGTGGGCATTGAGCCCCGCATTGCCGGCGATATGATGGAGGGTAACCCATCCGTGCCGCCCGTTCCAAAAAACGACCGGTATTGTGCAAATCAGAACCACCAGCAAGGCCAGCCATGGGCCGGGTCGCCGCAATTGAACGCGCGCCGGCGGCCAAAGCGCGAAGAAAATGGCCCAACACACGATCTGATAGAGGGCGCTGTACTTGCAAAGGAACCCAAGACCCATGGCCAGCCCCACGACCAGCCAATGGCGCGCTCGTGCGTCCGGCTGCACGGCGCGCCAGCCGGCAACCAACGCCCACGTCCAACAGAGCACCAGCGGCGAATCAATCGTCATCAAAATCGCCCCGACGCCGAGCAACGGCGTGGCGGCCAGGACGAGCAGCAACCAGAAGGCCGGGCGCGCGCCGATTTCACGCGCCAGAAGGCGCAGGACCATCACACTGACCAGCGCCGCGAACATCGGCGAAAAGAACCGGACGCCAAATTCGTTATCGCCGAACAGCGAGGTACTGACGAATTGAATGAAGGCGATTCCCGGCGGCTTGCTGTAATACGACAGGGCCAGGTGTTTGGACCAGACCCATTGATAGGCTTCGTCCTGGCTGAGCTGGATGGTGCCGCTGGCAAGATAAACCCAGTTCACGATCAACAGGACCACAACCACCACATACCCGAGGCGCAACCAGTGGGAGTCAGTAGTTGATGGGTTGGTAGCACTCTGAGTATCCGGTTCGGCCTTCTGCCTTCTGCCTTCTGCCTTCAGCAAGGACGGTATCCGGTTGTGCCAGAGCGGAAACCATTTTTTCCCGGCCCAATTCCAGATGGTTTGCAACGCCACCACCCCGGCAGCGGCATAGCCCGCTCCCAGAATCATGCCGGCCAGGACGTCGCCCGGGTAATGCACGCCGTTATACACGCGTGAAAACGACACCGTCAGTGCCAGCGGCAGCATGACCCAAAGACTGCGGCGATAGAAAAGGAACATCACCATTGTCATGGCGAACCAGTTCGCCGCATGCGCGGACGGCATGCTGCCGGAAGCCGTACAGCCCAATCGTTCAATCACTCCGGGCAGCACGATGCACGGGCGCGGACGTGCGACCAGATGTTTGATGGTATTGACGACAAGCGGATCGCCCAACCCGACCACGAAGGCCATGGTTAAAACACAAATCCGAGCCCGGGCGCGCCCAAAACAGAGCGTGCTTCCAAAAGCGACGACCGTGAGCAGAATGAACCAGCGCATGACGCCGTTGCCCCCGCTCATGATCGGCATGAGCCAGTCGAAGAACGGGTTGCTTAACGAACCGTTGATAAAGCGGAACAGGGCCGTATCAATCGTTTGCAGCCAGTGCATTGGCCAGAGTGTAGCGGGAAACCAGGCGTTGAAAACTGAATAGCGTGGACAACTTTTAAAAAGGAAAAAACCATCGCCGGCTCATCGCCATCGGCCGCCCGGGATAAATTTCTTACAGCCTCCCCGACACAGCTTATTTCCGGGGAGTGTCACTCTCCTTCGGCCAGGCAATCCTGCGGGCCAACAGCCAGCGCACACCGATCAAATCATAGAATCCGCGCAGAGCCCGTTCCAGGTTGCCATACTTGGTTTTGCCACCCTTGCGGGGGCGATGGTTGACGGGGACTTCAACAATCCGCAAGCCAGCATGGTTGAACAAGACCGGAATGAAACGGTGCAAGCCATTGAACGGAAGTAAAAGGCGCATATCCGTTTTATTCATCGCCTTTAAGGTGCAACCCGTGTCGCGCACGCCGTCGTGCAAGACCATTCGACGGATAGAGTTGGCTATCCGCGAGGCAATCCGGCGGGACCAGGCATCCTGCCGGACCCGCCGGTAACCGCAGACTAGATCGGCACGATCCAGTTGTGAAACCAGATTGGGAATATCGGCCGGGTCACTCTGACCATCCCCGTCCATCATCACGCAAACATCCCCTTGCGCTGCTGTTAACCCGGTGTAGAGCGCGGCGCTTTGACCCAAACGGCCTCGGTGGGAAATCAACCGGACATCCGGGTGCTGCCGGATAATCGCTTCGGTCCGGTCGTTGCTGCCATCATTGACGGCAATGATTTCCGCTTCCGGATTGGTCCGGCGCGCCTCCTCCAGCACCGATCCAACGTTTTCTTCTTCGTTGTAAAACGGGATAATGATACTGATTTTCATTTTTCTGCCCGGCCCTGTCAGGTTGTCATCGTTAAACGCGGGCCGGTACCATGACGCATCAGCAGCGGGAAATCAATCATGGGAAACTGAATAGCGCCCGGCGGCGGTTTTGTGAAGTCATATCGCACGGCGATGGGCCCGGCGAACGCCCGATTCAACCGGCAACCAATGCGCGACCGGCGGTCTGCCTTCAATTGACCTGAACCGGCGTCGGCCCGGCTGGCACCATGTCCCCCGGCCTAAGGCCTGACCGCACGGTAAAATCTGGCCGGCGCATTTGTCGGCGACCAATCCACAAACTGGCATACGCCGAAACTGTCAGCCGTCAAATCAGTCAAGGTCTGCCAATTTGGAGCCGTCAGGCTGTCGGTGTAAAGTATCCGGTAGGTCGCTCCGGGAATTCCATCAAATCTCACCAAAGCAGAACCGTCACCAGGATTGTCCCCGGCGAAGTTCTGGGGTTGCAGGTTGTCGGGTTTGACCTGGACCGTGACCGTGCCCACGTCCGTGCCACACCCTCCATCGTCCACGATATAAGTGAATGTGTCCGTGTTGCTCCCGCCTGCGGGCGGCTCATAATAAATCCAGTTGTTGGTCAAACCTACCACGCCTCCGGCCGAGCCGCTGGGGCTGACCTCAATCACCCTCAAGGCATCTCCATCGGCATCGGTGTCGTTGGTCACCAGATTGAACGCGTCAATCCGGACGCCACCGGCAGCAAAGCGTTCAATGACATCCGGGTGGGCCACCGGGGGATGTCCCAGGGACAACATGGCCGGCGAACTGGTAACCGACCCAAAGGCATCCGAAACCAACACGCTGTAATTGCCGAAATCGTAGGATTGAACGTTGGTCAACAACAAGGTGCTGTTGGTCTGCATGGTCAAGACCACTCCATCCTTCTGCCACTGATACGAGAGGGGTCCACTGCCTTCAGCCTGGACGCCAAACAGAGCATAACACCCCGGCAGCACTGCCCGGTGGTTTGGTTGGGAGTCAATCATCAACGGATCCGGCGTGCATTTACCGTAGAAGCCCGCGTTATATATGGCTGCAATCTCGTTCGAGTAAAGGGCCCGGTTGTACACGCTGATTTCATCCATTAATCCCTGGTAAGGTCCACCCGCAGTGGTCAGCCGGCCAAGGTACAATGGGTAAGCCGTTTGCGGGGTGATACTCCCCAGATTCGTAGATGCTACCTGGGCACCATTGACATAAAGCAAAGCTGTGCCGGAATTCCTGTCGTAAGTCAGCGCCACGTGCTGAAAATAATTCGTGCTGATTAAACCCGGGCTCGAGGAAAACGCATGGTTGTTACCGGAAGTATCTTTGACATTCGCAAACAGCCCGAGGCCGGACCCTCCAATCCACATTTGGAGACCCTCAACCAGAGAAGATTCCCATCCCACCACCGACATCGCGATTTGGCCGGGATCATTGGGTTGGATCCAGCCCTCAACCGTAACACCGCTTCCGGTTCCAATGTTCAGGCTGGCGGATGCGGGAATTGAAATATAACCGCCGGAGCCATCAAACTGGAACGCCTGTCCCGCCTCGCCGTTGGTATAACCGACACTGCCAACCACAACACCGTGGTTGGTGCCAACGGCGTCGTAGGCATTGCCTTCTGCCGACCACCAACTGACCAGGCCCGATGACGCCGTAACACAATTGGTCACCGGCACAATCACCATCAAGGTGGCGTTGGAACTGAGGGTTGAGCCGTAAAGATTGGTCACCAAAACGGCGTAAGTCCCCACCGCATCCGGGTGCACACCTGCCAGGATCAACGAGGCGTTGGTCGCTCCCGCTATGTTTGTCTGGTTAAACGTCCAGTGATAACTCAATGGCTGGGTACCGTTCGCACCCACCTGGAACAGGGTCGTCTGGCCCTCGACCACCAGCTGATTCGTCGGTTGCAGGGTGATGGCGGGCAGTTTACCCGAAGACGTGACATCGAAAGGGTTGGCCAGTCCGCTATGGCCAATAGAGTCATTCGCGAGCAGGAATACATTGGCGGCTGCCTGTTGGACCGTGACGGTTCCCGTCCAGCTACCGGCGGTGAACGCGCCGGTCTGGGCGGGCACAAGCGGCAGTGTGACACTTCCGCTGCCTTGAATGACAATGTCGTCGAGATACCACCCTTCAGTCGCGTTTTCAATGTTATCGATCGTGTCGAAACGGAATCGAAGCAAAATCGTCTGGCCGGCAAACTGGGTCAGCGGCACAGCATTCGAAACCCAAAGTCCGCCAGTCACATTGGTCAACCCGGCGCCTTTGCTGGCGACGACGACGTAACTGGCTCCCTGGTTGGTCGAGATTTCCACGAAGGCCTGATCAAAGTTGGTCAAGGGTTCAACATCCATCAAGTAGTTGAAGGACAGAGTCATGGCTACACCCGGCGGGAGAGTGATAGCGGGTGAAGTAATTATGCCGCCATTGATGAGGCCGTTGTCATAATTCCCGCCGCCAGCCGGACCTTCGTTTTGACCGTAATAGAGACTGTGCACCGGGCTATGTCCCGCATCCGAACCGCGCCCGGTGCTCACGTGCCATAGACCGTTGCCGCTCCCGAAGACGTTGTTAATGGTAAATCCCTGCAACCCATTTTCAAAATCCGCCCGGAAAATGCACGGCTGGCCGCTGGCGGCGCTCAAGTGGACCGTACCGGTAAAGTTGGTAGCCGGAAGGTTGGAAAAATCCAAAGCGGTGATGGTCGCAACCACGGGCTGGCCGACAAGCTGCGACGAAGCGATCGGGCTCCACAGAAAATGATCCAGTTGCCCCGGCAGACCGTCGTCATTGATGATCGTGCCCACCGCCTGGTTGCGACTCAACGTCCCGTTGATCGGATTACTCAGGCTTACCAGGAAGGCCTTGTTCGGTTGCACCATCGTGTTTCCGATCACCGCAACGGCAATGTTCTGGTTCGTCGTTCCGGGCGGGAAAGTGACGAGGCCGCTGGTGCTCAGGTAGTCCGCGCCGGCGAGGGCCGTGCCGTCGGTCGTGGCATAATTGGCCGTGATGGTCTGCCCGGCGGGCACCGCCAGTGTCACGTGGAAGATCATATTTGTGGTCCCCGCATTGCCTTCCAGACACGATGCATCGGCGATGGAAATCGTTGGAGTAGTCACCAGCGTCGTCGCGGCAGCCGTGTTGTTTCCAAGATAACTGTCAATTTCCCCTCGGGTCACCGTCGCGACATTGGTCAGCGTCACTCCGACTGTCGGAGGAATGACCACGATCGTGATGACGGCACTCGTTCCTCCCGGAACGACGCCGAGGTTGCCAGTGACCAGACCGCCACTCCGGGTGCAGGTTCCCTGAGATGAGGTGGCTGAAACAAAGGTGATATTGGCAGGCAGGAGGTTGGTCACCATCACGCCGGTGGCTGCCGTTGGACCGGTGTTGGTCACGATGAGCGTGTAGGTCAGATTCGCTCCTACCGAAACCGGGTGCGGTGAGTCCACCAGAGTGATGGCCAGGTCATTCAGGAAGACCAAATCAAACGGGTTGCTGATACCGTGGTGATGTTGGCCATCATCGGCGCGCAGTGCGACATTGGTAGCCGGTTGTAGAACCGCGAGGCTGCCGCTCCAGATACCATCGGCAAAATTTCCGGTGTTGGTCGGCGAACAGGCCAAGTTGTCTCGCAGCTCACCCGAAGTAATCGTGTCCAGCGAGAACCCGCCAAAGGATCTGATGGCCACTCCCCCGGGCGGACCGGAAACATCCGCGTAACTCAAGCTGTTCAACAGGGTTGTCCCATCCGAATCGTAGAGATTGCAGGTCACGCTTGAAGCCGAATTGAACTGAACCTTTACCCGATACCATTTGCCTGCCTGCCAGGTTTGGGTGACGGCCGTCACTTCGTTGTAGTCGCTGTAGCCCGGGTCTTGTTGCAGAAAGAACTCGCCGGTGTCTGCAGCCAACACGACGGCCCAGCATCCGCTGCTGGAGGCGTCAAATCCCAGGTAGGCGCGTCCGCTGCCGGGGCGGATCCAACACCAGAGAACATCACCACTGTTGCCAACCGAAAAATTCGTCCGATACATCCACTCCGGATCACTCAGGCCATAATCGCCATCGTGGGCGTTTGTGGACGAAAGGGTTCCAAACGTGTTTCCGCTGACGCTCACCCAGCCGGGGCCCGGCCAGTTGCCGGACTCAAAATCTTCGATGTTTCCCGAAGTGCCTCCGGCCGGGACACATTGTATCGAAGCAGTCCCGGTGAAATTAGTGACGGTCGAGTTGAACGCATCTTTTGCGGTAATGGTGGAAATGAACGGCTGGTTCACCCATTGCGGCGAGGGAATGTTGCTCCAGACGAAATGATCCAACCCCGCCGTGGTGAATTGCCACACCGGTCCGGCCGCTGAGCCGATCCGGTGGGCGATGATTTGCCAGTAATAGGTCGTTTGTGGCGCCAGCAGCGACAAAGTCCACGAAGTATTGGTCGTGGCGCCTTGAAATTCCCCGGGTCCTGGCGTCGGATTGGTGCCAAAATAAACATCGTTTGTGATGACGCCCTCCTGACCCGGACTGGGACGCTTCGCTGCAACCCGGATGTTATCGAGTCCCACGTTGAAAAAATAAAGACCATCGGACTCCACAAACGCGATGCGAATCGTTTTCCCGATATACGCGGACAGATCGAAACTGCGCGCCGTCCAGTTGTTGGTCAACGGGTCTCCCGGATTGGTGGTAAAGGCGATACTCAGAAGGCTGTTGTTGGTTCCGCGAATTTCAACGTGGAAATACTGGTCGTTGACATTGTACTCCGAAGCATAATTGCAAATCTGATCCACCCAAGACAAGGTGGCCCCACTGGCATCGGAAGGGATCGTGATGTCCTGGTAAAGCGTACGGGTACCTCCTCCCGATTGCTCCGACATGGCACTGAAATTCCCGGCGAACGGCGGCTCTTGTCCTCCGGGTCCGGGCGGAAGATATGTTCCATTGTTGATGATCCAATCTCCGTAGCCGGTGTCGTCGGTTTCAACCCAATTGGTGAGAGTGCCGGTTTCAAAGTCTCCATTCAATACGAGTTGATTGGTCAGGAACTCCCCGTTACTCCACATTAAATTTGTATTTGCCGGAACTTTGGTCGCAAAATTTCCGGGTCGCGGATTTGCCGGCAGCGGCGGCGATTCATTATCGAGCACCAACATCGAGGCTGACCCGTTCGTGAAGCCCGGTGTGCCGGCGGTCACCACCACCGTCTGGTGGCCGTCCGCAACTGAATTGTCCACCAGCGTCACATTAAAGGTGTTGGACAACGAACCAGCCAAAATCGTCACGGCGGGAGGAACCGTCAGCTTGTTCGGCTTGTCTGAAATCAGGGATATCACCCGGCTCACCGTCGAGGTTCCTGCCAGGCTGATGGAACCGGCATTGGTCAGCACGCCGGCATTTTCCCAGGTGCTGGCCGGCAGCGTCACGGTCAGGTTCAAGTTATCCTGCACCGCGACCGCGATCGTGCCGCCGGTCCAGTTTTGGACGTGTGCGGTAACCGTCACGGTTTGTCCACCGTTGATCCGGCCATCGGTCAAGATCGTCGCCTGGAAGACGGCCGAGGTCTGGCCGGTGGGAATGATTACTGACGACGGCACTTGGATCAGGTTGGTGGCGTCGGACGACAGCGTCACGGAGACATCGGCAGCCACGGGAGCGCTGACTTGTACCGTTCCCCACACGGCACCCTGGCCTTTGATAACCGGGGTGGGCACTGTAACCTGCAGCACGGCAGTTTCCTTGTCGAAAATGGACATGCTCGCGCTGCTGGTTTCCCCTCCGGGCAACAAGGCCGTGACCGTGGCGGTTTGCGTTCCATCCAAAACTCCGTCATCCAAAATCGTCAAATCAAATATGCCATTGGTCTGCCCGGCTGAGATCGTGACACTGGCCGGAACCGAAACCTGCGCCGGGTCGCTCGAATTCAGTGTAACGACCACATTCGTCGGCCGCGCGACAGGCAACACGACCTGGCCGGCACCCGCAAGCAGGCCATCGCCTTCGGTAGCACTGACGGGAAGCATTACGATGACCGGCGGTACAAACGCATCAATCAGCTTCTGACCGGTCGGTGTGCCCAGGCCCGTGCACAGGTCATAACCCGGTGCCGCATGGAATTTGTTCGGGCTGCCGCTGCTGGTATTATCACCCGTCGTGATGTCGTGGAAAAACAATGGGTAATTGGACGCAGAACCCATCGCATACACGACTGGATTGACAAAGCCGATCGACGGCTTTCCGAATCTTCCGGCCTGTTGATTGACCAGGGCGGCAAATCCCGCCCACAATGGCGCGGCGCAACTGGTGCCGCCCACGGTTTGATCCGAACCGTCGGCCCGGACATAGACATTCTCCGCCGTCAAGGCCACGTCCGGTATGTTTCGCATGGTTGCCGATCCCTGGTTGGCCGACATGTTGATGTTCGTCTGCCAAACTGGAATCGGATATTGCGTGCTGATCCCGCCGCCGCTGCCAATTCCATTGCCCCGATTCCACACCGTCTCCGAGACGTAGGAACCATTGGATCCCGTCGTCAGTGTTGTGCCGCCAACTTCGGTGATGTAAGGCGTATCCCCGGGGAAATCAATCAGCCCGGTGTAGGCATCGTAATCTCCCGAGGCGTTGAAGAACGACTGGCCCTGCGCCGCCATTTGCTGGAAGATTTGGTCAGCCACCGCGTTGGACATCCCACCGGGCAGATACCACGAACAACTCAATTGCCTGGCGAGATTGTCCGTTGCCATACGGTTGAGCAGGTCCTCGAACGGACTGGGATTGGGCGCTTCGTATACCATCACCCGCGACAATCCGGGTGCCATTGAAATTGCCATTTCAATGTCCAGAGATACTTCTACTTCCCCGCCGGTGTACGAGGGCTCCCCGCTGGCCCCATTGATCAGTACATTCGTTATCGTCACGTTCGGCAATCCCGCCAGGTTCTCGTAGTAGGCAATATCGCTGGCCGTATACCCGTCGAATTGCAGCAACCCCACCACCTGTCCGGTCCCGTCCAGCGTTGTTCCCGGAACATATGCCGTCCGAAAATCCTTACCGATGTAGCCACCCAGCGGACCCGTACTGGCATTGGGCGTCATGACCTTTCCATTCACCCGTTCAACATGCTGCAATCGCGGCCGCGGCAACGAATAACTGTTCAACCCGCCAATGCTCAAGATCGGCACCGCCAAATCCACCGTCGGTTCCTTATCCGGCGCGTAAAACGCCCGCGCTTCACTCGGATGGTGGTACTCCTGCAGGTTCACATCCAATACCCGTTCGATGTCGCCCACCGACCCGCTCACGTCCACCAGCATCCGGTTGGGATGCAGGGTGGTCACCGTCAGACCGTTGGTTTTGGCAAACGCGATCACAGCCTGATAATCCTGCTCCGTGGGCCCAAATCGTTCGGTGAACTGTTCGGGGGTCAGGTAATGATGATAGTTCGGACTGGCCGGGTCATAGATGTCCCGGAGCAAATGGCCCAAGGCTTCCGGGTTGCGCAGGGGCAACCCGATGGCCAGATTTAAACGCTGGGAACGGTCCATCGCCCCGATGGGCTGCAAACCGGCGGCGGCCGCCGGCAGCCGGACAGGAACCGCCTGCCGTTCAGCAGGCGGACTGGCGATGGCTGACCGGGAAATCACCGCCACTAAAACAAGCGGGAGGAGACCACTGACCCTTCCAAAGAGTCTTTTCAGCCCTTGCGGCACCCCTCGGAAGATTTTCATAGGCATACTTCAAACTAACTATTCCTCCCAAATCTGCCAGCCAATGGATCACTCAAATGACCATTTGGAAGAATCGCATTCATTTTATATTAGATTACCTGCTAATAGTCAAGTTACTTTCTGGAAACGTACTCAAGGGCGCATGAATACAAGGTAAGGTGATTAAAACTTTTTGACGTGACACCCATTCCCATCAAGCCACTCGGTGAAAATTTGGACGGTGCCGAATTGAAATACTCAGGGTTTTTCCGGCAACAGACAGGTCCGTAACGGACAATTTGTTAACGCGCGCAAGCCTTCGATCACCGATTGCGCATTCAACCCGGCGCCGGCGAGGCTCGTGTGCGTGTTATCGGCGGGCGTGTAATATTTCTCTTTGATCTCCTTCGGCGTCATGCCGGCGTAATGGCTCAGAATAATTTCGTTCAAATTGATGAGCGGTGTCTGTTCGCTTTGCGCCACCGCAGCGGCGAAGCGGACATAATCCCAATCCTCCGTTTCGCCGGCTTTGACCGTTTTCTTGGGGCAATGCGGAATCGGCGTGCAAACGATTGGCAGCATGCCCCGGGCCCGCGCGTCGGAAATGTATTTGCGCATATACCACCCATAGGTGTGGACGACCTCCGGCTGGTGCGTGATCGGATTGTAAATGTGGCGAGTCTCGTCACCGAGCCCACGGAGAGTGCCACGGGCGCGGTTGGTGTCATCCAACGGGCCGCCGTCATTATGGCCTATTTGGACCAGGACAAAATCGCCGGGCCGGGCAGCCACGAGCACCTTGTCCCACCAGCCTTGCGTCTGAAATGTGCGACTGCTCCGCCCGGGGAGCGCGTGGTTTTCCACGCGAATCCGGTTCGTATCAAAATATTGCCCAATCACGTCGCCCCAACCACGCTCCGTCTTTTGCGGATTGTGAACCGTTGAATCACCCACGATGAACAGTATTGGAAAAGCACGATTGGTATCCAGGAGGAAGCCGGACAGGGCGGCAACATCGTGGCGGGCGTCCAGGTTAACCGGGCTCTGCGGAGAAACCGGTTCAGCGGCGAAGACGGAAAGATTCACGATGAATGCGGCCGTCAACGCCAGCAACACGATTTTGGTCAAACGGTCTCGCAGCTGAACCCGATCAAAACAACGCAAACGCATAAAGGATTACCCCTTTCTCGCACATTCCCGCGGGCGGGGCAATCCCCGGCCGTGCGTTGTATCGAGGGGATAAGTAAAATACTTTTTACCTTGGCCGCTTCTTGGTTTAATGCCCCGGCATGTTTTCATCGGAAATCAAATCCGTTCATTTCGTCGGAATCTGTGGCACGGCCATGGCCTCGGCCGCCGCGGCCCTGAAGGAAAAAGGCTTCCAGGTCACCGGCTCGGACCAGAATGTCTATCCCCCCATGTCCATGTTCCTGACGGAACGAAAAATTGAAGTGATGAACGGTTACGCGGAGCGAAATCTCGCGCACAAACCCGATCTGGTCGTCATCGGCAATGCCATCTCGCGCGGCAATCCGGAGGCGGAGTATGTGCTCGACCACAAACTCCGGTATTGTTCGTTGCCGGACCTGCTGCGGGAATTTTTCATCCGCGGGAAACGCTCCATTGTCGTTGCCGGCACGCACGGTAAGACCACAACGACTTCATTGCTGACCTGGGTCTTTGAACATAACGGGCTGAATCCCAGCTATCTCATTGGCGGGATCCCGAACAATCTCTGCCAGGGCGCCCGGTTCACCAACAGCGAATGGTTCATCCTTGAGGGTGACGAATACGACACCGCATTTTTCGACAAGCGGAGCAAGTTCATCCATTACCTCCCCGAAATCGCCATCACCAACAACCTGGAGTTCGATCACGCCGACATTTTTGAAAATCTGGACGCGATTAAAAAAACCTTTTCGCACTTCATCCGGCTGGTGCCGCGCAACGGACTGTTGCTCGGCAACGGCGATGACCCGAATCTGGCCCCGTTGCTGGAGGTGACGCATTGTCCGGTCCAGCGGTTCGGCCTGGGTGAAAGCAACAAAGTCCGCGCCTTCAATCTCCGCTACGGCCCGACGGCGACGGAGTTTGAAATCCCAAGCTTTAAATTTCATCTGAACCTGGTCGGCGAACTGAACGTCCGGAACGCGCTGGCGGTCATTGCCTGTGCCAAGCATTGCGGGTTGAAGAACCACCAGATTCAGTCCGCCTTCGATACTTTCAAGGGCATCAAACGCCGGATGGAGATACGCGGTATCGCCGGTGGCGTGACGGTGGTGGACGATTTTGGCCATCATCCGACGGCCATCCGTGAAACGCTGCGGGCTTTGCGCATCAAATATCCGCGCGAAAAAATCTGGGCCATCTTCGAGCCGCGCAGCAATACCACCCGACGGAACGTCTTTCAAAATGAACTGCCGGGCGCGTTTGCCGACGCCGATGCGGTCGTGGTTTCGGAGGTCGCCCGGTTGGAGCAGATCGCCACCCACGAGCGGCTGGATCCCGAAAAACTGATGCAGGACTTGAAAACTTCCGGCAAAAAGGCCGCCTATCTGCCGGACGTGGATTCAATCGTTTCCCACGTCGTCCGGAACGCGCTGGGCGGGGACATTGTTTGTGTCTTCAGCAACGGTGGGTTTGGCGGCATTCACGGAAAGCTGCTGGAACGGCTGGGGCGGAAATAAGCGGCAGGCCGATTGAACAGTAGCCGCCGACGTAAGGAGGCGGATTTTTGAAAGAACTCGCATTGCGCTTCCGCCTCCTTACGTCGGCGGCTACGAGACTTCGCTCACACGCGTTTGGACTCCACCGAAACGATCTGCAAACAGCCAAAAACCTGTTCCGGCGTTATGGTCGCGAGGCAATGACTGGTATTTTGGCACACATCCAGGCTGCCGATGCAGGAACAGGCGCTTCCGGTCAACACCCGATGGCATTCGCCGACCGGCGCCCACTGCGCGGGGGATGTCGGTCCGAACAGTGAAATGGTTGGCACGCCCAGACCGGCGGCGAAATGCAGTGGTCCGGTATCGCCGGAAATAAAAACCTCCGCTCTTTTCAACAGCGCGAGAAACCGGCTCAGTTCGGGCACAACCGGTAAAATCTGCGCTTGCGGCGCGAGCTTTTTAAATTCGGCCATCAATGCCTGGTCCCGGGGCCCCGGGCCCGTGGTAAA
>JBGPDH010000066.1:0-14954 GCA_041482195.1 Verrucomicrobiia bacterium
AAGCTGGAAAAAATTACCGCGTTGTCCAACAACATTGCCGCCGCGCTCAAGGCCGAGCGCATTCATATCCTCGCCCCCGTCCCCGGCAAAAGTTCCGTCGGCGTCGAGGTCCCTAATCACATCAAGACCAAGGTCATTGTGCGCGACCTGTTCGAGTCCGACGAATGGCGCAACAGCAAGGCCAAGATTCCCATTGCGCTGGGCAAGGATGTTTATGGCCATCCGATTGTAGCCGACCTGGTAGAAATGCCGCACGTGCTCATCGCCGGCAGTACGGGCTCCGGCAAATCGGTTTGCATCAACTCCATCATCGCCTCACTGCTGTATCGTTTTTCGCCCGACCAGCTCCGGTTCGTGATGATCGACCCGAAAGTCGTCGAATTGCAGCAATACAACGCCCTGCCGCACCTCGTGGTGCCGGTGGTGACCGACCCCAAAAAGGTCATCCTCGCGTTGCGCTGGGTCGTGAACGAGATGGAAAAACGCTACCAGATTTTTGCACGGGTTGGGGTCCGCAACATCGCCACGTTTAACTCGCGCCCCAAGAACAAGCCGCTGCCACAACAGGAATTGGAACTGCCGCTCAAGGCTAAAAAGGAAAAGGTCGAGCCGGGCGCGGAAGGTTTTGCCGTCGAGGTGGACGAGGAAATCGTCGTGCCGCGCGATGACGACATCGTCATTCCGGAAAAGCTGAGTTACATCGTCGTGATCATTGACGAGCTGGCGGACCTGATGCTTGTGGCGCCGGCTGACGTGGAAATGGCCATTGCGCGCATTACGCAGATGGCGCGTGCGGCCGGTATTCATTGCATTGTCGCCACGCAACGGCCGAGCGTGGACGTGATCACCGGTGTCATCAAAGCGAACATCACCGCGCGCATCGCGTTTCAGTGCGCCTCGCGCGTGGATTCGCGGACGATTCTCGACGCAATGGGCGCCGACAAATTGCTGGGCAAGGGCGACATGCTTTACCTGCCACCCGGCTCGGCGAAATTGATTCGCGCCCAGGGCGCGCTCATCACCGACCAGGAAATCAACAGCATTGTCGAGTTCATCGCCAAACAGGGCAAACCGAACTACGACATGGAAATTCATAAGCAGCTTTCCCAGCCCGCCGCCAGTTTCGGGAATGAATCCGGCATTGACGAAGACGAGGAACTCATCCAGCAATGCATTGAAGTCATCCGTAGCGAACAAAAGGCAAGCGTCTCGCTGTTGCAACGCCGGCTGCGTCTTGGCTATACCCGCGCCGCGCGCATCATGGACGAACTGGAGAACCGCGGCATCGTGGGCCCCAACAAAGGCGCCGAACCGCGCGATATCTTGATTGATCTGGACGGCACCGGCATGGACGGCGCGGGACAGCAGGCGGTTTAGACACAGGTTACAGAAGCAAACAAAGATAACGAAGACAGAGTTTTATCTTCGTTTCCTTTCTTTGTGTTCTGCTTAAGATCTTCTGTTCAGAGCTTATGCATCCGTTGTTCAAGAAAGCAGATCAGCTAAGCAACACTGCCATTGGCGCGGCCATTGAAGTTCATCGGCTCAAAGGCCCTGGCTTGCTTGAAAGCATTTATGAAAAGTGCATGATGCGGGAATTGGAATTGCGCGGTCTCATCGCTGTCAACCAACGTCTGGTCCGAATTGAATACAAAGGTCTGGTATTTGAGGAACCATTACGCTTCGACGTTTTACTGGAAGATTGCCTCCTGCTGGAATTGAAATCCGTGCAGGAAATTTTGCCTGTTCACAAAGCGCAATTGCTGAGTTACATGAAACTGCTCAATGTGCCCGTGGGACTCATCATCAATTTCCACGAAATGAAACTCGTGGATGGAGTGGTTCGCCTGATCCTGCCCGGTGCGAATCAGTGATTTGAACCAAATCCACAGGAGGAAACGGTAAAGATTTTTCTTCGTTCTCTTCGTTTGCTTCTGTAGAAACATATCCTGCTCAAGACCATCGTTGCATGAAACAATTTCTGGTAACGCTGCCGCGCAACCTGATTGGTTGCTTCAAAGGCTGGAAACTCGTGTGGCATCTCGTCGCTATCCTGCTGACGCTCATCCTTGTCTGGTCCGATTTCGACTGGCGTTATTTCCTCGCCACCCGCAGTCCGGAACTCCGTTCCTGGATGTGGCCCGCCGTCGTCATCGGTATGTTCCTACCCATCTACTTACCGTTGATTCTATTTGCTGCCGGCATCATCGCCCAAAGTACGAAAACCATTCTGACCGGCTGGGCAGTCGCCCAATCAGAACTCATTGGCGCCTTGATTGTTATCGCCTACAAAGCGTTTACGGGCCGCGCTCATCCGATGCACATCGTCGGCCAGGACATCAGTCATGTCTTTCATTTCGGCATTCTACGCGGGGGAGTTTTCTGGGGCTGGCCGTCGTCGCATACCACAGTTGCGTTCGCCATGGCTGCGACCATGTTCACGCTCCGGCCAAAACCACGGTGGCTGGGTATCATGGCCATTGTTTATGCCCTCTACGTAGGTATTGGCGTCTCCATGACCATTCATTGGTTTTCGGATTTCGTGGCTGGAGCCATCGTCGGCTCCGTCGTCGGGACCGTAGTCGGGAGAGGTTTTGGAAAAACATTCAACATTCAACGCCCAACTCCCAAGGTGATACCGGGACAAAGCTGTCCTTGAGGGTTCAATGTTGAGCGTTGAATGTTGAATGTTTCGGTAATTTCTACCTCGCCGGGTACTGCCAGACCCAATCGCCTTCCTTGTCGTCGAACAAGGTATTCCCCGGTACGCCGCCGTCGTCGGCTTCATTCCAGCCCACCGAGTAGAGGACAAACCGGCCGTTGCCAGTGAGGTGATATTTGTAAGGCCCGCCGGAAATGACGTCGTGGGGTAACGCAGAAATAAATTTCGGGACAAGCGCATCCAGATTTTCCGGAAATTGTCCATTGGCCAAGCGATAACGTTCGAGCGCGCAGGCGATGGTGGTTTCATCCACGGCGGTCTGGGCCGTGGCCGCTCTCATCGGTATCTTGTGCAACGTCGGCAACATGATTGCGGCCAGGAGTTGGTGACGGATACAGATGGTGGTGACAGGGTTGCGGCCGGCAAATGCCTGTTCCAAGGCATTGGTATTGAATTCAATCTGCTTCGGGAAAACCTGTTTTTTATCGGGATCAAATGCCCCGTTCAATTGCAGTTGAAAGAGCCGGCAATAATTCAATTGTTCCTGATAATACCAGCCCCGCGGAACGATCCGGCCGAATAAATTGGCCGCCGCCGAGCCGGTCTGCGTCGGGTCTGTCGTCAGAATGTTCAAATTGTATTTTCCCCGGGCCAGAAGGTCGGCGGTCAGAATTCCCGCCGCGCGTTCGCTGGCCAGGGACCGTTCCAAAGGGGTAAAGAAATCGTATTGCTGGAAACTCGCCTGCAGTTCCTGAAGCTGGGCATCGGACCAGGCGTGTTCGGCCAGTCCTTCCCATACCGGTTGGATCGCGAGTTGCAAGCAAGCAATGCGAACCAGATATGAAATCACAAACGGCTCGTCTTTCATCGAATCAGTCAGATAAAGCATCAGCTTTACATCGGCGAAGGCATCGTCAGTCCGGCCGGCAGCCAGTTCGGCGCAGGTTCTGAGTTGTAAACGTTGGACAATCCTTTTGATATTGCCGAGGTGCGGCAGCAGGATGCCCCACGGATTGTCCAAGTCGTAAACGACCGGGTACCGCGCATACGGCCGGTCACTGGCAGCGCGGAGTGGCGCCAGACTGGTTTCGCTCGATGTTAAGCCGGCCAGAACCGCCGGGGCCGCGGCGGCCCGTGACGTCAGATCGAGTTTATCGGATTTAATTTGCTGATTTGTCTGGCCCGACTGAATCGAGCCAAAGGCCATTTTCCAGGCAACAAGATCCAGGAAATAACGTTTGCCGCCCTGAAGGCCGGCAGGAGCGGCTGGATCAGTCGGCGAGCCAATCATGCTGCTGGCCAACGCATAATTGTCCGACCATCGCTGGTCGAAATTGGTTCTCTCGGTGAACCAGGATTCGATCAGCGGGATGGCGGCGAAGTTTTGCTCGTCGGGAATCGGTTTGGGAATAAACGCCCGATAATCCAACTGTGCGCCGCCAGCTTCCAATTGTTCACGATAATTATTCCACACGTGCCGGCCGCGCCAGTCCTCCTCGGCATAGAGCAACACCACCACGGTCACCAGCCATACCAGCCCAATCAGCATTCTGCGAATCATGCGCCCGCTGAACAGCCAGTTGAAAAATGGTTGAACGAACGGCAGCGAACTGGCTAAAAAACTCACGGAAATTGCCACCACCAGGATGACCGCCCATTGCCAAAGATGTCGTCGGGTCTCTTCCGTCCATTCGGGAAGGTTGAGCTTCCAGTCCCCGACCAACAGCGCAAAAACCACCAATGAAAGCGGAAGCAGGACCAGGGTAATTCGTGTCAATCGGCGCAACACGGTGCGTTTGGCCGGCCACAAAGTTTTTGGGTCAAGGTTCGGGTTCATGTTGGATCAGGCCGTCAGGGTTTCGTCAGGCCGCTCGCTCCGTGGTTGCAACGGAAACAATATTGCCGGCCGGGGGTTGCGCGATTCGGCGGGTTGAATCATCTCCAGAAGTTCGCGGCGGTTTTCGCGCAGCGAAGCCAGGATAATTTGCGGCGGGGGGATTTTTGCTGCCGGCAGGGCTGACGCGAGACTGCTGGAATGACCAAGGTTCAGGTTCAAAAGCACAATCACGACCCATGCGGCGCCCATCCCGGCCAGATGCCAGCGAAGCGAAATCAGGAATTCGCGCCAGGACAACGCCGGGAGGGTCGCCGTGCTGGCGACCCCGGTTTTGGGGACAGCGACACGCCGTCCCTCCCAAACAGCGGTTTTTCGGACCGCATCAAGCTTTGGTTCAACGGCTTGATGCTTTTGGAACAAAATTTCGCGCGGCGTTTTCATGGTTTATCTTCATTTTCCAGAACCAATTTCCGCAATGCGCGCCTGGCGTGGAACAATCGAGACTTCACCGTGCCCAGTGGGGCGTTGGTGATGCGCGCGATTTCTTCGAGTGAAAAATTTTCGACGATATGCAGCAGCAACACGGCGCGTTGCGGTAGCGGCAACTGATTCAGCAGTTTCATAAACCCGGCCTCCTGCTCCTGCCGGATGAGCAACTCGTCGGGCCTGTTTTCAAATGCGTCCGGCGATTCGATAATTTCCTCATGCAGTACTGCTTCACGGTCCTGTTTCCGCCAACGCTGGATGCATTTCTGGTGGGCAATACTGAAAAGCCAGCTCCCGAACTTCGTGTCATCCCGCAGACTGCCGACATGTTTGACCGCGGCGATAAAAGTTTCCTGCACGAGGTCGAGGCTCGCCTGTTCGTCATGGACCAGTTCAAAAACATAAACGTAAAGGGGCAATTGGTAGCGGTGAAAAAGGGCGTCCCAAGCCGCCGGATCTCCGGCCCTGGCCTGCGACACGGGCAGTTGTTCGCGTTCAGCCACTACCAGCATTTACAGCAAGAGGAATGCGCGAGGCGAGAAAAGGTTCAAAGGCTCCCGGAGAATTAGATCGGATTCCGGTTCATTAGTTGAACTGCTGGCCGGGTCAATTTTTCATACAACGCTGCCCAAAGTTGGCCTTTTTCATGCTATTTAGATTGCAAAAGTGCTTAAAAATGCTGAAAACTATGACCATGTCCGAAGTAGGTGAACAGCTCCAAGCTGCGCGTGAGGCCTTAAAACTCACCATCCAGCAGATCGCGGATGTTACGAAAATCCGCACCGACCATATCCGCGCCCTGGAGGAGGGACATTACGAGGTGTTTTCCGCCCCGGTTTACATCCGCGGTTTCGTCCGCATTTATGCGGCCCAACTCAAACTCAACACGGCCCAAATCATGGCCGTGCTCGACGCCGAATTGAAGCGGTCGGAAAAATTCAAGGAACCGCCGCCGCTGATGGAAGAGTCCAATACCTTTCTCGACCACGTGATGTTCTGGCTGTCCAAACTCAACTGGCGGGTCGGCGCGATTGCGGGCGGGGCGTTGGTTCTGCTGGTGGTCGTTTGGATGGCCGGTTCCGCCTGGCGGCATCATGCGCGCAGCCATCCCGTAGCCGGCGTGAAACCGGCCATATATCAATCGGCCAACGCGGGCGAGACCCTCCCCCTGACTACACACCGCTGAACATTCCAGCGGAGCAATCGATTTGCGAGCTCCAAACTTCCTTGTTGAGAAGCCGGGATTCCCCGGAATTTGACACGGTCTCTTCCTTCACAATTCGTTCATGTAAAGCGCGCGGTTCCGCCACAGATAGAGAACGCCCGAAGTCAGCGTCAGTACCACCGTCACCCATAACACGAATTCCGCAAACACCGGTATCCAGCTCCGGAACAGGTGTTGGAGCCAGGCCGGCCATTCGTTGCAGGCATCCACCACGAGCAACGCGATAATGGCCACGATCTGTGAAATGGTCTTGTGTTTGCCGTAACGCTCCGCCGCCAGTACGACGCTCTTCGATGCCGCCAGCAACCGCAGTCCGGTGATGGCCAATTCGCGAGCGACAATGATGATGACCATCCATGCGTCGACGGTCACCTGCGGATGGGGCGTTTGATGCGAGCTTTCCACAAAGGCGATGAACGCCGAGCAGGTCATAATCTTGTCCGCCAGGGGATCCATCAGGACGCCGAAGTTAGTGATGAGTTTGTGGGTGCGCGCAATGCGACCGTCCAGAAAGTCCGTGATACCGGCCAGACAGAAAAAAAACAAGGCCAGGGTGTGATGAAATGGAACTGGTGCAAACAGCACCCAAACAAAGACCGCCGTCAAGACGAACCTTCCCACCGTCAGTTTGTTTGGCAGATTCACTCCGCGAAAAGTGCCGGTGAATGACAGTGGCTGGCAAGCTTCAAACGCTCAGAACTGGCCGATCACGTCCGTTTACGCGCCAAACTTGTCGAACATTCGCGCGTTGGCCTGCATGAGCCGGATCAGATACTTCGCCTCAAATACGCCGAGCGAACCGAGGTTCGCGCCGGTTTCGGTGAAACGTTCCAGCTTGTCCGAGCCGCTGAATGCCGAATGCAAGAGTACCGGCTGCGGATGCCACGAATGCCCCTTGACCGCCACCGGTGTCGAATGATCGCCGGTGATGGCGAGCACGTCGGGCTTTTTCTTCAGCAAAATCGGCAGGGCCGCATCAAAATCTTCGATCGCTTTTTTTTTGGCGCTGAAGTTTCCGTCCTCGCCCGCCTTGTCCGTGTATTTGTAGTGGATGAAGAAGAAGTCAAAGTGGTCGTGTTCCTTGAGGTACCGCTCGAATTGTTCGGCGATGGTCGCCGGACCTTCAATTTTTTTCATGCCGACCAGCTGGGCCAGGCCCTTGTACATGGGATAAACCGCCAGTGCGGCGGCCTTCAGCTTGTACCGCTCTTCGAACGACGGGATGTGCGGTTGATGTGCGATGCCGCGCATGAGAAAACCGTTTGCCGGCTTTTCGTTCGCCAGAACCGGCAGGGCGGCCCTGTAAAAATCGGCTATCAGCGCCGACATTTTCTTCTGGCCGGCATTGTCGGGATCACGCGGATGGACTGTGGGAATGGCAAAACCCTCGCGATTCGGGTCGGCGTCCGTGAGCGGACCTTCCAATCCGCTGCCGCGAAAAACGACGACAAAGCGATGTTCCTTGCCGGCCTTGATGATGACGTCCGTGTCGCCGAGCTTGTTGATTTTGCCGGCGAGGAGCGCGCAGAGTTTCTCGCAGGTTTCGGTTGGGATGCGGCCGGCGCGGCGGTCGGTGACAATACCTTTTTTGTCGAGCGTGGCAAAGTTTGCCCGGGCGCAGACATCGCCGGGTTTGAGTTCCATGCCGAGGCCCAGCGCCTCGATGACACCGCGACCCACCTGATATTCCAGCGGGTCGTAGCCGAACAATCCGAGATGTCCCGGTCCGCTCCCGGGCGTGATGCCGGGCGCGACCGGAATCATACGGCCTTGCGCAGAGTCCTTGCACAATTTGTCGAGGTTCGGCGTGGCCGCGGCTTCCAGGGGCGTCAGATTAAGTTGGTCCCGGGTGGCCAGATCGCCGAGCCCATCGAGCACGACCAGCGCGAGTTTGGCCCCGCCACGCGGGATTTTCAGTGTCAGTTCGGAATAAAGCGCGTCCAAGTTCATTGATGATTTATGATTTACGATTTATGATTTACACACAAACGGGACCAATCATAAATCAAAAATCTTAAATCGTAAATGGCAGATGCAACGACTCGCGCTACACGAGTTTCATTTCAGCCTTGGCGCACGGTTCGCCGAATTGAACGGGGCCGAAATGGTCAATGATTACGGCGACTGGCTCGCCGAGTACGCCGCGTTGTGCCAAGGCGCGGGCGTTCTGGATTTGAGTTTCCGCGGCCGGATTTGCCTGACCGGCGCCGACCGCGTCCGCTTTCTGCACGGTCAGGTCACAAATGATGTGAAACAGCTACAAGTCGGCAATGGTTGTTACGCCGCCATCACTACCAACAAAGGCAAAATGGAAAGCGACCTGAATATTTTCTGCCTGGCGGATGAGCTACTTCTGGATTTCGAGCCGGGCCTGACGGAAAATATTTCAAAGCGACTGGAAAAATTCATCGTCGCCGATGACGTGCAAATCGTGGACGTCGCACCCCATTACGGTTTGCTGAGCGTGAAAGGACCGAAGGCGGAAGAGGTAGTGAACATGATTGGTTTGGTCGGTAGGGACGCGCTGCCGCGCGTCCAGATCGACCAGCAGGCCGGGCCTACCATTATTAAAATCTCCGACGCGATGCTGGGCGAAATCTATCTCGCCAACCGCGCGCGTTTGTCCGGGAGCGCCGGCATCCTGCCGGCAGGTTCAGGAACTGAAAGCATTGCAACTCGCCGGCAAGATGCCGGCGCTCCCGGTATTGGGGGCTTCGACCTTTTCATACCCAATTCCTCCCTCGGCGCGGTAGCGGACAAGCTCATTACAGCGGCCAAACAAATTGGCGGACGCGCCTGTGGCTGGCAGGCTTTCGAAACCGCGCGCATCGAGGCCGGTATTCCGCGCTTTGGCGTGGACATGGACGAAACAAACCTGCCGCTGGAATGTGGTATCGAAAACCGTGCAATTAGCTACAAAAAGGGCTGTTACATCGGACAGGAAGTCATCAACCGCATCCACAGCTTCGGCCATGTGAACAAAGAATTGTGCGGCCTGCGCCTGGCCGACCCCGCCAGCGCGGGGCTGCCATTACCTAAACGTGGCGACAAGCTGTTCCGGGACGGCAAGGAAGTCGGTTACATCACTAGCGCTGTGAAATCGCCGCTGCTCAACGCTGATATCGCGCTAGGCTATGTCCGCCGCGAAGCCAACCAGGTCGGTATCGAACTGAATCTACGAACGGCGACAGGGGAAAGTCTGGCGAAAATTGTGGAGTTACCATTTGCGAAATGAATTCCCTTCGCTGCCTTCCTGCGAAATTTTCTCGCCGGTTTCACCGTTTGCCGGTTTAATGTCCGCCGATGAAACAGAAGGCTTATGCCGCCGCCGGCGTGGATATTGATTTGGGCAACAAGGTCAAGTCCGAGTTGCCGCAATTGCTGGCCTCCACCCACCGGCGAGAGGTGCTCGGCAAGGTTGGCGGCTTCGGCGGTCTATTTGCGCTGGACCTGAACAAATACCGCGAGCCGGTGCTGGTGTCGTCCGTGGACGGCGTCGGCACCAAGCTCAAGATCGCCTTCGCCATGGACAAGCACGACACCATCGGCGCCGACCTCGTGAACCATTGCGTCAACGACATCGCGGTGCTGGGCGCCGAACCGCTGTTTTTTCTCGATTATCTCGGCACGGGCAAACTGGAGCCGCATGTTTTCACTGAAATCATCAAGGGTTTTGCCCGCGCCTGCTCGGAGAACCATTGCGCACTCATCGGTGGTGAGACGGCCCAAATGCCGGGCTTTTATCACCCCGGCGAATACGACGTCAGCGGCACGATCGTCGGCGTCGTCGAAAAATCCAAAATGCTGAACGGCCAAAAGACCGTTAACCGCGGCGATGCGGTCATCGGTATCGCCTCCAGCGGCCTGCATACGAACGGTTTCTCGCTCGCCCGACGGATTTTCTTCGACCAGATGGAGTTGAAACCCACGAGCTACGTCGGCGAACTGGAAAATAACATCTGCGACGAGTTGCTAAAGATTCACGTCAGTTATGGTCCGTTGATTCAAAAATTGATCAAGCGATTCAATTCTGTTTCTGTAGCCGCATCGCGTAAGACCGCGGATTTATCCGCGTTCTCACGAACGCGGCTACAAACGATCAAAGCGTTTGCTCACATCACCGGCGGCGGCTTCGTGGACAATATCCCGCGCGTGTTGCCAAAAAAGCTGGACGTCGTCATCCATAAAGGCTCCTGGGACATGCTGCCCATTTTCCGGCTTATTTTAAAGAAGGGGGAGGTGCCCGAGGACGAGTTGTATCAGGTGTTCAACATGGGCATCGGCATGGTCGCCATCGTGTCGGCGGACAAGGCGGACGCCATCCTAGAATTCATCCACTCACAGAAGCATCAGGCATGGCTCATCGGCGAAGTGGTGAAGGGCAAGGGCGAAGTAAGGGTGGTTTGATTTGGACTGCGGTGGCAAGTGGAGCGCGACACCGCTTTACAAAGTGGATTGCATAATCGAATGCGCCACGCCATCTAAAAGCGCCGTCGCCGCTGCGCTTTGCCGGCGCAGTCCACAACGATTCACCATTCCGGCGACACTTCAAATTCATCCGATACGTTGAGCGTGTCAGTCTTGAATTTGTATATGGTTTTGATTTGAGCAGGCGTGGCGGTGCGTTCGAACCAGCGTGCTGAACACCACGGATACTGATTCGCCATGAGTACCAACCCGTGTTTTACCGGATTTTGATGTACGTAATTGAGTCGTGCCAGATAAGACTTTTCATAAGTCAGCCGTGTTTCCCAATAATTGTGCCAGACTTTGCGGGCGGGAGTGTCATCAAGTTTGTTGATCCATTTGGCGGTCTTCTCATGCAACAGGCCGAGCATTTGAGACAGGTTTTTCGCCGTGTCCTGGTCGGCTGGCGAGTGGCCGACAAAATGAAAATGGTTAGAGAAAACCGTCCAGGCTTCCAATTGCCAACCGAAATCCGCGGCAATTTTGAGTAACCCTCGATGCAGCACCGCCAATCGAATTTTTCCCCTGAAGTGATGCTGGCGGAGATAAGTACTTGCCGTAACAAAGTAAGTCCCACGAACGCTGAGCCGATGTTCCGGTGCATGTGGCCACGCAATCTTGTCGGCAGGCATGATTGGCAAGGTGACAATTTTGGACTGCGGTGGCAAGCGAAGCGCGACACCGCTTTATCAAGTGGATTGGAAAATCGGATGCGCGACGCCATCCGAAAGCGCCGTCGCCGCTGGCACTCTGCCGGCGCAGTCCACAACGATATTCACCCTTCCAACGCCACTTCGAATGCGTCCGATACGTTGTGCTTGTCAGTCTTGGATTTGACAATTTTGGACTGCGGTGGCAAGCGGAGCGCGACACCGCTTTACAAAGTGGATTGCATAATCGATCGGATGCGCCACGCCATCCGAAAGCGCCGTCGCCGCTGGCACTCTGCCGGCGCAGTCCAAATCTTCAATCGTTAGTAGCTCATCCGGTCCAGCTTCACCTTACCCCGGAAAATCCAGTAGATGCAGACGGTGTAGGTGATGACCAGCGGCACGCCGATGCAGGCGATCACCAGCATAATACCCAGCGTTTTGGGTGAGGACGATGCGTTATAAATCGTCAGACTGTTTGCCGCATCGGGCTGGCTGTAAACCAGGTACGGATACGTGTTCAGGCCGAACAGCATCATCAGCGTAATCATCGCGCCGCACGATGACAGAAATGCCAGCCAGTCGCGTTTGTGATGGAGCTCGCGCGGGATGTTGGCGATGGCCAGCATGTTCACGAGCGCAATGGTAAACAGCCACGGATTATCGTGCACCCGCGCGGCCATGTGTGGCACGTAAAGCAACGTGGCCATCGTGAGCGTCACGGCGCAAATCACAAAAAAGATGATACCACGCATCGCCCAGACCCGCAGTTTGTCGTGAAGCGCGCCTTCGGTTTTCATCACGCCATAAATCGCGCCGTGCATCATGAACAAAGCCACGGTGGTGATACCGACCAGTAAAGGATAAGGCGTCAGCAAACCAAAGAACGTCCCGGCAAACTCACCGTCCGGACCCACCGGGACGCCCTGGGCCATATTGCCCAGCGCCACGCCCATGAGCAGGCCCGACACCAGACTGCCCACCGAAAATCCAATGTCCCACATCTGCCGCCACCAGCGCATCGGCTGTTTACTGCGGAACTCAATGGCCACCGCGCGAAAAATCAGGCACACGAGCAACAAAACGAAGGCAAGGTAAAAGCCCGAAAAGACGGTCGCATAAACATTCGGGAACGCGGCGAACAACGCGCCGCCACCGGTGACCAGCCAGACTTCGTTGCCGTCCCAGACCGGACCGATGGAATTGATTAGCAGGCGCCGCTCGGTGTCGTCCTTTGTAAACAGATGCAGCGCCCCGATGCCGAGATCGAAACCGTCGAGCATGGCGTAGCCCGTGAACAACACCCCGACGAGAATGAACCAAACCGTGTTAAGATCGAGATTCATGTCTTTTTGTGATGGGTTAATCCGGTGGGCAACGCGAGTTTGCCGGACGGAACCAAATCCTGATCATCCGGGCCGTGCTGGATTTTATCGTTCAGCAGATAAATAAACACGGCGAACAGCAGGAAATAAACCAGGGTGAACAAAATCAGCGAGGTGAGAATGACGTTGGCCGTTACAATGGCCGATAACCCGGCCGGCGTACGCATCAAGCCATAAACAATCCAGGGTTGCCGGCCCACTTCGGCCGCAAACCAGCCGAGCTGATTGGCCATCTGCGGGCCGAGCACGGAAAAAACCAGAATCCACAACAGCCATCTTCGTTCGTGCAGTGAACCGTGGCGGAAATAAAGAAAGCCCAGGGTCGCAATGGCAATCATCGCGAAACCAACGCCCACCATGCCGTGAAAGAAAATGAACGAGGCCTGCACCGGAGGGCGGTCTTGCGGCGGAAAAGCATTCAGACCGGTCACCAGCGCGCGCGTATCGTGGGCCACCAGCCAGCTCAGCAGGCCCGGCCATTGCAGGCCCACAACCTTTTCGTTCTTTTCGTCCACATAACCAACGAGCGTCAGCGGCGCATTCGAGGTCGTATTGTAAAGCCCTTCAAATGCTGCGAGCTTGGCCGGCTGATTTTTTCCCACCCCGCGCGCGCTGAAATCACCGCTGACCAGTTGCAGCAGGGAAGCGACCAGGCCGACCGTCAGGCCGACCCGCAATGAAGCGCGGGCAAAATCCAGGTGGCGTTTTTTCAACAGGTACCACGCACTGACGCTGACAACCAGGAACGCGCCCGCCTGCCATGCGCCGCACAATACGTGAAACAGCCGGTCCATTGAGGACGGATTGAACACCAGTTGCCAGAAGTCCGTGATTTCCGCCCGCTCCACGCCATTCCGCATTACGAGATGATAACCCGCGGGCGTCTGCATCCAGGAATTGGCCACAACAATCCAGACCGCACTGAAATGGGCACCCAGGCAGACCATGCACGTGGAAAAGAAATGGATTTTGCGGCTGACCTTGTCCCAACCGAACAGCAAAACCGCGAGAAAACCGGATTCGAGGAAGAACGCGAAGATGCCTTCCGCGGCCAGGGCGCTGCCGAACACATCACCGACGAACCGCGAATAGGTCGCCCAGTTCGTGCCGAATTCGAATTCCATCACGATCCCGGTGGCCACGCCGATGGCGAAAGTGAGCGCAAACACCTTCGTCCAGAACCGAGCCATCTGGTGGTAGATTGGGTTTTTGGTTTTAAGCCACAACCCTTCCATACAGACCAGCAGCACACCCAGGCCAATGCTCAGAGGCGGGTAAAGATAATGAAATGCGATCGTGGCCCCGAATTGGATGCGCGCCAGAGTTAGTACATCCATAACGCCCCGGAGATTGCGATGAACGAAACTGGCTGTCAATCAGGCAAGAAAAAGAATTATCAGCGCTTGTAAAATATTTAAGCGGGCTTTCGGAGCCGCGTAACCGGCGGGTGAACGTATCGAATCCAACGGCGATCGGCTGAACTCGCGGCTTTTTTTTCAATCCGCGTCATCCCGGCTTCGCATTGCTTCGCCGCGGCAGGCCGCGTAATCTGCGGTTCAAATGAGACTGCTCGTCATCGGTTCGGGTGGACGGGAACACGCAATGGTGTGGAAACTCGCGCAATCACCGCACGTCACGCAATTGTGGTGCGCACCGGGCAACGCCGGAATTCAACAGGAGCGAACGGAGAAAACAGGGAAGCCCGTTGAGTGCGTGAATATCAGCGCCGAAGATTTGCCCGGACTCCTGGCGTTTGCGCAGGAAAAGAAAATCGAGCTTACAGTGGTCGGCCCGGACAATCCGCTCGCGCTGGGCATCGTGGACTTGTTTCAGAAAAATGGCCTGCGGATCTGGGGACCGAACAAAAAAGCTGCGCAGTTTGAGTCGTCCAAAGTGTTCTCTCAAAACTTCATGGAGAAATACGGCATCCCGACCGCCCGTGCCGGAACCTTTTCGGAGGCAGGGCCGGCCAAGGCCTTCGCGGCATCGCTGGGTGGCAAATGTGCTGTGAAAGCCGACGGCTTGGCGCTCGGCAAAGGCGTTTTGATGTGCCTCAGTGTTGCGGAGGCGAACAAGGCGATCGACGAAATTCTGGTCAGCAAGGCTTTCGGAGTGGCCGGTGCGAACATTGTCATCCAGGAGTTTCTGGAAGGGATGGAAATTTCGCTGCACGCGTTGTGCGACGGCAAGACCGCCAAACTGTTCCCGACGTCGCAGGACCACAAGCGCGCCTTGGACGGTG
>JBGPDH010000067.1:0-14909 GCA_041482195.1 Verrucomicrobiia bacterium
CACAGACCGTGATTACTTGAGCTGGGATAAGTTAAGGACAAATTTGGCGACTCCACTCACGAGTCTCGGACAGAAAACAAATTGGACGGCGGTTTTTTCACAGGGCCGGGCGTATGCTCGGAAGGAGGATGGCGGTATCTGGGAACTCGTATTCGGGCCAGGCAATGCAAATCCCAGGCCGCACTTGCAGCCGCTCGAGTCCTGGCAACCGTTAAACAAAGGTTTTGTATCTTTGGCCTGGGCGGCCAGCTCGATGGGCGAATGGACCGGCGGGGTTAAAACGAACTACGAACTCTGGCTGTTTGCCGACTTAGTCAACCAAAAGACAAAGGAAATTCAGCTTGGGAAAGGCACGAAGTGGAAGGCCACTGCGTTTGCCGGTGACAATTCGATACTTGCCATTCGCGAGGATGGTACGCTCTGGGAATGGCCGCGCCCCGGGAAATGGACTCGCAATCCCGATTCGGTGAAACCCGTCCAGCTGGGAACCTACTCAGGTTGGATAGCGCTTCATTCTTATCGAAGTTATCCTTCGGGTTGCATCGCTCTGGCTGCCGATGGCAATTTATGGTGCTGGAAAAATCCGAGCACGCATTTGTGGCTCGCGCCGTCGCGCAAGCCGGTTTACCTCGGGAACATCTTCACTGCGCAGTGAAGCCATGAAGTAACTCGCCGGGAGCGCCGGCATCTTGCCGGCGTATATCAGTTTGTTCATCGTTCAACTCGCCGGCTGGAAGCCGGCGCTCCCGGATGACCTTACCGCTTCAACGCTTTAACGCTTTAAGGCTTTAACGCTTTAACCAACTGTGGTAAATGATTCCCCGTGGATACTGTCACCCAATTGACGAATGAGCTGGTCGCGTCGTACGCGCGTGTCGGTGGCATTAATCATTTGGACGGCAAAAATCTGCCGTCCAACCACGCCATCACCGCCATCACCCAGAATCTGTTGCGGCTGCTGTTCCCCGGTTTTTTTGATGAAAAACCGATTCATTCCTCGGAAATCAAAGTGGTGACCGCGGCACTGCTCGACTCGGTGCTGGGCGCGCTCGAGGACGAAATTTACAAGGCCCTCGAATACAATCCGCCGCCGGAATTGCCGAAGAAAGGGCTGCGGTCGGCCGCGCACACTCTCACAGTGGAATTTCTCGACAGCCTGCCGCGCCTGCGTGAAGTGCTGCAAACCGATATGGCTGCGGCCTACGACGGCGACCCGGCCGCCAAAAGCAAGGAAGAGGTGCTGGTATCCTATCCGTTTGTCGAGGCGATCGCCGTACAGCGGCTGGCGCATGAGTTGTACCTGAAAAATGTCGCGCTGATCCCGCGCATCATGACCGAGTGGGCGCATTCACGCACGGGCATGGATTTGCATCCGGGCGCGCAAATCGGCACGCACTTCTTCGTAGACCATTGCACCGGGACAGTCGTTGGCGAGACGGCCATCATCGGTGATCACGTGAAGCTATATCACGGCGTGACCCTCGGTGCGAAATCCACCTCTGACGTCGAACAATTACGCGGCAAAAAACGGCATCCGACAATTGAAGACCGCGTCACGATTTATCCCGGTGCGACTATTCTGGGCGGCGATACTGTCATCGGCGCCGGCAGTACCATTGGCGGCAACGTGTTTCTGATGGAGAGCGTCGCCCCGAATTCCGTCGTCCTTTACGACGCCCCCAAGGCACGCGTGCTGAGCAAATCGGAACGCAAAGCAAAATCTTCGGCAGATTTTCAGATTTGAGTCTTATTTTATCTTAATCTTAATCCTGTTCTTAATCATAATCGCAGGCACAGATGAAGCACACGATTCAGATTAGATTATTTGCAGTTATGATGTAGCGCAGGCTTTCCAGCCTGCGGGTACGGGCGACTTTCCAGTCGCCACTTTCCTACGTACGGAAGACGGGACAAGAATGTCCCGTAAACCCGCAGACAAGGATGTCTTCGCTACATGAAAGATGGAACCGGGTTGAGAATTTCAGGGAACGGTAACGTGGAAAATTTCGCCACCCTGAGTCAGGGCGTAAATCTCCCCGTCCAAATCCTCGGCAAAGCTGGTGATATTTTTCGGTTGTTGAAGCAACGTTCCTTCCGCAGTCACCTTGTGTGCGTCGTAATCGTACCGGAACCCCCAAATCGTCCCCACGTTGTAATCGGCATAAACGTAAACGCCGTCGAGCGCCGTGTATTCCTTCCCGCGATAAACATAGCCGCCAATCACGCAGAGCCCGATACCGTGGTCGTGAAACATTCCTTGCCGTTGAAGACTCGGACGATGCGGATATTCCATGACCGGATCAATCAGTTGCGCCCCGGCCGGGCCGGGTTTGAAGTGGTGCGCGCTTTCGCGAATGCTCCAGCCGTAATCGCCCCCCTTGGTGACCAGGTCCACTTCCTCCCACAAATCCTGGCCGACGTCGCCCACCCATAACGCGCCGGTTTGGGAATCCCAACTGTATCGCCACGGATTGCGCAGACCGTAGGCATAAATTTCCTTGCGCGCGCTGTAAGCCATGTTGAGTTCACTCGCGAACGGATTGTCTGTCGGAATACCATAGGGCAATTCCTGCTGGCGCAATCCCACACGCATCTTGCTGCGTGTGTTCACATCGATGCGGAGCATCTTGGCCAGCAGCGTGGCGGTGTTCTGGCCGTTGCCGAAAGGGTCGTCCGCCGCGCCGCCGTCGCCGAGCCCCAGATAAAGGTAGCCGTCCGGTCCAAAGGCCAGTTCGCCGCCCTTATGGTTCCAGAACGGCTGCGGGACGGTCAAAAGAATGCGTTCGGAGGACATATCGGCCTTGTCCGGGTCGCTACCCGAAACCTTGAACTCGCTGACCACACTGCGATACGGAAAACTCGTCGGGCGCCCGTCCTGAAACTGTTTCATTTGGTCCGACGCATTCTGTTGGGTGTAATAGATGTAAAACAGGCCGTTGGTTTTGAAACCCGGATGAAAAGCGATGCTCAACAGACCGTCTTCGTTTTCAAAATAAGGATGACGATCCACGATGTTCAAAAATTCCTTCGCATCGCTGCCGTCGGAACCTTTCTTGACCACGACAATTTTCCCGTCCTGATAAACAACGAAACACCGGCCCGAGCCGTCCGGTGCTTCGCTCATCCAGACCGGGCGTTCACCTTTTAACGCGGGAAAGACCGGTTTAAGTTCAATTTTCGGAAGCGGTTGCGCCATGGTCACCGTCAACCACAACAAATTTATTAAAAATAGTATAAGCCTTTTCATGTTTGCCGGAGGCGGAGCAGAGCGAAATTCGGGCAAAATGTAAAGCCCGACTTGCAGCCTTCATTGATTGGCCAGCACCGCCTTAAGGGTGGCGTGAAATTCGGCGAACGTGAACGGTTTGGCCAGGCAAGGACGCTGTTCGCGCTCCAGAAACTGGCGCATCGGCTCGTTGATGACGTCGCCGGTAATGAAGATGAGCCGCCGGCAAAGAACGGGGTTGGTCGCGCGGAGTTGCTCATAAACCTGGCGACCGTTCAAACCGGGCATCTTCCAGTCGCACAACGTCGCGTCATAATGGTGTTGCCGGAGCCGGCGCAAACCGCTTTCCCCGTCGATGGCCGTGTCCACCTGGTAGCCGCTCCCGTGCAAGTCCTCGCTGATCATCTGTAGAATCGCCTCTTCGTCATCAATCACAAGCACGCGCCGGCCCGCACCTTCCCGCGGATCCTGTTTTTTTGTCTCCGCGGCGGGAGACGCCTCCGTGGGTGCAACTACGTCATGGGTAATGGGCAGTTCGATGATAAAAGCGGCGCCTTCACCGGGGCGGCTCAAGGGCGTGATACTCCCGCCATGCTCCTTGATGATGCCGTAACACAGGCTCAAACCCAGCCCCGTGCCCTTGCCGACCTCCTTGGTCGTAAAGAACGGATCAAAAATACGCCGCAGGTTTTTCTCCGGTATGCCGGGGCCATTGTCCCGGATCGTAATGCGCACGTTGGGTTCGTGGACTTCGGTGATGATTTTGATCTGACCGCGAGGTTGATGGGCCTCCATGGCCTGGCGGGCGTTATTGATGATGTTCAACAGCACCTGTTGAATCTGGTGCGCATCGGCCAGAACCATCGGCAGGTGAGGCCCAAATTGTTTGACCACCTCGATATTGCCGGTGCGCAGCGGATAACTGACGATTTCCAACACGGCCTCGACCAGGGCATTAACGGAGACCGGTTTGCGTTCAGGCTGGCGTCGCCGCGCGAAGCTCAGCAGCGACTGGACGATTTTCTGACAACGCTGCGCGGACTTGAAAATCATGTCCAAATGACGCCGATGCTCCTCGCCCACGTCCGCCTTCTGGAGCAATTCTGAAAAACCCATCACCGTCGCCAGCGGATTGTTCAATTCATGCGTGACCCCGGCCACAAATTCGCCGACGGCGGAAAGTTTTTCACTTTGGATCAGCTGGGCCTGAGTGGCTTTGAGCGTATCCACGGTTTTTTCGAGCTGCGCGCGGGAGGACTGGAGGTTTCCCGTCATTTGATTGAACACGGTTGCCAGTTCGCCGCATTCGTCTCGGCTGCGCACCGGTACGCGCCGCGTGAAATCGCCCCGACCCACGGCTTCGACGCTGTCATGTAATTCCCGCAACGGCCGGGTCACCCGGCTGACCAGCAGCCAGACCACTGCTGCGCCGAGTGAGACGGCGCACAGGCTGACGCCCACCAACACCTGCTGCGTGGTCTGGAGGGCGCGCAACGACTGTTCATAGGAACTCAACAATACATAGCCCAATGTTTTGTCACCGCTCAACGACTCAAACCGGCCCGCCATGCCAAAGTAGTGCTGGGGGTTCAGAACGATTTGTTTCAAGCCACCGCGCGAATCCCCGGCCATGTTCGATGAAGGGGAGTTCGCAAAGAGGTTCATGAACTGCGCGTTCGCATCGGCATCCAGCAAGGTGGACGCGATAACGCGACCGTCGGCCAGCAGCGCGATTTGACTGTGCGTCAGGCGGCTGAATTTTTGGGCCTCGGCATCGCCGATTTCCAGACCGAACGTCAATGCCCCGATCAATCCGCGATCCACGTACACCGGAATGGACACCACATTGTAGAGCCGTCCCCCCGCACAAACCGTGTCCACGGTTTCCTGTCCCGCCAGCGCCTGTTGCATCGCGCGGCTGGCGGCGGTTTCAAAATCCGTTGTGGGAATCGCCGGGTTGCTCTTTTCAGCCGCCAGAACTTTCCGGGAAGTGGTGGCGTAAAACACAATGTCGGCGCCCTGCTCCCCCAACAAATCCACCAATGGCTGGTGCAATGTGGGGGCATCACCCAATTGCAGCGCCGCGCGATAGCGCGGTTCGTTCGGTAAATTGCGGAACCGCAACAACAGGTCATCGGACCGATTCTGCAGCAGATTGCGAAACTCCGCATCCGCCGTGGCGAGGGTTTCCCGGGCCTGAGCTTCAAACTGGCGGGTGACGTGGCGGTTAACCACAAAGACCGTCACCGCAACCAGCACGACCATGCAGCCGATGACCGGCACCAGCACTTTGGTGCGGAAACTGGCGTTGAAGATGACGGGTGGCGCGGGCATAAGGTCAGTATTGCGGCAGATTTTTGATGCCGAGCACAAAATCCACCTTCACGTCACCATTGGTGGGCACGGTGATTTCGCGCTCATCCGCCGGCAACCGCTCGTGCCAGGCTTTGAGTTTGTAGGTACCGGGAGGTACATCCGAAATCCGGTAATGCCCGTCTTCGTCCGTGGTCGCGAAGTACGGATTCTCCAGCACCAGGATAATGCAGTGCATGTTCTCGTGAATGGAACAAAACACATCCGCCCTTCCCGGCTTGTCAAAAGTCACACGCTTGTTCGGCGGATTGCCCTTGTAAAGTCCCAGATCGAATCGCTTGGCATCGGACATCGAAAACACATTGTGGTAGATGTCGTCGTCGTTGGGCCATTCGATGGTCGTGCCGACGGTGACGGGCAGCACATGCGGCAGGAACACGGCGCCTTGCTGGGCCACCTTCTTCGTCTCCACCGCCACCACATTGGTCGACGGCAGCCCGGCCGGGCCCGCGCTGCCTTCGATATACACCACGAAATCACGCATCGCTGAATAGTCCACCCGTTCGACAAATTTGTATTTGCGACTGGCGTACGGTCCGCTCATGGCATTGTTATCCACCCCGGCCTTTGCCTCGGCCCGGACACTGCCCACGATGGTCCCCGCCCAACCGGAGGCGCAGACCATCATCAGCATGGCGGTGGACCAAAAGCACTTCATATTTGAAAAATTGGAAGTTAGATGAACGACGAGTGAAAAAGTTCCATGACCCACCTCAGAATTGAAAAGCGGCTTCCGTGCCAACGAAGTTCTCCTGGTCACGTTGCACCCCGCCCACTTCCTCCCCGCGCTCGAAGGAATATTCCGCCTTAATGACCAGCTGGCTGCTGAAGCGGTAGCCCAATCCGAGACTCAGGCGCCACAAATCCGTGGATAACGTGTTAAAGAAATACGTGTTGAAGTTGCCATAACCGACAATCGGGAAACCCTTGTCCGCCGCAATGATCTGACTGAATCGCGCGGCCGCGTAAAATTTATGAGTCAAATCCTGCGTTCCTTCGACCGAGTAATAGAAAATGTTCCGCCCGTTGTCGGCCGCCGGGTCATTGTCGTTGTACCGGGCATAGCCGCCGAACGCCCGCACATGGCCGCTGGACCAAGTGGCCGAAACATCGCCCTCCGCCAGTTCGACGTGAAACAAGGTGGTGGCCGGCGATCCCAATGAGCGGAAAAAACCGTTGCCGAACCACATCGCGGAAACCACGTCGTTTTGCGCATCCAAATCTCCCGTGCGCATTCCACTGAGGCTGAAGCGCAACCAATTGTTCGGGTCGTAACCGATTCGTCCCGCCACGGATTTGTCGCCATTAAAATCCTCGACCCCGTTGGCCCCGCTGCCGTTCTGGACGGCCAGGACATAGTTGAACTTGCCCGCCGAGCCATAAAATTCCACCCCCGGATCAATGCCCCATAAATCCGGCAAGGAACGTGAAATGAGAACATTATCAATGTCGTTGCGGTAGAGATATTCCTCGCCGAATGGAATGTCCATCCGGCCGGCGCGAAAGTTCAATTGATTGTTCCTGCCCCACAGTTGCGACACATCCTGGAAATCCAGATACAGTTCGCCCAGTTTCAGATTCAAATCAGTGTTTTCACGCGTGGCGAGATCCACTTCGCCGTAAAAATAAACCTCCTTCCAGATGGGCGACTCGATAAACAGTCGCGCCTCGTCCACGCGGAACTCCGAATTCGGCGCGAAGCCCTCCGGGCCCGTTTTGAATAGCGACACGCCGCCCTCGCCGCTGATGGTCACCTTGTTGAAATAGGAACTTCCGGTTTTGGGCGCGGCGGAAACCTCCGCGGCCGGGTTATCCTGCTCGGGCCCCGCGGTCCGCAGCTCCCTGACTTTTTGCGTCAGGGCATTCAACTGGTCGCCCTGTTTCTGAACCTGTTGCTGCAACGCGGCGTTCTGCTCCTGCAACGACCGGACCTGGTCCTCCAGATTCGTGTCGGACGCCCGCAACGACGAGAAACCGGCCAAAAGGGCCGGTAATGCGGTTATTAGCCGAAATTGAGCTGCGCGCCAGCGAACCATGGGGCCGAAAAAGCAAGCGGTGTGCCTTTGTGGGCGCTAAAAGGACGATTTGAAAAATTCCCACCATATCTGCAACCCGTTCATTGACAAAAAGAAATACCAGGACTTAAGCGATTCTGTTTTCACGGCGACGGTTCTGTGTTACTATCCGGGGTACAGAGCATTGAAGGCGTTAATTGAGACAAGAAACACGCGGCCGGAACGGGTTTTCCTCGTGGGTGCCGAATTCAAATCGCGCAAAGGTGCGGACACGCGCGATTCATTGGCCGAACTGGGCGAACTGGCTGCCACCGCCGGCGGCGAAGTGATTAGTGACGGCCTGCAAAAACTGGATGCCCCCACACCGGCCACATTCATCGGAAAAGGCAAGGCGGAGGAATTCGCCGCTTTCTGCCGGCGCCACGACGTGGACACCGTGATTTTTGACGATGAGTTATCGCCGGCACAAAGCCGCACGCTGGAAAAAATCTTCAATTGCAAAATTCTCGACCGCACTGCGCTCATTCTCGACATTTTTGCGCAACGCGCCCGGACGCGGGAAGGCAAGCTGCAAATCGAGCTGGCGCAACTCCAGCATCTGCTCCCGCGATTGACCCGGTTCTGGGGCCACCTCTCGCGGCAGGCGGGAGGTATCGGTATGCGTGGCGGCGAAGGCGAATCGCAGCTGGAAGCCGACCGCCGCAAGGTGCAGGAGCGCATTGACAAAATCACCCGCGACCTCGAACTCGTCCGCCGGCAGCGGGCGACGCAGCGCGCCGGCCGCCAGCGCAGCCAATGGCCGCTGGCTTCCATTGTCGGTTACACCAACGCCGGCAAATCCACCCTGCTCAACGCGCTCACCGGCGCGGGGGTCCTGGTCAAAGACATTCTCTTCGCCACGCTGGATCCGACGACGCGACGATTGCGGTTGCCGACCAACCAGAATGTTTTGCTGACGGACACAGTCGGCTTCATCCGCAAGCTTCCTCACGGGCTCGTCGAGGCCTTCAAAGCAACGCTGGAGGAGGTGGTCCAGGCGGATTTGCTGTTGCACGTCGTGGACATCAGCCATCCACAGGCCGAGGACCAAATCCAGGCGGTCAATGCGGTGCTGGCGGAAATCGGCGCCGGCGAAAAGCCGACGATCATGGTTCTCAACAAGGTGGACCGGCTCAACGGCAACGGATCCGGTGCCGAGGGCGCGTTAAACCGGTTGCAGGAAAAACATCCGCACGCGGCGGCCATTTCCGCGGCCACCGGCGAAGGCGTGGCGACTCTGCTTGCGGAAATTGGAACGCAACTGCGGCCCAAGCGCGAATTTCTGGAACTGCGCGTGCCCCACGAACAGGCAGCGGTGATTGCGCGCCTGCATGCCGTCGGCCAGATCATCTCGCGCAGTTATCGCGGACCGGCGGCGCGGTTCAAGGCTCGCATTCCTCCGCATCATCACGACGAATTCGCGCCCTACATCGTCCGCGAGGCGCAGACCGGGTCATAGAATAATCCGGCATCCGTTGCTTGCCCTGCAGCTATGGCTGGCAATATAGTGCCTGTGCCATTCGGTTTATGTTGCATAGCATCCGGCAGTCAATCAACGTCAGCAACGTCCTTTCCGTCATCATGGGTGGCGGTCAGGGCACCCGGTTGTTCCCGCTCACCAAGGAACGCGCGAAACCGGCTGTGCCCCTGGCCGGCAAATACCGGCTGGTGGACGTCCCAATTTCCAACTGCATCAACTCCGGTTTCCGGCGCATTTACATCCTGACCCAGTTCAATTCCACCTCGTTGCACAGCCATATTTCGGGCACGTATAAATTCGACTATTTTTCGAGCGGCTTCGTGGAAATGCTCGCCGCGCATCCAACCCTCACTAATACCTCGTGGTACCAGGGCACCGCCGATGCCGTCCGTAAAAATTTAATTCACTTTCTCAGTCACGATTTTGATTACCTCCTGATTCTGAGCGGCGACCAGTTGTACCGGATGGATCTGCGCAAGGTGGTGACGCAACATGTGGAAACCGGCGCCGACATCACGGTGGCCACGATTCCGGTTGTCCGTAATGAAGCGCGTTCCTTCGGCATCATGCAAATCGGCGAGGACCGCCGCATCACGCGTTTCGTGGAAAAGCCCAGCGAACCAGCCATACTGGATGCCCTGCGGCTGCCGCCCGAATGGTTTCCCAAGCTCGGCATCGAGGGGGAGCGCGAGCTTTTTCTCGCCTCGATGGGCATCTATGTCTTCAACCGCCAGCTCGTCCGCGAGTTGCTGGACAATCCATTGCCCGACTTCGGCAAACATATCATCCCGCACGCCATCAACACCCACCGTGTGTATTCCTTCATCTTCCAGGGATACTGGGAGGACATCGGCACCATCCGCTCGTTCTTTGAGGCCAATCTTGACCTTGTGTCCGAACTGCCGCGCTTTAATTTTTTCGACATGGGTTCCCCGATTTACAGCCGACCGCGTTACCTGCCCGGCTCCAAAATCAATGGGGCGCAGATTGATCACGCGGTGATTTCCGACGGTTGCATCATTAACCAGGCGCGCATCACCAGCAGCATCGTCGGCCTCCGCACCGTCGTCGGCAGCGGAACGGAGTTGAACCGTGTCGTCATCCTCGGCAGTGACTTTTACGAATCCCAGGAATCCGTGCTCATGCACGAGTGCGAGGGCAAACCGCGGATTGGTATTGGCGCGAACTGCAAGATCGAGAACGCCATCCTTGATAAAAATGCGCGCATCGGCAATAACGTGACCATCTCGCCGGCGGGCAAGCCCGACAAATTGGACCACGAACTTTACTACATCCGCGACGGCATCGTTATCATTCCCAAAAATGGGGTGATTCCGCATGGAACGATGATCTGAGATTGGCGATTTACGAATTACGATTGACGCGCGTAACAGGTTTCACTAGTCCCGTAAATCGAAAGCTGGCGGATGGGATTCAACTGCTTCAGAAATCTCTGCGAAAGTCCTGATCGATCGTAGCGGCGTCTCGGCAGAGCGCCGCAAACTCCAGAAGATTGATGAGTGCGGTTTTCTGCCGAAAGCCGCCACGCTTGCCACGCCTTTGCTCAGACGGGAAAACTGCCGGTTAACGGACTAAATCGCTCTAGACAAACCGACAAGGTGGGAATAAGGTCACTTTTATAAAACAGGATAGGCCGCCAGACCGGCGGCCGATTAACTGTTAGGCGTATGAGCACTTGATTTCATCAACCCAAAAAACAAAGGAATAAGATGAAAAACACCAAATTGAAACTCATAGCATGGATTGGATTATTCGCCATCGCCCTCCTGCCAATAGGCACACAAGCGGCATGGCATCATCAGTCCGGTATTATTGGATTCGTTGACAGCGGACAGTTTGAAGGTGGACTGATGCCCGGTGTGTGGGCTGTAGTAGTATGTTCTGATACTGGGAAGTTCGTCACTGCTTTGAACACGGATGAGGATGGTTTATTTTGCGTGGATTTGAAACCTGGAAATTATGTATTGAGAGCATCTCTCCCGGCTCTTCCATATCCCGACCAACCGTTGTCCAACATCGCCGTCCTTGGGCCCTTAGAACGAGTGAAGGTTGTAAATAACCGTTTTACGTTCGTCGATCTGAAACCTTGAGCGTGGCGAAGCACATCCGCCTGACATGAGGATAGGCGCGAAGGATGATTCTCCGGTTGGTGTCAGGTTGCCTTGTGCCATTTACTTTCCCCTGTTTCGTTGCTAATACTTCCGGGTGCTCAACGATGCCGCTATCTGGAAGAACCTCAATTCGTCGCGCCGCATGTTTCTGATTGCCGGGCCGTGCGTGATTGAGAACGAGAAGTTGTGCCTGCAGGTCGCCGCCGCCCTCAAGAAAACCTGCGCCGCCCTCGGCATTTTCTACGTTTTCAAGGCCAGTTTCGACAAGGCCAATCGCACCTCGGCCAAATCCTTTCGCGGCATGGGCATGGAAGCCGGCCTGGAAATCCTGGGCAAAGTCCGGACCAAGGTCGGCGTGCCGGTGCTGACGGATATTCACACGGAAGCCCAGGCCACCGTGGTCGGTGAAGTCGTGGACATCCTGCAAATCCCCGCATTTCTCTGCCGCCAGACGGATTTGATTGAAGCGGCCGCCCTGACCGGCCAGATCGTGAATTTAAAGAAAGGCCAGTTCCTGTCCCCAGTGGAAATGGGTCAGGTGGTGGAAAAAGCCCGACGCGCCGGGGCGAAGAAAATCCTGGTCACCGAACGCGGCACGACCTTCGGCTACAACAACCTGGTGTCCGACATGCGTTCGATTCCCATCCTGAAGCGCCTGGGCTGCCCGGTGATTTTCGACGCGACCCACTCGGTGCAATTGCCCGGTGGCGGCGGCAACAAATCGTCGGGCCAGCGCGAATTTGCGCCGGTGCTGGCCCGGGCTGCGCTGGCGGCTGGCGCCAACGGCCTGTTCTTTGAGACCCACCCGAACCCCGACCGCGCTTTGAGCGATGGCCCGAACATGATTCCGCTGGCGGAAATGCCCGCGTTGTTGCGCGGGTTGCTGAAAATTTTTAAGGCGGCAAAAGCGTGAACATTCAACATTCAACATTCAACTTCCAACGCTCAATGAGGTGTGCGGCGTGGAAACATTGGAGGTTCAGTGTTGAATGTTGGTTGTTGAATGTTTTCATTTTTTGACCCCCTGCCAATGCGCGCATCTCCACGACTTCGCTCACGACTCGAACAGGTCAGATTGTTCCTTTGCGATGTGGACGGGGTATTGACCGATGGCTCGGTTTACCTCGGCGGCGGGCAGGAAATCAAGCGGTTCAATATCCGCGACGGTCTTGGCCTGATTTTTTTACAGCGGGCCGGCCTGAAGGTCGGCTGGGTTTCCGCGCGGCCCTCCCCGGTCACGCAGGCACGCGCGGCTGAACTGGGGATTGATTTTCTTGTCCAACAAGGTGATCGCGTGAGCAAAACCGGTGCGGTGGAAAAACTGTTGCGTCGGACAAAACTGGCCTGGGACGCCGTTTGTTTCGTGGGCGATGATGTGGTGGATTTGGGACCCTTGCAACGGGCCGGCCTGGCGGTGGCGGTGGCCGATGCGCGGCCGGACGTCAAGGCCGCGGCGCATTACGTCACCCGCGCCGCCGGCGGCCACGGCGCAGTCCGTGAAATGGCGGAAATGATTTTGCAGGTGCAGGGAAAATGGGACGCCATCATTACACATTACCGAAAGTGACAAGTGACAAAAGAACATTAAACGTGACAGGTGACAAGTGACAGGTGACATGAAAATCCGTGATGGGGCGCGAGTGGCGATTCTTGCCACTTGTCACTCACCACTTGTCACCACGCTACTGCTGTCCGGCGCGATGTTATTTTGCGTCTCCCCGGAGAGTCGTGCCCAGTCGAATCTCGTGGGCCACGCCAATGATTTTTCGTCCGTGGAGTATTATCCGGCGCCGAACCAGCTACAAATCAAGTCCCGCTTGTCCGGCGCGGAAGCGCAGCCGTTGACGGGCGGGTTGCTCGCCATCAAACAGCTCAAGCTCGAAACGTTTGGAGCGGACGGCAAATCGGAAATCGTCGTCAACGCGCCGGAGTGCCTTTATGATCAGTTGGGGGGCACCGCGAGTTCGGCCGGCCGGTTGCAGGTGCAATATCAGGAAGGGAAAATCCGCGTCGAAGGCGAAGGTTTTTTGTGGCGGCAAAACGATTCCTTCCTCACCATCTCCAACCGTATCTCCACCGTGCTGGAATTCGGGGCCGGCAGGATGAATTAAGCGTGAAAATTTTTTGTTACATTGTCGTGATCGCCATGGCCGGCGCCGGATTGTTGCGCGCGCAGACCAATACCGCCACGAACACCACCACGAACGTCGCGGACGAAATCCTGGCCCTGGTCACAACGAATACGCCCGCGTCCAAACCCTCCTCGCGCCCCGAGACGCGGATCGAAGCGGAGGGGCCCGCGGATTTCGACCTCGCCGGGCGCCGGGTCATCTACCATGAGCACGTCCGGGTGGACTCCGCAAATATGAGGTTGACCTGTGAATGGCTTGCCGCCGACCTGCCGCAAACCGGCGGCCGCGTCACCAACATCGTCGCCGAGAGCAACGTGGTGGTCGATGCGGCCGATGAGAAGGGCCAGAAGATGCACGCCACGGGCGACAAGGCCGTGTACGTATACCGGGTGGAAAACGGTGTGACCAACGAAACGGTCACGCTGACGGGCAATGCGCGACTGGAAAACGGACAGGGCTGGCTCACGGGTGACTCGATTATTTGGGACCGTGTGCACGAGCGTTTGAGCGTGCCGTCCAATCCCAAAATGATTTTCCATCAAGCCATAACCAGCTCGGAGGCCGGCACCAATTCGTTGGCAACGGCAACCAATTCTTTGGTAACCGCAACCAATTCATTGGCAACTGGAACCAATTCGCCGGCGGGGGTGACCCATGCGCCGGCGGTGAACACCAATTTACCATCGGCGACGGCCAAGGCCCCGGCGACGGCCACCAATTTCCCGACGGGCAAGCCGGATCTCACTCACAAATCCAACCTGTCGCCTAAAAGCTTCTGAGCCTGAATGGAACCGACCCCGTCATCACCGAACGGCCTGCTGCTGGCCACGGAAAAGCTGGTGAAGGAGTATCACCGGCGGCGGGTCGTGAATGGTGTCTCGGTGAACGTGAAGGCAGGCGAAATCGTCGGGTTGTTAGGCCCCAATGGCGCCGGCAAAACGACCACCTTTAATATGGTCGTGGGGGTCGTGAAACCGGATGAAGGCGCGGTGAAATTTCAGGCACGCGATATTACGCGCCTGCCGATGCACCGGCGCGCACGGCTGGGGATTGGTTATCTGACGCAGGAACCTTCGGTATTCCGGAAACTGACGGTCGAGGAAAACATCCTGGCGATTCTGGAAACGTGCAAAATGTCGCGGGACGAGCGCGCCGTGCGGTTGAAGTATCTGCTGCAGGAACTGGATTTGACGCCGGTGGCCCGGAGCCGCGCGTACCAGATCAGCGGCGGCGAGAAGCGGCGGCTGGAAATCACCCGGGCGCTGGTAACCAGTCCCAAACTGATGTTGTTGGATGAACCCTTCAGCGGCATTGACCCGATCGCCGTTTACGAAGTCCAGAAAATCGTGCGCCGTCTGAAGGAGCGCGGACTGGGCATTTTGATCACCGACCATAACGTGCGGGAAACCTTGAAATTGATCGATCGCGGCTACATCATCCACAAGGGTCAGGTGCTGGTGGAAGGCACTTCGGAGTTTCTGACGAATGACCCGAAGGCGCGGGAGATTTACC
>JBGPDH010000068.1:0-14848 GCA_041482195.1 Verrucomicrobiia bacterium
AGCGCCAACGAACGCCGTTTTGCTGGCCGACATTTACGCCGAAGCCTGTAGCTCATCGAAAGCGCAAGCCGACACGGCGCAGGCCGACTTGAAGAAGGAAGCCGCCGCTATCGGGGCAAACGTAGTGGTGATCCAACGATGGGAACCCACGATTGACTATTCCAGCGTGGACGACCATTTCCGGATTGGGGCCAACGCCTACTTCATACCGTAATCGGCAGCCGCGATCTCATTGCTTGCGGCGGACGACCTTTTAACCCTTCATTGGAAGGTCGCCGGTTTCCTTCGCTGACCAGTCCAGCCATTCACTTAATGTGATCAAGGTCCAGATGGTGCGGCCGTGCTCGGCATCCCGCCGGCAATGTTCGGACAACAATTCCAGAGCGACGGCGTTGCGGATGCCCACGCAACCCAGCTGTTCATTACTCAGTGCGGCCTCGGCCCAATCCCGTAACGGGCCGCGCAACCAGCGGCTGAGCGGCACGGACAAGCCCCGCTTGCGACGGTGCACGATGGTTTTGGGCAGGTAACGCAGAGCGTAACGTTTTAGAAAAACCTTGGTGGTAAAGCCGCGGACCCGTTCTTCAACCGGCAGCGTTGCCGCAAAATTCATGACTGCCTCGTCGAGAAACGGCGCGCGCAATTCCAACGCGGAACTCATGCTGGCCCGATCCGCTTTGGTGAGCAGTCCCTCGGCCAATGAACCTTCAAAATCCCATCGTTGCACGCGGTCGAGCAAGCCGCCGTTGGCAGAATCAGCGCTCCGTGGCGGCGACGGCGGCACGCCGAGCCGGGCCAGAATTTCGGGGGGAATATTGGAAGTCCAGAGCTGATGCCGGACCACGCCCTCCATTTCCACACCCCGCACAAAACGCTTGAGCAGATAGAGAACACTCACTTTTTTTTCGTCCGGCGGGCGCGATTCGACGTACCGACGGAAAGCCTTGCGGAACCATGCCGGCAGCCGTTGATAGCGTTCGGCGATACCCGCTCCCAGATAGGTGGGATATCCGCCAAAGAGTTCGTCTGCACCTTCACCCACCAGCGCCAGCCGCACCTCCTCAGCCGCGCTTTTTGCCAGAAGCGCCGTGGGCAGCCAGGCTGGGTCGGCCAGCGGCTCGCCGACTTTTCGAATCAGCGATGACAATTCGCTCCGGAAATCTCCGGGCCGGACCCAGACCGGCACCGGCTCCAACTTCAGCAATCGCGCCACTTCCCCGGCGAATTCACCTTCATCGAACGATTCCTCCTCAAAGCGCAAGGTGTAAGCCTTCAAAGGCCGTTGGGGATGCACTGAGCGCGTGACCGCCGAAACCAGCGACGAGTCAACCCCGCCACTCAGGAATAACGCGAAGTCCACGTCGACGTTACTTTGTCGCCGCACCGCTTCGCGGAACACCGTGTCAAATTCTTCCAGTGAGGATTTTTTCTTTGTCGCCTCTACATTATTCCAGCGCCAATATCTCGAATGACGGAGGCCGCCCGCGTCAATCTGGACCATCCCGCCCGGTGGCACCTTCCGGATGTTAGCAAACGGCGTGTCGGGTGAGGCAAAATAACCAAACCGCGCGTATCGCCCCAACGCCTCCCGGTCCAATGGTGCAGACAATTTTCCGCTGGAGGCGATGCCGGCGATTTCCGTGGCGAAGATCGTTTCTCCATCGGTTTGAGTAAAGAACAGCGGTCGTTCGCCCGCCCGGTCGCGGGCCAGAAGCAACAGTTGTTTCCGCGGATCCCACAAGGCGATGGCAAAAGCGCCGATCAGCCTGCCAACAAAGGCATCGCCGAGTTCCAGATACAAGCCGGGAATGACCGCCACGTCGGTGGCCTGTTGCACCGGCCGGCCACGTTCGGCCAACCAGTGGCGCAAGTCCTGGTGATTGTCGATCTCACCATTGCATACTGCCACCACGCCACTTTCCGGGTCCAACAGAGGCTGGCTGCCGTCCTGAAGGCCACGAATGGCCAGGCGCGTCGCCCCCAGTACGGCGTGGTCCGAAACAGCAAGGCCGGAGTCGTCCGGTCCCCGATGCGAGAGCGCCTGCAACATGGCGTTGGCCCGGAGCCGCACGGACTCCGGTTGTCGAAATCCCGATACACTGACGACACCACAAATTCCACACATTTACGATGGCGGCAAAAGCGCGCCGACATACTGCGGCGTCAATTGCCGGATGGTTGTTTTTCGGGCAGCGACGATCGCCTCCAGCCGGGAACGATCCCGTTGCTTGACCACTAAATACACCGGATGCTCCCGCGTGGCCAGCCAGTGATCAAAATCGGAAACGGTGACGAGGTTGGACGGCCAGGTTTGTCCGGACTTCAGATGAAACAGAATATAATTACTGGACAATTCGTCGCCTTCTTTTGTGATCAAGGTGGCGGTGCGATCCAGATAAAACGCCAGCCCGTTGGGGAAACATTCCAGACAGGCCAATTCCGTCCGGGGTGGCAGGGCCGGGATCTGTTGCGCCAGGGCCCGCGCCGATTTGGCGTTGAAAACCACATCGATCATTCCATGATTGATACTCATCAACAACAATGGAAAGGAGGCGAAACAGGCAAGACAAAGCCCGGCGTTCCGCCGCCAAACCGCCAGCCACGCGAAAGCGACGTACGCCAACAGCATGACCACGGCGGTGGTAAATTGGGGTTTGAACCGGGCGGCGTCGGCTGCGGTGATGCCCATTGGCCGCGCCATCAGCGCGGTTCGGGAGGACAGAAAAAGCACTATTGCCACCCCGATCAGACACGCCACGGCGAAGGCGATCGTGGCGTGCCACACGATCCGGGTTGGCGTTCCTTCGGGCTGTCCCAAGGCCCGGTCAAACAGCCGCGCCACCAGAATCCCGGAGGCGACCGTGGCGCTCAGGATGTATCCCGGTAATTTCGACTGCGAGAAGGAAAAGAAAATCACCACCACCAGCGCCCAAACGATACAAAGGACATCAGCGCGCAAGTGGCTGCGGCGCGCTTTCCACGCGGCGACGACAGCCTCCGGCAGCAGCAAACTCCAGGGCAAAAACAGGCCGAATACGACAATGCCATAAAAATAAAACGGCTGCGATCGGTGAAATCCGGTGGTGGTGAAACGGTGGAACGACTCTTCGACCAGCCCATAATAGGGAAAATCCCGATGGGCCAGTGACAGCGGAACAAACCACGCCAATCCAATCCCAAAAAAAACAAGCAGATTCAGAGGCGCGAAAAAACGCTTCCAGACCCCGCGTCGTCCCAGGACACGATGAAAGACCAACAGCACGAGGGCCGGAATCAGGAAGCCGACCGGGCCTTTTACCAGTGTGGCGAAACCGGCGGCAGCGGCGCCAACCAGATACCAGACCCGACGCGCTTTCCCCTCCGTTTCCTCGGCCCGGAAGCCGGCAAAAATCGCCGCCGTAGTGAAGAAACTCAGCGCAATATCGAAAATGACGGTGCGCGCATGTACGAGAAAGAGCGGCGTGGTCGCCAACACAATGGCAGCCAGGGCCGCACAACGGACGCCATATTCACGACGGCAGAAAAGATAGGTCAGGCCCAGCAGACCGATGCCAAAGGCCGCCGACGGGATGCGTGCGGCGGTCTCGGAATCCCCGAAACAGGCAAGCGAAAGGGCGACGGTCTTGAAATAAAAAGCCGGCTTGTCGAGATAGGTGATCCCGTTATAGGTGGGAACCAGCCACGTACCCGATACTTTCATTTCCCGGGCCACCTCGGCATTCCGGCCTTCGTCCGGTTGCAACAAGGGCAAATCACCCAATCGAAAGCAAATCGCAAACCAGAGAACGACCAAAACCAAAGAAATCCATGCGGTTTCCGATTGAAAACCCAAAAATGATTGACGCGATTCGATGGCGAATTTTAGCAATTTCGACCGGCGATACAAGGGGGAGAATTCCGGCGGCCGCAAACGGGGTGGCAAAACACAAATCTCAAGAAAACTGGTGCGCATAGCAGGACTTGAATCCGCTTTCGGCTCTTGCTCCGGCGTTCGCCCCGGTTCATTAACGTTCATTTCACCCAATAAATACAGGGGTTTCGTTCATGTCCAGCTTTTAGGTGTCAGAAGCGCCCAAATGAACAAAAGTGCACTTTGATGAATGTTTCGTGTCAGAAATTGTCAGAAGACGGGCGACTATTTCCTCACACCCTCACCAGCCTCACCGCCCCACTCTGGCCTGACACCAAGGCCCCATATTTGCACAGCATCGCTTGTGCAACGCGGGAAATCACCGGCTGCCTGTCAGCCTTGTCATAACCCGTTTGGGTCGTGCTAGTGTTCTCGTATTTCAGCCCCTCACCACGCGGCGAACCTGTCCGGTCAGCAATCAAAAATTCCCGCGCCATCTCACACGTCGCCGACACGATGGCCTTTGGTATGATGCTTGGCGGCACGAAGGGATCGTAAAGCAACAAACTGGTAAGGACAGGCACAGGCGCTTTGTCCGGGTCGAAGCAATTCACCCGCGGCCACTGCAATGCTTGCGTATCCACCGATCGCAGGCCGTTGAATTGATACTGCAAGTCAATCAACCGCGACGCCATCACCAGCGCAACTGCCTTGTTCGCCGCAGTCGCGCCAGTCCAGGCCGTTGCATACAAATGCCCGTCGTGATACGCGTCGCCGTCCGTCACGTCCGCGTAGCTGTTCGCGTCAACCTTGCCCGTCCCGTCCTCTTTGATGAGCGTGAGCGCCATATTTACAGACCATCTGAATACACGGCGTTCGAGTAAGGGAGCACATCGTAGCCGCCCCAATCGCAAATGCAGATGCGGAAATAGCCAGCGACCCCACTGCCATCCCAGTACGCAGGACTCAAGTTCGCACCATCATAGGTGTGACCGACCCATGTCACGCCATCGGGGGACTTGTAAATGTTTATGGTGTTGTAAGGCAGGCCCGGTTGGGAATCATCGCATCGTGGAATAAAGTTTAAAGTCCATGCCAGACGACCGTGCCCGTCAGAAGTGAGCAGGATGGCTGGCGCCCGTTTCCGACGTCGCTTTTGCAGCCACTTCGCCAACCAGCCGTGACGGTTAATTTTTGACGTCGTCGTCACTTGCTTTTTTGCGACCCGGCTTTTCAGGTGCAGACTTCGCCGGTTCAACCGCAGGCGTTGTCGCCGTGGGTAGAACCGGCCCGGTTTGCGGCGGGGCAGCGGGGACGTCCACCGCGACCAACGGACGTCGCTGCCGCCGAATGATGGGATACAATTTGTTCATAATGGCGTGGTGGCCCTGACGCAGTCAGCGCATTCAGATGGCGTTTACGCCGATTGCGACCTGTCGCCAGTTCGCGCCGTCGCTGACGGCGAGGCACGGCACCGAGCCGGTACCACCAGCGGACAGGTAGATGACACGGCGCGGATACTTCGCCGCCGTGACGCCAGCAGCGACCGCCGCTGCGTTGTTGGTAAAGGTTGGAATCTGGATTTGTTCACCCGAACGAATCCGCTCAAAACTGCGAGGTTGAAGTTTGCCCATAATTTTTGTTGGTAGATGCTTTCAGTTTCGCGCTGGCGTTCTTAAGAGCGCCAGCGCATTGCCAAGCCCCAGGTTGGGCTAGATGTTGTGCGTGACCGCCACGACCGGGACGTTTTTGTTTTCCCAAACACGGATCCAATTCGCCGCCGTCTCGAGTTCGACGTTCGTCGGGTTCGCACCCGCCACGCTTGCACTCGTGAACTTCACACCGCGAGGGTGCATGATGAAACGGCGACGGTTGACCAGGAACGTGTCACTGTTCAACGCATCACGCGCCGTTTCACAACCTTCAGTGCCGTGCCCACCTTCAACAGGTTGGCCATTCAGGTCCGCGAAGCCCATGCCGAACGCGCCGGGACCGAACAGGTAGCTCGTATAGACCAAGCCATCGGTCGTGCCCGCACGGGAAGGACAACCGTCATCCACGATGACGCGCCGGCCCTGGAACGTGCGGATTTGCGCCTCACCCTGGCTGTCCGGGATGAAGTCAATCAGGTCGAGCTTGCGAAGCGCGGCTTCCGTCGCCGAGTGCATCGCCACGGCCACCAGCCGGTCGCCACGGTCACCAAGCTTTTGCGTCGCATCCACGAACGTTGCGCCATTGAGTCGCGTCGAGGCGGTCTGCGCGGCCACGCTTTCACTGTGAATCGCCAACAAGTTGCCCGCCATGCTTGCCGCCCCAAACACCCCCTTGAGCGAAGAAATGAGCATGTATTGGTTCTGCCGATTCCAATAACCAGCCAGGAAGTCCGCCAGCGCCAGCGCCGGATCATCACCGGCAGCCACGGTTGCCAGATGATTCCACGACCACGCATTGCCGTCATTGTGAATGCGGGCAATGTCCTGGTCAGCGACCACTTTTGCCGGAACCATCGGGGCCGAATCACTCAACGGCTGCCGGTTGCCCGTCAGGTCGTTCCAATGCGGCATGTTGACCTGGTTGCCGCCTTGCGCAGCGCGTTCGTCATAATCCGGCGTCCGCACGACGATGCCGGATTGAAACAGGTCGGATTTCTCCGCCGTTCGTTGCAGGACGTAGCCGGCAAATTGTGCCGGTAAGATGATGTCTGCCAATTGAGTCTTTGCCATAATTTATCTTTCGTGTTTTGCGCGCCAGCGCCTTGGCCGGCACGCTAGTGCCCCTCACGCGGCCCCTTTCAATCGCGCCGCGAGTTGTGGGTCGGTTTTTTGCAACTTCATTTGCTCCGTGAGATTCCACGTCTCCTTCCGGAACGGATTCTTCACGGACCTGTTACCGACCCCACCGGAGCCGTTCCCGGCAGCACCGCCGCCGGCGTTCGATTCAAATAAATGCGGAGCGTCCGACACTTGCATGTCAACCCACTCCGCCAAAGTCATCGGCGTCAGGCCATCCTTGCCAGACCTGACCGTCTGGCCATCCGCCTCAAATGCCTGGGGAACACCGCTCACCAGCTTGAAGGTGGTTCGCGCCCGCGCCGTGATGTCCGGCAGCGCCGTCGCCCGCAGGCCGCGCTTCGTCGCTTCCATCACCACAGCCTGGTCAATTTGAATGCTCGTCAATCGCGCATTCAGCGCGTCGCGTTCGGCGCTCACCGTTGAAAATTGCTTTTCCCATTCCCCTTTTGCCGTCTTGAGCCGCGCTTCCAATACCTTGTCGAACTCGCCGGCCTTCAACCGTTGCTGCTCCTCCAAAGCCTTCTTTTCCTGTGCGAGCTTGCGAACCTCATCGGGATCAATCCCCTCAAACCGCGTCTTCAATTCATCTCGCTCCTTCATCAGCGTGACATTCGTGCTGCGAAACTCATCCAGCTTCGTCTTATCCGCCGCCCCCTCGACATCCAGCATCCACGCGCCTTCACGTTCGACGTAAAGGGACTGCATCTCAGTGGGAACCTCGTCCTTCGATTTGATTTTGAATTTCAGTGCCATAAATCAATTCTCTTTCGTAGCAGCCGACGTGAGTCGGCTCTGATCTTCACTATTGTTGGCAGGAGCCGACGTAAGGAGGCTTTGACTTCCACCCGCCGCCGCCGGAGCGGTCACGGACGGTTTCTCCTCTGCAATCAAATTGGCTTCTTCTTCCGTCGTTCTGCCTTCCGGCAGGATTTCGCCTTTGCGGAACAGGTGCAGCATCGTGTCGCGGCTGATGGCACTCTTTTGCCATGCGCTCACAACCGCCGTTAATTCCTGAGCCGTCAGCCCCGTCATGGCGAAATCCGTATTCAACTCCACGACCACAGAATCGCCAGTGACATGGTCCGGCAATTCTTCCGTCGAATTCCACCAGTAGGCCCAGCGTAGGACCTGCGTCAGCGACAAGCTCGCGCTCATGGCCAGGTTGCTCAGAACACTGTTTTCGCCGCTATGCCGCAGCTCAATCGCCTGCGCCGTTTCGCCAATCTTCTTCTGCCCTTCCAGCAGCCGCGCCCCCAGCACCGCCATCAATCGTTCGTCACGATCCATCGCCCGCTCAAACGTGGTAAGTCCCTGTCCCGTGTATTCCAGAAAACCGGCGGTCGCCCCCGGCGTCTCAGTCACCCAGGCCGTGCTTGAACCGATGCGCAGCGAGGCGCTTTTATCAAAGCCGCTCACCCATGCCGTCGGTAATGCAGTAAAATGGGCGCCGTGTTTGAAATCGGCATCCAGTCGGTAATGGTCCAGGTTCACGAAGATGATGTCACCCAGCGGCAACTTCCAGACATCCGGCAACGAATGGCGCGGACCATGAAAGACGAATGGAATCAGCGGCAGCGGCTTGCCACGTCGCAACGGAATCCGTGTCTCCACCAACCGCCATTCCTCTTTCGCCGCCCGTTTCTGGCCTGATTGAGGCCCTTGCGGAACCAATTGCCATATTTCAACCTGGCACTGATACGCCTTCCTGTTCTTGCTCCCCAACCCCGAACCCTTCCCCGCAACCAATTTAAGAACACGAATCTGGTCAATCGCCTTCGCCTCAAATGAATCTTTTCCGCCGGTGGTCGGTGCAGCACGCGTTTCGCGCAGGACGACCAACGTCAGCAGATTGCGGCCGTTGATCCGCTCCGTGCGCCAATTCAAAATGTCCTCAGCAGCGTATCGGGACACATAAACGCGGTGTTCCACCTCCCCTTCCCAATCCACCAAAGTCCCCGCCCGTCCAACGACGATGATTTCGTTTACAATTGCCTGACCGTAACCGCCCAGCGTCGTGCCCAGCATGTCGGCGTCATTGTTAAATTCTCCCAACGCCTTACCAATCGCGCTCGACTTCTCCGGCATCTTGATGAACGGCGGACGCCGGCACACCAAACCAACAAACCCTTCTGCCGTCCGCGCGCTCGCATTGAAAAACGCGGCACGCGCCCGGTAGGCGTTGTATTCATCATCCGTCTGTGATTCAAGCCGTGGCAGGTATTTTTCCCCGGCATACTTCACCGCATCCTCGCCCACCATGACATCACGGGCGCGCAACCACACCGGCAAGGTTGCGTCGTAATCAGGATGCGTCGAATTAACGGCCATCGCCGCAACATAGCACGGCATTTTGAAGTCTTATTCAGCGCCCAGGATAATTAAGGCATCTAGCTGCGCAGAGTATCCGGCTGGATGAAAGTACGTGCACGAAGATGGCCAAAATAAAATTTGACGGATTTCCATCCCCCAAACCTAATAAGCTCACTTCGGCTGGAGTTGAATCTCCCCAAGCCTGAGTCTCAAATCCCGATCGTTCGAGCCACCAATAGCGAAAGCATTCGTCTCCATGCTTTGGTAGCCAGGCGCGGTAATATGATAAGTGGCTGAGCGAGGGTTGCGAACTCCTACTGCGCTCTGCAACTCGCGCACGCCCTGAAAGATGAAATAACCCGCCGAGTCAGTTAGTGTAGTCGTCGGCCTGGCATGACTGTAGGTTCGAGTTACCTCGGCCCGCTCAATCGGAAGATGCGAACGAGCATCGATGACCCGACCATCAGCAGGCGACACGACCCAACCCGTCTGGCAGCCAGCCAGAAATAGTGCAAGCAAGGCTAGTCTGAGTCTTTGCATAACGTGCAGCCATGCCGGATGTCTGACGCCATCCGCGAAGCGGAACTGAGTGCGCCATCCGGCGTTGTGTGCAGTGATCTTGTTCGCCATCAAAAAGTCTCCCGAAAGTAAACAACTACATCTCCGTCTTTCAGGTCAGTCAAGTTGAAGCTCCGCAGCGAACCACGGTCATACACCAGCGAGGCTGACTTGCCATCGGCAGTCGGACGGTAAACTGCGCCGCGCCAATAAAGGTCAGCCTTGTCTTTCAGCTTTGGGATGTCGAGATGCTTCTTGAGCAACTCCAAAGGACGCATGGCAAGATCGACTGGACCAATGCCGACCTCTTTCCTGAAAAGTACGCGCTCAGATTTACCGCTGCGAATGGAATCGAAGTCCGGCGTAAAGGCTCCGTCCCACATCAGAAGCTGCACCTTGACCGACTTGCCAGGAGACGTGTCTTGGGCGTGGGCCGCGAACACGCAAATTGAGAGCAGCAGAACGCGAAAGATTATGCGGGCTTGATCGTAGATCATGGCGAACTTGTTATTATACGACTAGCCGTACACGGTCTCGTGCACGATTGAACATTCTCGGAGCAATACCAATGCCATCCCCCATCACCCTACACCCAAATTTTATGGAACCAATTCGAAGAGTCGGGTGATGTAGCTAATTCTAAAAAGTCGGTCTCATGGCCGCAGACCGCAACGCGGGGCACCGTTGCATTGAACAGCCGGTAGAAGGTTCCCTAAATTGTGTGCTGTCAGAACCGCGAATGCGGAACTGAAACGGCCAACGGCGGTTGGTTGCAGTGAATTTTTAGGCAGCATGGTATTACTTGTGCATCTGAAACCTATAAAGCGAAATCACTACAGCTGCCGAAATAAAGCTCGTAAGGAAGAAAAGACCGAAACCAAACAATAATAGCATCGCGAATGGCATGTTACCGCTGCTATCCCGCCAAAGAAAGAACAACGCGCACAGCCCAATGACAAGCGCGATGCATAATGCAACCCAGAATGAAGGCCGCCGCTTTCGGAACTTACTAACGCCACAGAACCCGACCGCACTGAGTGCGCCTACTAAGAACGGTAAAAACAAAACGTGGTATAAGTCCACCATAACGTTCAATGCCGCCTAACGTTCAAGCTCAGGCACAGCCACCGGAGCCTGACGCTGGCTGCAATGATGATGTTCGAGTTTCATAAACCGGTCAACTGTCAGGAGCGGTGGCTGTTGCCTGCAGCGCCTTGTTCGCTGTTTCTCTGCTCTGCGAAGGGAGAGTCGAGTGAAGTGCTGAGGATCTCGATCTCTGAGTCAGCGCGGAAGATGGAAACCAAATCCTCGTGCAACTTCTCAACCCAGGGAGCCGTATCAATAAAACGAAATCTCCGCCAACTCCATTTCCGCGGGCCTGTGGCTCCATCTGTGCAGAACAGGTCCAAAGGGCCTTCCGTCTCTGGCCCGCAATAGATGCAAACTCCAAATGTAAATGGGGCTGCTTTCAGCTCGACCCACCAGCCCCAATCCTCACAGGTAATGAAGGGTGCTTCATAAGCGCGATTTCTCAGCTTCGTCTGCAAATACTCCGCCAGTGCCTTCCCGTACATACCCTCATTTACCAATTCTTCCTTCTCACCCGGGAGGATGCGAAACTTCTTTGACCTGACGTGGATGAACTTGTCCATGCTCTTACAGCGAACTTGTTATTATACGACTAGCCGTGCACGGTCTCGTGCACGACTGACTTTCCTAACTCTCTTCTGGACCATAAACTTATGAAATCAGACTTGCGAATTTCCTTCAATATTTATCGAAGAATTAAAAATCCCATCGCCCATCCCCCAAACCCAAAATTTACGAAAATATCCTTAGGGAGAATTAATTGTCAGGAGCTTGCGGCTCTGCGCCAGTGGCTCCGAACCAGAGGGACTGGTTCGGTAGTTGCCGCAAGTCCTGACCGGCGGGATGTAGCGAGTCCTGTGCCGTTGGCTCCATCTTTGTTCTTTGTGTTACCCTCCTGCCCCCATCCCCCAAACCCAAATTTATGGTAGTCCAGATTGAGCTGAACCATCCCGGCTCTTGGTTGAAATTTCACTGTTTGCCTTTTCCATTTCACCAATCAATCTCTTGAACTCTGCCGCGCCGGTGGCGGGAATGACACCCTGGCTAGTTAATTGCAAGTCGCTGAACAGGGGCCATTTGACTCATGAGGTGGAACTCGAACATCACAATTAAGTCACGAAATCGTCCCCTTCCGAACCGATATAATCAAAATCTAAGACCTGTGCAGCCAGTTCGATCAAAAAGACCTCCGATATAGAACTTGACATGTGGCCACAAGATTTGCTAAAAGTAATTGTTAGCAGTTTCAGAACTCCTCAGAAAAGGCAAAGCCTATGAAACGATCAATTGGTCTTTTAAGCGCGGGCGTTATTTCCGCCGGCCTCATCTACTTCTCCACCGCTCGAAATGCAGATGCGACGGCGGCGATAATGTTCCTCAATTCGGACTCCTTTGATGGAGACGTAGCCGGTGGAACCGCCGGACCATTCCTTGATTCGGCTTCTTCAGTTTCCGGCACGATTACGACCACCGGAGTTGTGCCAGGGGGTTCATTGGTTAACACAACGTCTGGCCAGCTAGGCGTCAATGCTCCTGGGACTCTGGACACTGCTGATAGCTTTGATAACGGCGAAAGTTGGTCTTTTAAATGGGATGTCGACTCGCAATTTGCCGGAATTGACTTTGGTAATTATAGCACGACTACCGAGAACCTGGCGTTTAGCGTTCAATCCAGTGCGTGGATTGGATTGGGAATAATTCCAGGCAGCACCAACGTGATATTCAGCAGCGCTACAGGCGCTTTCACATTCAAAGATGGAACGGCCAGCGATATCTTCACCGCAACAGATTTGTACGACGGTGGAACGGTTCCCACAGTGTTAGCAGGCACGGATATTTTAATTAGCTATACTGCGGGTTCTACCGACAATGCCGTCATCCAAGGCATGTCATTCAACCTGACCGCGGTTCCTGAACCTGGCTCGGTCATGCTGCTTTCGTTGGGTGGTATCCTGATAGCTGGCTATAGTAAGCTGAGGATTAAGCTGGGTTGGTGACACTCGCGCCCTCGAATTGCCCCATCCCCCTACACCCACATTTCACGGCAATTCAGATCAAGCCGAACCATTCTGGCTCTTGGCAGGAATTTCACTATTTGCCTTTACCATTTCATCAATCAACCTCTTGAACTCTGCCAGGCCTGATACGGGAATGATAACGCAATTCCTTTTGACCTCGTTCTCCTCTTGAATGCGTAGAAAACGTCCGCGACGATTCTCATTCAACTTCACAACAATCGTTTTGCGTTCAACCTGAATCGCCAGGGCTTTCAACATATCTTCCGGAACCGCTGGACGCGGTGGATAGGCTGCAAATTGAGAATAACCTGGATTATAAGGTTGCCGGCTGAGTGAGGAAGGCTGCCCATGAGGAATCATGAGAAGTTCAACTACGTCAAAGTACACCGTTCCACAAGTCAAAGTTATTAACCAAGCAGCCAACCTCCCAACCTCCTTCCCCCTACACCCATAATTTATGGAGCCCTCACTCACCAAATGATGTCTCAACCCTCATAGGAGCTTCATTGTGTCACCCAATCTGGAACTCTGGTGTTTCCAAAGTACCCCTCTAATCCAGGGTCTACACACAGCCACTTTCCGAACCGTCTTATCCACTTCGCGCAACTATAGGAAACCATCCCGCCTTCGTGGAACTCCATAATAATCTCGGCTGCGTTGTAGCCACCGACTGGGCCTGCGTACGTGTGAACACCCAGAACCTTGTAGCTCGTGAGGATCTCTGGGCTGTCAGCCATTTGCTTAAGATAATCACTCCTTAGCACATCCTGCTTGAAGTCGGCTGTTCTCATATCGTAAGTGATCGGCCAGTCTTTCTTTTCGATCGCCTCGTAAAAGCGCTCAATACTGCGAGCAAACTCGGCAGACGGTGTATCGCGCCGCGCCATCTCATCTAATCGCCAGGTGTCATTCGTCGTGGCGTCTCTGCCTGTGGCGGGCGTGCAACCGAAAAGCGTAAGAACGAAAGCCGTTAAAATTAAACTAAAGAATGTTTTCATGGCGCTCGATTGAAGCTTAAATCGCGAATTTCTATCAAGCATTATCGAAGAAATTAACCCCCTTTCCCCCTACACCCAAATTTTACGGAACTAAATTGAAGATTCATAATAACCACTGATTTGCTTGACGTGATAAGTTAGGCCAGTTAAATCAACAGCGTTTGTTTGTGATGAAGCAGGCGGATGCTGGTTTTAACGACGTGATTCCAGCGTCCGCCTTTTATCTTGCCCATCCCCCAAACCCAAAATCTGCGATGCCGCCCAGCTATTGTTAGGCGACAGGCAATGCCACTTCTTCTGTAAAATGATACTCATACTGGAGAACCTGCTTCGCCCAGGTAAAGAAGAGCGACGTAAGATATTTCCGCGCCTTCTCTACGTCCTGAGCCTCCATCACCAAGAACGCCTGTCCGGGAATGAACGCGTGTCCGGGACAATCGACGCTGCGCCATAAATGGATCAGGCGCAGTCCCACCTCTTGCTGAGCTGGGGCATCGCTTTCCATCACGGCCATCCACTTTTCAAAATCTCTAACGCGAATCTGACAATGTAAGTATTTCATAAATTGAATATGTGTAGTCGCCTAACGACCAAGCTCAGCGACCGCCGCCGGAAACGCCCGGTCGGCTGCAACAATCGCTGACAAACTACCCAAACCGTCCGACTGCCCAGCGGGGCGGCGGTTCGCTGCAGCGCTCTGGTTGAACCCAGCCGCTACGCGGCGGGCCTGACGGCGGCTTGATCTTGCTGACCACTCCGTGTATCTCTCAATGAATGAGCCGTAAGGTCAACTGCTTTTTTTCGGGTTTCACAAACCTGTGGCCAAACCGAGTGAAATGTGATAAAAGCAATCCGGATTTTTTGCCGGGGGTTTAAGGGGGTGCTTTTGGTTCGCTGACCGCTCTTGCCGAGATTCTGTTTCTGATTCATTCGACGGGCTGGTTCAACAACGGATTGATTCGACTCTCCGCGCGACTACACCTCCCAATCTACGGACATCCCCCACGCGCTCCGGTCGATTCAATCCTTTGGTGATTAGGTGTCACGGTCCTGCTGCGAAGTCTGAATTGAGTAATCTTTCATGGGGTTATCCGCTTTAAAGTTCTCCCGCTATTTTTGGCTACGGAGCGATAACCGTTTTTATAGGCTACCCATTGAAAACTATCTTTCTCAAATGGATTTCCATATTTTTTCCCAGAAGATTTATGATATAGTCCCAAACGAAAAGCGTCC
>JBGPDH010000069.1:0-14842 GCA_041482195.1 Verrucomicrobiia bacterium
CATTGGCGAGAAATCGCTGGCCAAAGGCGAAGTTGAAATCAAACCGCGCGGCGGTGCGTTACAGTCCGTTAAAACCAGTACGGCGGTGGAAACAGTGGTGCGGCTGATGGGATGAAGCAGTGTCGGTTGGGACGTCACCCGGATTTCATTCAGCCGCGCTGGCTTAGCGGACTGAAAAGCCTTAAGCAAGAGAAGTTCTGATTAGTTTGGTGTAACGCGGTAGAAGCGTCTGCTGAACTGGTCCATCTTGGGGTCGTCAATTTGAAATGTTCCGTTTGTTCCGGCTGTCACGGTTCCAATCGCTTGCCAATTTACCAGATTCGTAGACGCTTGAATTGTGTAAACAACCCCCGGCGCACCGGTTCCGGTCAGTTGCGCATGGTCTGCATGGCCTTTAATAATCACTTGGATGGAGTTGATGGTTGCCTTAACGGGAGGTGAAACGGTCCTAATTGCCAGACTCCAACCGCCAGCAATTTGACCGCTATCCCCGGCACGGCCGTCTGATACATACAAGGACCAGGTCCCGTTGGGCGAAAGACCACCAAATGTCACCAATCTTGTGGTGAACGGGGGTGCCGGCGCAGGTGGTGGAAATGCAAACAACGAGCTGGTGTGGTCGGGCGCATAATCAGTAGGTTGGAAAGTGCCATCACCCAACGGTGATGATACCGGGAGCGGATAAAACGCCTGATCGGATAGGGTGAATGTAAGATCCGTCATGGGATAATTGCCCACCGCGTCAGACATGATCACTACTCCCTGGCCACCAGGACCAACCAATAACACATTGAGGTCGCCGGGATCAGTGTGACTCATGCCGTGAAAAGTCACCATCAAGTTCGTAATGGTTCCTGCTACTCCTGAGATATTGATTCTCGAAGGGTAAGGTGTGATCGCACCAGGAGAGGTGATCACTATGTTTGAAGAGTTGGCAAAAAGGTTATTTCCGTTGCCCAGCGGATTGACCGTCAGCAGGAAGGAAGTGTTGGTGCTGTTCATGCCGTTACTGACGTTAATCGTAATGGTGCTGGTTCCCGTCAGGCTATCCGCAGGTATCATGGTCAGCGCCCGCGTCGAACCTAAATTGAACACGGAGAGGTTCGCGTTCGGCACCAGGTTTGTATTCGATGAATTGGCGGTGACGATAAGATCATAAGGGTTAAGCCCATCGTCAGATATAGAAAACGGGAAAGGCCCTACTGCTATTCCAGGCAAGGTAGTTTGGTTTGGAATTAACGAAATCGTCGGCGGAGGCGGAAGGGGTGCTACGACCGTAACTCCGTTACGTTCGCTCAAATTCCCCGCGGCGTCCAGCGCCATCACCAGGTAGTTATTGGTTGTACCAGGTGTCACGCCCGTGTCGCTGTAGTTCGTTCCCGTTGGAGTTGCGATCTGGGTGAAATTCACCGAACCCGCGCCCTCGCTCCATTCCACCACGTATCCCACAACTCCAACATTGTCCGTCGATGCCGACCAACTCAGCGCAATGTCAGAAGAGTTGGCCGCAGTGGCCGTCAGATTGGCCGGAACTGAAGGCGGGGTCGTGTCCGGATTCAAGTTTCCCCCCTGCCAATCATCAAGTGTCAGGTTATCACCAGTTGGCGAATAAATACAAATCCCCGGACTGCCTCCGCTTTTTACCGGCACCGGATCGGTACCGACCATACTCCTCCAGATCAGGACCGGCGTGCCATTCTGGTACATGGTGATTGTGACAGGGTCGTTCGTACCCGAAGCGGTCAATTTCAGGGTATCGCCCACCTGCCACGTCACCGCGCTCCCGGTCGCCAGTTCAGTGTATGGATACCCCGGAGCCGCCCCATACCGGGCATAGATGCGATAATCGTTGGGCGCGAAGACAAACCCCATGTAAAACAGGTCCTGATTGGTATCGGCCCGCAGAATCACGCCGGTAAACGGTCCAATCGTGGTCACTTTGATCTGCGAGTACTGATTATTGTTGAAATGATTGGACGTCCAGCAGGCTTCGGTGTGGTGATCCGGTGCAGCCGGGGTCACTGTATCATTGGTGACAAGAAAAACCGTTTCCGACGCGATGGGATACACCCAATTCGTGCCGACAGGGCCGTTGGCTCGATTAAAGTCGTCACTGGCGACAAGTGTCGTCTGCCCTTTCAGCACCCCAACGTTCAAACCAAAGACGAGGCCAAGCACCCATGCGATCGTTATTCGTAGCTTCCGGGATAATCCAAAATCGGGACTTCGATTGAACGACAAAGGCGGACAAATGTAATTCTGGTGTTTCATAGTTGTTTTGCCTCCATTCAATATTTCACCTGACTATTATTACTCAGCAGGAAGCACCACGCCAAAAGACAAATGAACGGTTCTAGACGGGCTTGAACCGAGCCAGAAGACTATTCGCAGAAAGGGCAACCTATAAAATTTTACGGGGTTAAAATGAAAACACATGAATCAAATGATCGAAGCCGCATTGTTTAAGACTCTGCTAACCGCACATACTCCAATTATTATAGCAGAAAATTTAATCACCGCAAAATGCCGTTTAATGGCGCAAAACTTCAAAAAGTGTAACACGTTTATCAAAAGCGACTTGTAGTACGTTCTGTGGGAAATTTTGTTTCAGTGCCGGCCAGTAGCGATTGATTTGGTGGACAGACCAGGCGGACTTGGCCGAAAAGTGTGGCGGAAAGTGAAAGATCAGTTTGCGGATTTTTAGGGCCGTGTATAGGAGGGAGATTACAGGGTTGGCGTAGATCGCAGAACTTGCCAACGTTGACTGGCATCGAGTTTGAGTTTCATGCCGCCAAGCGATAAGCCGCCAGGCAGTTTTTTTGTCCCCTCACCTTCAATACGCTTGGGCAGATGTGAAGCGACCAGGCAATAATTTCATCGCGGCAGGGAGTGAAAAATGAATTTTGCAGGCTGGCTGGCCGCCGGGTCAATCTGTAAGATGAAATAGCCGCCGTCATTCAGCAATTCAATGCCGGAAAGGGCGGGACAGAGCCTCACTTGAAATGGCCACCAGTGATGGGCTTCGTGTAAGGCTGCCGTCATGCGATAAACGGCATGTCCCAGAAATCGGATGGGCGGAAAACCGGACAACACCCGACTTTTCCACAAAACCAGTTGTGTGTGCAGGTGCCCGATAACGGCGTGTTCAATTTGCGGCAGTTTGCGGCGGACAAATTCCTCGTGCCAAAGAAAAGGGAGCGCTGTCGGGTCGTGACAGAACAGAATCACACGTTGATTTGCCGGCAAGGCCTCGAACGCTACGCGGATTTCTGACAAATGAGCCTCGCGCAACCGCAACCACTCCGGCCATTCCTCCGGCAGCGTGTCGGGTTGATGTGGGGGGAGCGCGAGCAGAGACGAGGACATTCCCATGAGTGTGTAGGATCCAATATGGAGCTGCCAGAACCGGGGCAAACCGAGGGCCTCGGTTGCGAAGCGCCAGCTCGCCAGACGCATCTCGCCTGTGCCGAACATGCCCTGTTTGCCTAATTCATGATCACCGATGATAAACCGGGCGCGGTCGCCGAATTTTGCGCGCAATTTACCCAGGCATTCCCGTGTGCTTTGAGCGGCCGCCGGATCGCTTACGCCCACAAAACCGGTATCACAGGAATAATCGCCGTTGACCACGACATAATCCACCGGTCCGACGGCCGCGAGGAACCGCTCCAATTGCGGGGCCTGGTCCAAAGGATATCGCATCCAGATCCCGTGTCGGAAGGCCCTGGCGAGACCGCGCCATAGCGGATTGGAAATGGTGCGCAATTCATAATCATTGCCCCGGGCGCGTTCAGCGGCACTCGCGTAGTGGATGTCGCTCAAAATGGCAACATGGACTCCGCCTGACGTATTGGCCTCCATCCGTGATTAAAGTGGCACGACCACTGAGGCAGTGTTGTCGGCGGTTTTATCGAGGCTTTCGCGAACCGCTTTGACGAGGTCGGCGTGGGTATAAGGCTTCTGCAAATAGCGGGCACTCATTTTCACAAGCAATTCGGTATTGACCTCGTTGGCCGTGTAACCGCTGGTAAAAATGATTTTCAGGCCGGAATGGTTGATGACCAATTGCCGCGCGAGTTCCGCGCCGGAAATCCCCTCGGGCATGACCATGTCCGTCAACAGCAGGTCAATTTCATCTGATTTGTCCTGCCAGTGGTTGAGGGCCTCGCGGCCGGACGACGCTTCGAGAATACGGTAACCGTATCCGGCCAGGATATCGCGGGCCATGTCGCGCAAGACGGACTCGTCCTCAACGATGAGAATGGTTTCAGTGCCGCCGGCAACGGTGGCCACGGGGGCCGCCGGTTTTGCCTTCGGAAACGGAAGTGTTTTATCGCTGGCCGGGAGAAATACATCAAACCTCGCACCTTTATTGGGTTCGCTGTTAACTTCAACCCAACCCTCGTGTTGTTTGACAATGCCATAAACGGTGGCCAGGCCGAGACCGGTACCTTTGCCCACTTCTTTGGTCGTAAAGAACGGTTCAAAAATGCGATTCAAGGTGATGGCGTCCATGCCAATACCCGTGTCCGTGACGCGCAAGCGCACAAACCGGCCCGCCCGCGCATCGGCGTGCGATTTCACGTAATCATCGTCAATCGTCACGGTGTCCAGGCCAATGGTCAGCCTGCCGCCCCCGGGCATGGCATCACGGGCATTGACGGTCAGGTTCATGATCACTTGCTCAATCATGCCCACGTCACCCTCCACGGCCGGCAACTGTGCCGGCGGCAGGAAGTCCAGCCGGATGGTTTCCCCCAGCAGCCGTTCCAGCATCCTGGACATGTCGCCGACAATTTCGCGCAAATCCAACAGATCGGATTGGATCACATTTTTCCGGCTGAACATCAACAATTGACGGGTCAATCCGGCGGCCCGTTCGGCGGCAAAATAGACTGCCTGGAGCGGATCCAGTATGTCCTGGGGCAGCGCCGGCTTAGCCAAGAGCGCACTCGAATGTCCCTGGATGATCGTGAGCATGTTGTTGAAATCATGCGCCACCCCGGCCGCCAGCTGGCCGACCGATTCCATTTTTTGCGACTGGCGCAGTTGCTCTTCGAGGTTCAACCGGTCGGTGATGTCATCAATATAGCAATGCACGACGCGGCTCGGCAACACCGGATGGAACAACCACGAAAACGTCCGGCCATTCATTTCTGTTTCCAGACGCATCCGGCTCCGGCCGGTGGTCAGGCAATCGTGAATGATGTCGTGGATCTCCGGAGGCAGCACCTCGCGCGGGTGTTTTTTTCGGACGGACGCCGCGAGGTTCTGAGCGGCTTCATTGAAGTAACTCAACGTGCCGTTCTCGGTAAATTCCAGGGTCGCCGCCGGGTTCAGTTTGGCAAAGGAGGCGACTTTCTCAATTTCGGCGTCCACGCGTCTGCGTTCGACCGCCATGCCCAGGACCGTGGCCACCGCCATGAGAAACTGCATTTCATCGGGCGTGAAGTCGCGGCGCTGGGTGGCATGGGCGCCGATGACTCCGAAAGGACGCCCGCGGGTCGGAATGGCCACGGTGATTGTGCTGTTAATGCCATGTTCCGTGAAAAACGGTGGAACGTTGAACTGCGTTTCATTTTTGAAATCAGTTACGACGATCATCTCGCCGGAATTCAGGGTCAACCCGATTTGTGAGCGGTTGTCACCGGGCATTTGGGTTTCGCCGACGCAACCGCGTTTCCAACCGGCGCCGGCCTGCAGCAACAGCTGACCATCCGGCAATCTTTCCCAGACCGTGCTGTATTCCAGTTCCAGGGTATGGGCGATGAGCAGGCCCGCCTGGTTCAACAACGGTGCCAGGCTGTTTTCGGTCAAGGCAAATTGTCCGAGAGCGGCGATGGCGGTTTGTTGGAGTGCGCGGTTGAGCAGGATTTTTTCCGCCTTTTCCCGTTCGTTGATGCGTTGCTGCAACGATTCGGCCATGCTGTCAAAAACTTTCCCCAGCTGACCGAATTCGTCCTCGGTAGGCTCCAATCCTGTGCGCGCCGTCAGATCACCCTGGGCAAAGCGTTGGGCCGCCGCCGACAACGCCCGTACCTGCCGTAATATGAAATGTTCGCCACCATACCACGCTGCGATCAAGGCCAGCAGGCCGACGGCAAAACTGGTCCAGGGAACGTCCAGGGCATACTGTCTCAACCATTTGGGTGCAAACGTCCAGAACCAGGTCTGATTGATCAGAAAAGTCAGTAACAGCGCGGGCGCTATGGCCACGAAAACGCTGGCCACCAGCTGCATTCGCACCGTGGAAAACTTTTTCAGGATTTCTTTGATCATTTTACCTGGTTCTGCGCCTGCTAACACAGCATATCGCAAACCAATTTCAGCGTCATTCCGAATCCCGGAGGGTCAGTGCGGCGGCCCGGCCCCGGGGCAGCCGGCCCAGATGGAAAATCAGGAAGCCGTGCAAATATTCACGTAATTCAACGATTTGGACATGACTCAGTTTCAGACGGGCACCCCTCGGCCAACCCCCTTGGGCCAGGAGACGGCTGATTTTTTTTGTTCCCGGCGCCAGGCCAGTTTTGTTCCAATCGGGTTCCAAACCGAGCTCGTGCAACAGCTTCAATTCCAGGGCAAAAACCGTTTGCGGTCGGGCGACCTGTTCGCACAGGTGATTCAGGAAACCGGTCATCAATTCATAAACTGCCGGCAACGGTGTTTCGGTTTCTGTCGTCTGTTCCACCAACGCGGTGGCATAGGTCGCCTGACGTAAACCGGCGAGATTCCGGCGCAACGCCGGGTGGAGTTCGCGCAGACTCACTTCCCGGAGAATGTGCAGGTCCGAATGCCGGCTGCGGCTGAACAAAAAGTCCGCCACGTAAAACAAATCCAGTTTGCCCAGAAACGGTGATTGGGGCCGGCGCGCGCCCTTGGCCACGGTGGCGATGCGCCCGTACTCCGGCGTGAGCCAGTGAACGATAAGGCTGGTTTCGGTCAGTGGCCGGGTGCGCAGGATCAGGCCGGTGGCGGATGGTATCATTTGACGGGTGGCGACAAGGGGTCATTCGCCAACGCACCGATGCTGATGATGTATTTGAACCCGTCCGCCACGGACATATCGAGCTTTATAACTTTTTCCTCCGGCACAACGATCAGGAAACCGGCGGTGGGCAGGGGAGTGGTGGGGATGAAAACGCGCACGCATTTCCTGCCGGTTTTTTGTTCCACTTCATCCGCCTTTTCGCTCGTGATGAAGCCGACCGAATAAATCCCTTCGCGCGGGTATTCGACGAGCACGACCGTCTTGAACGAGCTCTTTTTCCCGGACGTAAAAGCTTCATCCAACTGTTTAATCGTGCCGTAAATCTTGTTCAACACCGGCACACGCAACATCAGGTTGTCCGCCCATTCAATCAGCCTTTTACCGAAGTAATACCGGGCCAGCACCCCGACGACCGTTACCATCGCGATGGCCAGCAGCAGCGCCAGCAGGCTCCAATACCAGAACATCGGGCCCGAGACGCCGTCCTGATAAATCGTCTTCGGGCTCAGACAATAGGGCAGGAAAAAGAGCAGGGTATCGGTGAAGCTGGATACGGTGCCGAACAGCCATTTGACCACCGCCAGTGTGACGACGCCGGGCAACACGATTGCCAGACCGGCCAGAAAACTCCCACGCCAACGCGCCATCAGAGATTTTTGCACGACGGAAGTTTAGCGGGGCGCGCCAGATGGGCGAGTGAAAACCGCCGGGAAAGGGCGAGCAACCGGCGGTCTTCCTCGCGCTTCATCTTCCGCCGGGCGCCGGCGCGTGAATCATCATGCCCCTGCAAGTGTAAAACGCCGTGCACCAGGTAACGCATGATCTCAGATTGCCAGCGGGTACGAAACCGGCGCGCCTGCCGGACTGCCTCATCGACACAGATGAAAATGTCCCCATGCAATGGAGGGCAAAACCTTATCGTGGCCCTGACTTTTTGGGCAGTAACGAAGTGCTGCCCTCCGGCATCCGCGTAATCAAACGTGATCACATCGGTCGAACCGTGATGTCGGAGGAATTTCTCATTGAGCTGCGTCATTTCCTGCGTCGCCACCAGATGAAGGCCAAGTTCCGCGCCCTCGATATTTAAGTCGGCAAGCAACACCTCAGTGATCTGCCTCAGCCGGCGCAAATTGATTTTACGGGTGTGCTGGCGATTGGTGATGGCAATCGTTGAAGCGTTGAAATGTTGAAAGGTTGCAGCGGTGGGGTGGTGTAACGCTTTAACGTTTGAACGCTTCAACGCTTTGACTTTCATTCGGATTTCAACCCGCCGCGATGTTCCTCATACGCCGTGATGATGCGTTGGACCAGGGGATGGCGGACGACATCGCGTTTGCTGAACTCGACCACGGCGATACCGTCAATATTTTTCAAGACGCGATGCGCTTCCAGCAGTCCGGAACGCTTGTTCGACGGCAAATCGATCTGCGTTTCGTCGCCTGTGATGACGGCCCTGGAGCCGTGGCCCAGCCGCGTGAGAAACATCAACATCTGTTCCGTCGTCGAGTTTTGCGCTTCATCCAGGATGATGAACGCATTGTTCAACGTCCGGCCGCGCATGTAGGCAAGGGGTGCAATCTCAATCGTCCCGCGCTCGGTGTGTTTCTGGATTTCCTCCGCTGGCAACATGTCGTGCAGCGCGTCCTGCAGCGGGCGCAAATACGGCGTGATTTTTTCGTAAAGGTCCCCCGGCAGAAACCCCAGCGCCTCGCCGGCTTCCACCGCCGGCCGGGTCAGGATCAGTCGTGACACCTTGCCATCACGCAAGGCCGCCAATGCCATGGCCACGGCGAGGTACGTCTTGCCCGTGCCGGCGGGGCCGACGCCGATCGTCACGTCGTGCTTGCGAATCGCATCGAGATACCTTTTCTGGCCGACGGTTTTGGCGGTGACGCCGGGTTTCCGGTCGTGAGTCATCACGCGGTCGCTCACCAGGTCCTTGAGGGTTTCCGCGCCTTCATGTTTTACCACATTCAGGGCATGACTGAACTCGCGGTTGCGCACGGGGGTACCGGCTTTCAACAGGGTTTCCAGCGAAACAAAGAGGTGTTTGGCGCGTTCGATGGCGTCGGCCTGGCCTTCGAGCTTGATCCAGCCTTCACGCGCGGTGGCCCTGACGCCGAGTTCGGCTTCCAGCGACTGGAGGTTGCGCGGTTCGTTGTTGAAAAGCTGCTGCGCAAACCGTGCGTTTTCGAAATGAAGGGTCTCGGTGGCCATTGAAGATTATCTCGCCAGCCCGGCGCGCAATTTTTCCGCCAGTTCGCTCAAGGCCTGCGGTAGGACCGTGATGTTGGCCAGCACCGGCATGAAATTCGTGTCGCCGTTCCAGCGCGGTACCACATGAATGTGCAGATGTTCCGCGATGCCCGCGCCGGCGACCTTCCCGAGGTTGATGCCAATGTTGAATCCGTCCGGTTTCATCAGAGACGTCAGCGCGTTTACGCAGCGGCGCGTCAGCTTCCATAGATCAGCCAGTTCGTCGTCGGTCAATCCATTCAAATCCGCCACCTCCTTGTAAGGCACCGTCATCAAATGCCCGCCGACGTAGGGATACCGGTTCAACAGGGCGAAACAGGTGCGGTCGCGGGCCAGCACGTAATTGGCCTCGTCGTCATTCGATTGGGCAATGCGCGTGAACAGGCTGGCGTCCATCTGTGGCTTGGGCGCAAGGATATATTCAATCCGCCACGGCGCATGCAAAGAGTCCATGAGGCAAAGTTAATCGGCACGGCCATGAAAGTAAATCCTCCTCGTCCCTCATTCTTGTCGTCGTAATCGAAAAAAAGCCGAGGACGAGCCCGAAGACGAGGCAATTACCTCCGCCGGAACAAATACCTGGCAAAGGAAATCAGGCCGGAAAATTTGTAGGCCGGGTCAACGTATTTTTCGATGACGTAAAATGCGAAATAATAGAACCGGCAAAAACTCCAGATCGCCAGGACCAGCAGGACGGCCGTTTTCCAGCCCGGTTGGTCGAGGAAAACCATGACCGCTGCCCCAATCCCGATGAGCAGGAACAGGAGTCCTTTGGTCTTGATCCAGTTCGGATTCGTCAGGTCTTTCATAAATTCGTTTCGTAGCACAGGCATCCCGCCAGTCTCTAATTATGAAGTTGCCGCTTAAGCGGAACTCAAAATTGAAAACAAACGTGACGCCTGTTCTACGTTGAAAACAACCCCACAATGGCCGTGGCCGCCCGTTCGCAGGCGCCCGGACCGCCCAGCGTGGTAATAATCCCGGCCAGCTGTACTTTGATTTTTTGGCGGCGTGATTCATCCTGCAACAGTGCCAGTGCGGCTCCGGCAACGTTCGCCGGCGTGGCGGCGTTTTGAACGAATTCCGGATAAACCTCTTCATTGGCCAGCAGGTTTGGCATGGTCAGCGATTTCACCGTCACCAGCCACCGGGCGATTTGATATGTGCTCCACGACGTTTTGTAGAGTGTGACCGCCGGCACACTGAAGAACGCGCATTCCATTGTCACCGTACCCGTCGAAGCGATGGCCACCTCGGCCTGCGCCAACGCCTGCGGCAGGTTACCGACCTGTATTTCGATGTCCGGTGGTGGTGCGGACAATTTCTCCGCGAGTTCCTTCAAGGCCGGGTTGGGTAGAACCATTCGGGCGCGACTCTCCGGTAATTTTCTTTGAATGAACTCCAACGCATCCAGCATCACGGGGAGATGCCGGTTTAATTCGCTGGTCCGGCTGCCCGGCAGCAGCAAAATCAACGGCGAAGCCGCTGACCCTTCTGCCTTCTGCCTTCTGCCTTCTGTCTTCTGGAATCGTTCCACCATCGGGTGTCCGACAAATTCCACGCGCAATTTCGGCGCGCGCTGTGCGTACCAATCCTTCTCAAACGGGAATATGCTGAGGAGGAGATCATAATCCGCCTCCAACAACTTCGCCCGGCCCGGACGCGATGCCCAGACCTGCGGTGAAACGAATTGGATGATCTTCGGGTTCCATTTCGAAAATGGATTATTGCGAACATATTGCTTGATGGCATGGCCGAAACGCAGATTGAATCCGCCGTAATCCACTCCGATGATAACGTCCGGCTGACGTTCGATGGCCAGGGCCAGCAACTGCTGGAACAACCGCCGGAACTTCAAAACCTTCAACAACACGTCCGAAAGACCGGTGACTGCGTGTTGCGTCAGGTCAACCGCCAGTTCCACACCGGCCGCGGCCATTTTCGGCCCGCCCGCGCCGAAAAATTGCGGCGAGCTTCCATCACCGCCTCGCTTTAACGCGGACAGCAATGCGGACACCAGTTCCGCCGCGAGCAAATCCCCGCTCGCTTCACCGGCAATGAGCATGAACGATTTTGGCTTCACGGTTTTCCTTTTACCACGGGCAATTCAATCGCTTTTCCCCGCACGCTCGCGTCTCTGCGTTAAATGTTTTGGTTTTGGATCAGCCGCGTGATTTCAAACGCCAGATCCAGCGCACGCTTGGCCGATTCACCACTGACCATCGGTGTCTGCTTTTCACGGACGCAATTGACGAAGTGTTGCAGTTCCAGTTTGAGCGGTTCGTCCTTCGTGATGGGCACCGGCTCGCGCACGATTTTTTTTCCACCGAACGCGCTGACGATGGTCGAGTCTTTGCCGACGCCGAGCTTGGCGACGAGAACTTTTTTCAGGAGCGAACTTTCTTTTTCATCGTCGCGGGCGACGCGATGGATGAATCCTTCCTGCAAGCGGTAATCAAGCGAGATGTAGCAGGGATTGGTGGGGCCGCTGAAGACGCGGATCTTGCGCATCCGTTCCGCGCTGACGCGGCTGGCAGCGAGGTTGGCCACGCAGCCGTTGGCGAAGCGCAGGCGCACGTTGGCCATGTCCTCGCTCCTGCTCAACACGGGAATGCCCACGGCATCCACGCTGGTGACGGGCGATTTCACGAACGCGAGCACGACGTCGAGATCGTGAATCATCAGGTCGAGCACCACGCCGATGTCCGTGCTGCGCGCGGGAAACGGCGACAGGCGGAGGCACTCGATGAAACGAGGTTGGGTGGCAGCGTCCTGGAGGAATTTGAAAACGGGATTGAACCGCTCGACGTGGCCGACCTGCAGGACGCAATTATTCTGCTGTGCGATCTGAATCAGTTCGGCGGCTTGCGCGGTATCGTCCGTCATCGGTTTCTCGACGAGGAGATGTTTGCCTTGCGCGAGCAATTGTTTCGCCAGTTCGAAATGGGTGCTGGTGGGCGTGACAATATTCAGTGCATCAGCATGGGCGGCGGCTTCGGCGATTGAACTGAAGACATGCGCCTTGTGTTTGGCGGCGATCTTGCGGGCTGTATCAGGGTTGGTGTCGAAAATCCCGGTGAATTCGATCCCGCACTGCGGGGCTTTTGACAATTCCGCGTAAAGGCGGGCATGATTTTGTCCCAGCGACCCGACGCCCAGAACTGCCACTCTGACTGTTGATGCCATGCGCGCAGCTTAAAGTTCAGCGTTCATGGTTCAAAGCGGAAAGTGTTGATAGAGGGCGCCGCTTTGTCAGTGCCCAATTTCAAGGAAGCGATGAAGCGGTTCCCGCCACCGCAATTTTCAACTTTCAACTTTCAGCTTTCAACCGTTAAATATCGCCGTGCCAATTCTGGGTTATGTCATCGTCGCGGTGGCGGCGTATTTGCTCGGCTCGATACCGACCGGTTTCTTGGTAGCGCGAGCCAGGGGCATTGACATCCGCACTGTCGGCAGCGGCAACATGGGCGCAACGAACGTCTTTCGTACTGTCGGCAAAACGCTCGGAATTGTGGTGTTACTGATAGATGCGTTGAAAGGCTATGCCGCCTGCGCATTTCTTCCCCCATTGATTTTCAACTGGCTGGCCCCTCATTTTTCCGGGCTTTTTGTTTATTTTCAAAACGAGCCGGTTGAATTCCAGATCAGATTTTATGTGATCGCCGGAGTTTTCGCCGTGCTTGGCCACAACTTCACCTGTTGGCTCAAGTTCAAAGGCGGCAAAGGCATTGCGACGAGCGCCGGGGTTTATCTGGCGCTCGCGCCGTGGGCTATGCTGATTGCGCTGGTAGTTTTCATTCTGGCAGCGCTGGTGACCAGATACATTTCCGTCGGTTCCATTTCGTCGGCGGTGGCGCTGCCGGCCGCGGTCTGGATTCTGCCACCGCATAATTTGTTGCTCGGCATGGTCACGACGATACTCGGCGTGATGGCCATTTATAAGCACAAGAGCAACCTTCAGCGTCTCGTTGCCGGGACCGAAAGCCGGTTGCAATTCAAAAAAAAGGAAACGACATGAGAATCACTGTCCTTGGCGCCGGCGCGTGGGGTACCGCGCTGGCCAAGGTACTGCACGAAAACGGTAATGCCGTGGCGCTTTGGGACATCAGCGCCGAAACGCTGGCGGAACTTCGGCACGGCCGCAGCGAACGTTATCTGCCGGGCGTGAAATTGCCGACCGACTGGAAAATCGAGGCAGACTTTCAAAAAGCGGTCGGTGGGGCCGAGTGTCTTGTTATGGCGATTCCGTCGCAATCGTTTCGGGAAGTGGCGTTGAAGCTGAAGGGGCATCCAGGGGTTGTGGTGAGCGTAACGAAGGGAATTGAATTTGAAACCGGCGAAACGATGAGCCGGATTTTGCGCGAGCACCTGCCGGCCAATCGTGTGGCCGCGCTGTCCGGTCCGAGTTTTGCCCGGGAAGTGGCGCAGGGCATTCCGACCACGGTGGTTTGCGCCAGTGAAAGTGATGGTACGGCGCGCACGGTGCAAGGACTCCTCCATCGCCCCGAATTCCGCATCTACCGCAGCACCGACATCCTGGGGGTGGAATATGGCGGCGCGCTGAAAAACATCATCGCCATCGCCGCGGGCGTGAGCGACGGCCTCGGGTACGGCGATAACACCAAAGCCGGTCTGGTGACGCGCGCGTTGTCCGAAATGCGCCGGCTGGGTGTGGCTTGCGGCGCGCAGGCGGAAACCTTTTCCGGCTTAAGCGGTCTCGGCGACCTGATGCTGACCTGTTTTTCGAAGCAAAGCCGCAATCGCGACCTGGGCGAGCGTTTGGGTCGCGGCGAAACGATGGAAGCAATCCAGGCATCGCATCCAAAGCTAGCCGAAGGTTATCCCACGGCCCGTTCCGCGCACCGGCTGGCGTACGAGAAGAAAGTGCCGACCCCGATCATCGACGAAGTTCATGCATTACTCTACGAAGGCAAGGATCCCAAGAAGGCGGTGCGCGATTTAATTTCGAGAGCTTTTAAGGCGGAAGACTGAATTAATCCTCCTCGTCGTCGTGGTCGGGCTCCTGATCAGAATGAATCGAGGACGAGGAGGAGGGCGAGGACGATTACAATCTTAATTCCGCTTTGATCAGCTTCAGCAAGTCAGCCAGCGATTCGACGGCTTTGAACTGCGGAAATTCCTCCTTCACCTTTTCCGGTGCGTGAATGAGGAAGCCGACATTCGCCTCCAGCAGCATCGCGGTGTCGTTGTAGGAATCGCCGGCGGAGATGACGTGATAATTCAGCCGCTTGAATGCGGCCACCGCCTCGCGTTTTTGTTCCCGGATGCGCAACTGGTAATTCACGATGCGGTCGTTCTCAACGACGAGCCGGTGGCAGAGTAATGTGGGCCAGCCGAGCTGGCGTAGCAGGGGAGAGGCGAATTGTTCGAAAGTATCGGACAGGATGACAACCTGCACGAGCGAGCGCAGTTCATCCAGGAACTCCTTCGCGCCGTCGAGCGGCCGCAGCGTGCCGATGACATTCCGGATGTCGGACAGTTTTAAGCCGTGCTGGTCCAAAATCGCGAGGCGGCTGCGCATGAGCTTGTCGTAGTCCGGCTCATCGCGCGTGGTGCGGCGAAGTTCCGGAATTTTGG
>JBGPDH010000070.1:0-14546 GCA_041482195.1 Verrucomicrobiia bacterium
CTTTGCGGGCTGTGCAGGCCCATGATGTTCAGCGCCTGGAGCTGGGGATAGAAAGCCAGGAACATGGCCGGGATGATGGCGAAATATTTCGCCACGTCATTGGCTATGCTGAACGTGGTCAACGCACCGCGCGTGATAAGTAATTGTTTCCCGATCTCGATGATTTCCAGCAGCTTGGTCGGATTCGAATCCAGGTCCACCATGTTACCGGCTTCCTTGGCGGCCTGGGTGCCGGTGTTCATCGCCACGCCGACGTCGGCCTGGGCGAGCGCCGGCGCGTCGTTCGTGCCGTCACCAATCATCGCAATCATCCGGCCGCCCTGTTGTTCCTGGCGGATTAATGCCAGCTTGTCTTCCGGTTTCGCCTCGGCGAGGAAATCGTCCACACCCGCCTCCTGCGCGATCGCGGCGGCGGTCAACTTGTTGTCGCCGGTGATCATCACGGTGCGGATGCCCATCGCGCGAAAACGTTTGAAACGGTCGGCGAGACCGCCTTTCACGATGTCCTTCAAATGAATCACACCGAGCACGCGCTCTTTGGTCGCGACCACCAGCGGCGTGCCGCCGGAAAGCGAAATGCCTTCGACGATTTTTTCAACATCGGTGGAAAACATTCCACCGGTAAATTGGCGGACGGCGTTGGCCGAACCTTTGCGGATTTGTCTGCCATCAATATCCACACCACTCATGCGCATTTGGGCCGTGAACGCAATAAATCGCGCGTGCGGCAATTCGTGGATGGTCCGGGCGCGAATGCCGAATTGCTTCGCCAGCACGACCACGCTGCGGCCTTCGGGTGTCTCATCGGCCAGCGACGCAAGCTGCGCGGCGTCGGCCAGTTCCTGTTCCGTGACACCGGGCGCGGGCAGGAAGGCAACGGCCTGCCGGTTGCCGAGAGTAATGGTGCCAGTCTTGTCGAGGAGCAGCACATCCACGTCACCCGCCGCCTCGACTGCCCGGCCGCTCATCGCCAGCACGTTGCGTTGGAGCAACCGGTCCATGCCGGCGATGCCGATGGCGCTCAACAAGCCGCCGATGGTCGTCGGAATCAGGCAAACCAGCAGGGCGATCAGCACGGCGTTGGAGAAGGTGGTGCCGGAGTAAATACCGAACGGTTTCAAGGTCACCACCGCGAGCAAAAAGACCACCGTGAGCGCGGAGAGCAAAATCGTGAGTGCGATTTCGTTTGGTGTTTTCTGGCGGCTGGCGCCTTCAACCAGTTGAATCATCCGGTCCAAAAAACCTTCGCCGGGGTTGGCGGTAATCCGGACTTTGATTTCGTCCGAAAGCACGCGGGTGCCGCCGGTAACAGCGCTGCGGTCACCGCCGGCCTCGCGGATGACGGGCGCGGATTCGCCGGTGATGGCGGATTCGTCCACCGTCGCCGCACCCAGAATAATTTCGCCATCGGCGGGAATGATTTCCGTGGCGCGCACAACTACGACATCGCCTTTGCGAAGCGAATCGGCGTCCACGGTTTCGATTGCGCCATTGGCGTTGAGCTTGTTTGCGTTCGTACGCGTCCGAGTCTGGCGGAGCGCTTTGGCCTGCGCTTTGCCGCGGCCTTCGGCGACGGCTTCGGCAAAGTTCGCAAACAACACGGTGAACCAGAGCCACAAGGCAATTTGGGCGACGAACAGCGTCTGGCCCGGCGAGCGAAAAATGTCCACGGTGCTGATGGCCGCGCCAACCAGCGTGACGAACATGACGGGATTTTTCACCATCAACCGCGGGTTCAATTTGACGAACGCGTCGCCGATGGCGGGCCAAAGAATCCTGGCATTAAAAACAGAAACGGTTTTCGTTTGCATATCTTTTATTTTGTAGCAGCCGACGTAAGTCGGCTCTGATTCTTAGTTAGAGCGGACTCACGTCCGCTGCTACGGATTTCTTCAAAATGAAGTTCCTTTCAGCATCAGAAAATGTTCAACAATCGGGCTGAGCGTGAGCGCGGGGAGAAACGTCAATGCACCAACAAGAATCACTGTTCCTACGAGCAGAACGACAAATGTAATTCCGGTCACCGGAAATGTGCCGGCACCGGCAGGAATGATCTTCTTCTTCGCGAGCGAACCGGCCAGCGCGAGCAGCGGCACGATCATGCCAAACCGGCCCAGCAGCATGTCAAAGCCTAGCGTCGTGTCCCACCACGGCGTGTTGGCGTTGAGGCCGGCGAAGGCGCTGCCGTTGTTGCCCGCACCGGAGGTGTAGGCGTAAAGCATTTCACTCAAGCCATGCGGACCTTGATTCGCCTGGCTGGACGTGCCCCAGTTGCTGACTGATGCCCAGGCGGTGAATCCCAGAATGATAAAGGCGAGAATCACGAACGCGAGCAGCGTCATTTTCACGTCGTAAGCCTCGATTTTTTTCCCGAGATACTCCGGCGTGCGTCCGACCATCAGGCCAGCAATGAACACGGTGAGGATGACAAAAATCAACATGCCGTAGAGTCCCGCGCCGACACCGCCGAAAATGACCTCGCCGGTCTGAATGTTGAACATCGGTACGAGTCCGCCCAGCGGTGTGAAGGAGTCGTGCATGGAATTGACCGCGCCGCAGGAAGCATCAGTCGTCACCGTGGCGAACAGCGCCGAATCGAAAATCCCGAAACGGACTTCTTTGCCTTCCATGTTGCCGCCAGTCGCGGCGATGCCCAGTTGCTGATGAATCGGATTGCCCCTCGATTCCGCCCACCAGCAACACAAAACTCCGGCGAGGAACATCGCGAACATCGCCGACCAGACCGCCCAGCCGTGCTTTTGGTTTTTGGTTTCGCGGCCCAGGTGATAGGTCATTGCGCTACCGATGCAAAGGAGTGCGAGCATCTGGAAGAAGTTTGAGAACGGCGTGGGATTTTCAAACGGATGCGCCGCGTTGGCGTTGGTGTAACCGCCGCCGTTGGTGCCGAGCATCTTGATGGCCATCTGCGATGCCATCGGCCCCTGGACAATCGTCTGGGTATCGAGCGTTTGATCGACCATGACCGGGTTGCCTTTGGCGTCCACGACCGGTTTTCCGTTCGTGTCGGTTTTCTGTACGGAAATGGTCTGCGGCTCGATGAGCTTGGCGACGGTGTACGGCTTGAAATTTTGAATCATGCCCTGTGACACGAAGAACAGCGCCAATATGAGGCAGATCGGCAGCAGCAGGTAATAGGTGATGCGCGTAAGGTCCACCCAGAAATTCCCGATGGTTGTGGCTGTGTGTCGCGCAATACCGCGCACGAGTGCCGCCGCGATGGCGATGCCGACCGCGGCGGAGAAAAAGTTCTGGCTGGCCAGCGCGACCATCTGCGAGAAATACGACATCGTGGATTCACCACCGTAGCTCTGCCAGTTCGTGTTGGTGGTAAAACTGACCGCAGTGTTGAACGCCAGATGTTGCGATAGCGCGGTGAGTTTCTGCGGGTTAAGCGGCAAAATATCCTGCAATCGCAAAATCGCATAAGTAAATAGACAGCTCACGAAACTGAAAATCAGCATCGCGAAGGCGTATTGCTTCCAATCGTGCTCCTTCGCCGGGTCCACACCCAGCACGCGATAAGTGAGCTTCTCCAACGGGCGCAACAGTGGGTCCAGCCAGGTGCGGCCTTTGGCGTCGAGCACGCGGTTGATCCACAAACCAAGCGGCTTGGTGACGAGGACGAGCGCGGCAATATAGACCGCGAGTTCCAGCCATTGATGAGCGTTCATGGTATCGGGCTAAAATTTTTCCGGTTTGAGCATGGCGACAATGAGATAAACGCAAAGTGCCACGGAAATGATTCCCAGAATGAGATTTTCCATAAATTCAGTCAGAGTTTTTGACAGCCAACGGCATACAGCAAAAAAGCCATGAAAACTCCACAAACCAATCCGATATAGATTGCGTCCAACATAATTTTATCAACGGCTACGTCATGCTACGAACACAACGCACACCGCAATTAATTTTCAGTTGGGTGAACTTGATGACCGCGGACTTCGCGGCTCAGAGGCTCGCCCTTCCAAATGCCTGCGAGATTAGCTGTCGGGCTTGGCCTTGAAAGTGGCCTTGAAACCGGTTGCCCGGCTTCGTTCGCCCCGTCCTCAATTACTTTGAGGAGTTTGGGTCTCCCGCATCCGGCCTCAGGAAGGAAGCCGGATTTAGGCTGCAACGCACCAAGTAAAACATGCCTGCCGATTTTTGTCAAATTCATCGCGATTTGCTGAAAAAACCTTTGCCAATCGGCCCGCCAAAGCGTCTTATTGTTGAGCGCCTTATGGTTCAAACCGGCTTATTATCTGCGCTCATCCTGTCGCTTCCCGCGATGCTGTTCGCGGCCGACACAACGTACGTGCCGGCGACTGTCTCCCCGCCGGCCCCACCCCGTGAATTTCGCGGGGCCTGGGTGGCCACGGTCGCGAATCTCGATTGGCCGTCCCAACCCGGCCTCAGTGTCGCGCAGCAAAAATCCGAACTGACTACGCTCCTCGACCACGCCGCGCAGTTGAAGTTGAATGCGGTGATTTTGCAGGTGCGTCCGATGGCCGACGCCGTCTATCCCTCGTCCCTTGAGCCGTGGTCGGAATTTCTCACCGGCCGGATGGGCCGGGCGCCGCAGCCGTTCTACGACCCGTTGGCCTTTGCCATCCAGGAGGCTCACCGGCGCGGCCTGGAACTGCACGCGTGGTTCAATCCGTTCCGTGTCTCGCTGCCGCCGGCGCAAGCCAGATCTTCGGCGGCACTCAACCATCTTTCCCGTGCCCATCCCGAACTCGTCCGCCGCTACGGTAGTCTGCTTTGGCTTGATCCCGGCGAACCCGCCGCGCGCGAACATGTTCTCAGCGTCATTCAGGATGTGGTCCGGCGATACGACGTGGATGGCATTGTATTTGACGATTATTTTTATCCGTATCCGGAGAAGGATGCGGATGGACGCAACCTCGATTTTCCCGACAGTGCCAGCTGGCGGAAGTATGGGACGGCTGGCGGGGTGAACCGTGACGAATGGCGGCGGGCCAACGTCAATCAATTCATCCAGAACGTCGATCGGTCCATCCACGCGCTGAAACCGTGGGTGAAATTCGGGATCAGCCCGTTTGGCATCTGGCGTCCGGGCTACCCGAAACAAATCCAGGGACTCGATACCTACGCGAAACTCTACGCCGACTCGCACTTGTGGCTGGCCGAGGGGTGGGTTGATTATTTCTCACCGCAGCTGTACTGGCCGGTTGACCAGCGGGAACAAAGTTTTCCCGTGCTCCTCCAATGGTGGTCGGATCAGAACGTCAAACACCGCCATCTCTGGCCCGGTCTGGATGCCGTTAATGTGGGCACAAAATGGAGGCCGGATGAAATCGCGCGGCAGATCCAGATCGCGCGCCAGCAACCCGGAGTAAGCGGCGAAATCTTTTATCACCTGAGCAACCTGTCTGATAACCGAGCGTTAACCGAGGTCGTTCGGACCGCCTACCCGCAGCCGGCACTCGTGCCCGCATCGCCGTGGCTGGATTCCATTCCGCCGAACAAGCCGAAACTCAGCAGCGGCGCAGGCTGGAGCAGCTTGCGGTTCGATTGGGCCAGGGGCGAGGGCGAACCGGCATGGCTCTGGGTCCTGCAATTTCAGGTCAAGGGTGTGTGGACAACCGAAATCCTGCCGGCGAATCAAACGACACGGACGTTCTCCGATTCCAAGCCGGACATCGTTGCCGTCAGCGCCGTAGATCGGGCCGGGAATGAAGGCCCGGCTGCCGTGCTCCAAAAGACTTCGCCCCAGCCGATACCACATAATGGCAAACCGCCGGGCCTGAATTGGCAAAGGAATTCAGCCCGATGATTTCAAACAGAACATCGTAAAAACAGTCTCCCTGTTTTCAATTTACGCGCCGGCTGGATTGGCGATGACCTCGCAAATCGAAAATCGTCCATCGTAAATTGAAAATGGTTTCGGAAGGGCTGTAAGCCGAATTCTGTCTGCCCCGAAAGCTTTCGGGGGAGAGAATCATTTGTCTTAGCAGCCGGTACCCGGAATCCGTTTCACTTTCGCGAAACCTGGAGCGGGCCGCTCCGGGATTCCCTATTTGGCCTTGCACCCGATGGGGTTTTCCGTGCCGCGTCGCTTACGCTTCGCGCGGTGCGCTCTTACCGCACCTTTTCACCATCACCGCCGTCCCGCAGAGCGGGACGAAGGCTGTCTGTTTTCTGTGGCACTGTCCGTCGGAAACTTTCATTTCCGCCCGCGTGTATCCTTGTTTGGCGACGGTCCTGGACCGCCGCTACAAGGTTACGCGGCATCGCGCCCTTTGGTGTTCGGACTTTCCTCCCCCGTCCCGCAAAACGGAACGGAAGCGATTCTCCGCCCTTCCAAAACCACTCACAATATAAAGTGACCGATGACGGGTGACAAGTGACAAGAAAGGCCGGTAGTCCTGATTTGGAGTCCGAATTACCGGAGTGGAGCGCGAGTTGTCTCAACTCGCAGCCTGTTCAACAGCTTCCCCGAACGCTTTCGGGGCTGCGGATTGAGGACAATCCGCGCTCCCGGCAAATCGGGACACTACCGAGAAGCCCGAGAACGAACAAATACCCCTGTCACATGTCACTCGACCCGTGTCACAGGTTTACTCTGCTGCGGCCAGCGCCATGTCGCGGGTGTAATACAATATCCGTCCACAGTTTGAGCAGGTCACGATTTCCTGTTGCGACCGGCAGGTGACGAGCACCTGTGGCGGCAATTTCATATGGCAGCCGCCGCACACGCCGTTAGCCACACCAACGATGACATTATCACCTCTGTTCTTGAGCAGCCGTTCGTAGCGCGTACGCGCTACTTCCTCCACCGCTGCCACCAGTTCCGCGCGCCCGGCCTGCAATTCGGCGAGTTCTTTCAGCAAATTCGCCTCGCGCTGGTCCAGTTGCGCGACCTGACTGTCCATCAGTTTTTTTGCCTCGTTGGCCTCCTGGATCGCACGGGTCATTTCCTTTTGCGCGGCCTCGCCTTGTTCCATCAAAACGATTTCCTCGTCCTCGATTTTGACGATGGCTTCCTTGCACAGATCAATTTCGTGGGCCAGCGCGCGATACTCCTCGTTCTTGCGTGTTTGCAGCTGTTGGTTGGCGTATTTCTCGATCTGCGTTTTTTTGGCCTCGACGTCGAGTTCGAGCCGCTTGCGGTCGGACTCGATTTGTTTGACGCGATTTTTGGCAGCCTCCAGGTGCGTTTGCGCCGAGGCCGCCCTGGTGCGGAGGGTTTCGCGTTCCGGCCCAATGTGGCCCAACTCCTGTTGGACACGGCGGATTTTCCGGTCGCGATCCTGTAGAATCAGAAGTTTCTCAATTGCCTCAAGCATTGAACTGTAAAGCATAGCAACCGATGACCTTCAAGTCAATGCAGGCAAAGGTGGGTACTGGTCCGTTTTGAAAGGCATGGTGCGCTTTAAGGTTGATGCGCTTCCCGGATTGCGTTTTGGCCGGAATCAACTAAGGTTAAGCTGATATGAAAACCTACCGAGTTCTGACAAAAAACTCTGCGCTTACGATCAAAGCCGAGACGGCTACGGTTGGAGATGGCAACAAAATTATTTTCTTTTGGGAAGGAGAGACCGTGATCGCGGCCTTCAATGTGGATGAAATCGTCGGATTTGTTCAGGTTGAAAACCTTGGATAGCGATTGTTTTCTGCAAGTCTGTATTGAAATTTCATTCAGACTGGAAATAGAAATCGTCTGAACCAGTCAAGTCATTGGCGAACTTTGCGTTCCTCGGAATCGCAGATGGCGAGTCCGGAGCAGGCGACATCCTGATGATTTCCACGCCGGTTGATCATTCGTCGCAGCAGAAATCAACGCCTTCCCTGTCCAAACTGGAAATTCATTTTGCAGTTTCGGGTTTCACGGCTAACCTGTCGCCATGCGTTTTATTGGGAATGTCATTGAAAAATTGCAGCGGCATCCGAAACGGGTGGTCTTTCCCGAAGGCGAGGAACCGCGCATCCTGCAGGCAGCCCGGCAGTTTTATGCCCTGCGGCTGGGCGCACCCATCGTGCTCGGTGACGCGGCCAAAATAAAGGCCGTCGCGGACGGACTGGACCTGCCGCTCGAAGGCATTCGGGTGATCAATCCGTCGCAGAGTGAGGAGCTGGAGAACTTTGCCAATCGCTTTTACCGGTTACGCCGGGAAAAGGGTGTGCAGGCACAGGAAGCGCGCGAGGCCATGTTGCAACCGAATTATTTCGGCACGATGATGCTGGCGATGCACCAGGCCGACGGGGTGATTTCCGGCGCGTCGCACATCACCAGCAGCCTGCTGCGGCCGCTGTTTCAAATCATCAAACCCGCGCCGAACATCACCACCGCGTCGAGTTGCATGGTGATGGAGGTCGAAGACACACGGATCGGCGAGGAAGGTGTGCTGTTTATGGCCGACTGCGGCGTCATTCCCGATCCCAAAGTGGATCAACTGGCGGAAATTGGCGTTACCACCGCACAACTTGCGCGCCACATGCTCGGCGTGCGTCCGCGCGTGGCGTTCCTGTCCTTTTCCACCCGGGGCAGTGCAGCGCATCCGTCCGTCGGCAAGGTCCAGGCGGCGGCAGCCACGGCCCGGCGCAAGGCCGAACAATTGTTTCTGGAAGCGGATTTCGACGGTGAATTGCAGGTGGACGCCGCGCTGGTGCCGGAGATCGCCGAACGCAAACTGCACGACAGCAAGGTGGCCGGGAAAGCGAACGTGCTGATTTTCCCCGACCTCAATTCGGGCAACATTGCCAGCAAACTCGTCCGGCTGGTTGGCCACGCCAACGCCTATGGCCAGATTTTGCTCGGCCTGAACCGGCCCGCCGCGGACGTTTCCCGCGGTTCGACCGCGCATGATATCCTGGGCGTGGCCGCGATTGTCGGTGTCCAGGCGATTGATTACCAAAAGCTTTACCCGGGCGCGGATGCACATTTGCCCGGAGAGTGATTCGTTGAAGGGTTAAAGAGTTGAAGCGGACAGATTTGACCACTTTAACCCTTTGACGCTTCAACGCTTTAACGAATGAACACTTCAACGCCAAGAGTTTTCATCGCCGCCACCCGCCAGAACGACGGCAAAACCACCGTGGCGCTCGGACTGATCGGCGCATTGCAGGAACATTTCCCGCGCATCGGTTACATCAAGCCCGTCGGCCAGCGTTTCGTTGAAATCGAGGAGCAGAAAATTGACGAAGACACCGTGCTCATGGACGCGGTATTCCGGATGAACTGCCCGTTGGTGGACATGAGCCCGATTGCCGTCGAGCCTGATTTCACGCGTAAATATCTTCAGGCGTCGAACAATGAGGCGCTCGTCAAAAGGATCCAGAAGGCCTTCGATCGCGTCGCCTGGGAAAAGGATTTTGTGTTGTGCGAAGGTTCCGGCCATGCCGGAGTGGGTTCGGTGTTCGATTTGTCCAATGCGCAAGTGGCCAAAATTCTCGGTTGCAAGGTCATCATCGTCAGCCAGGGCGGTATCGGCAAACCAATTGATGAAGTCGCGCTCAACCAGGCCTTGTTCGAAAAGGAAGGCGTGGAAATCATCGGGGTCATGCTCAACAAGGTGTTGCCGGACAAAGTGGATTATGTCACCGATTTCGCCCGGCGCGGATTGAAACGCAAGGGGCTGGAGCTGCTCGGTGTATTACCTTTTGAACCCATTCTGGGCAGCCCCTCCATGGATTTAATCCGCGAGGAATTGCACGCCGAACTGCTGAATACGCCGGCAACGTTGAACACCATGGTGGACGACGTCATTATCGGCGCCATGGGCGCGCACAACGCCATGCAGTTCTTCAAACGCGGCGTGTTGCTCATCACGCCCGGTGATCGCGAGGACATCCTGCTGGCGGCCGGCGCGGCGACGATGCCGCAAAGCGAAGATAAAATGGCCGGGATCGTCCTGACCGGTGGCCTCCGTCCCAACGAAGCCATCCTGAAAGCGCTACAAACCTTGCCCATCCCGGTTTTGCTGGCGAAGGCGGATAGCTATCAGGTCGCTTCCCGGGTCCACAACCTCACCGTCAAAACACGGCCCAACGACGCGGAGAAAATCTCACTCATCCGCAACCTCGTCGCCCAGAATGTGAATGTGAAGAAAATTATCAACGCGCTCTAAAATGACGTTGCCGCTCAATTCAAACCTCAAAACACTTCCGACCTATCAACCCGGCCGGCCGATTGAAGAAGTCGCTCGCGAACTCGGCCTGCCCGCCGAAGGTATCATCAAGGTCGCGTCGAACGAAAATCCGTTCGGCCCTTCGCCGCGGGCGCTGGCGGCGATGCAAAAGACGCTCACGGGTGTGAATCTTTACCCCGATGGCAACGCGTTTTACCTCAAGCAAAAGCTCGCCGCCAAACTCGGCGTCGAACCGGCGAATTTGATCCTCGGCAATGGCTCGAATGAAATCATTGAATTCACCGGTCACGCATTGCTCGGTGGCGATGGCGCCACTGCCACTCCAGACGTTGTCGTTTCACAGTATTGTTTCGCGGTTTACCCCATCGTTACCGCGTTGTTCGGAGCGAATCTCATTACCGTACCGGCGAAGAATTACGGACACGATTTGCCCGCCATGCTCCGCGCCATCACACCGCGTACCCGCATCGTGTTCGTGGCCAACCCGAACAATCCCACCGGCACGCTCGCGCCGCGCGAAGAGATCATCCAGTTTGTCAATGAAGTACCCGACGACGTATTGCTGGTTCTGGACGAGGCTTACATAGATTTTCTGGACGACCCGCTGGACCTGGTTTCACTCGTACGCCTGGGCACGCGACCCAACCTGATTTTGACGCGGACGTTCTCTAAAATTTACGGGCTGGCCGGACTGCGCATTGGCTATGGCATTGGGAATCCTGAATTCGTCGCCGCGATGGAAAAAATCCGACAACCATTCAACATCAACCTGCTTGCGCAAGTGGCCGCGCTCGCGGCGCTGGATGACACCGAGCACGTCCGCAAAACCCGGGCGAACAATTTTGCCGGGTTGGAATTCTTTAAACGCGCGTTCCGGGATTTGAAACTCGAATATGTCCCGTCATCCGCCAACTTCATCCTGGTCCGCGTCGGCGACGGGCAGCGAATATTCGAGGCGATGCAAAAGCAGGGCGTGATTGTGCGTCCGATGGGCGGCTATCAACTGCCGGAGTGGATCCGCATTTCCATCGGCACACCGCAGGAAAACGAGCGGTGCCTGGCGGCATTGAAAGCTGCGCTTAAATAGAAATTTCCCAGGTTTGCGGAACGCAAGATCCCAAGCCCCGTCAGGGGCGAAATCTTTGTGAAAATGATCCGATTAGCCATTCAAGCTCCATTGGAGCGGCATCTTCTGCAGACGGATTGTTTCCAAAACGAACCCGAATGATTCCGGGTATATGCCGCCCCGACGGTGCTGGATTTAGTTTTGGTAGATTAACTACAACGATGCCGCGCCGACGGTGCTTTTTACCTATGACGTCGCGAAATCCACGTTCGGCACGTCCCGGACCGACGGCGGCACACTGAAGAAATCTCCCTCAGATTTGAAGCCGAACATTTTCGCCACAAGGTTGCTGGGAAAGGTTTCGCATTTGTTGCGGTAATCTCGCACGTTACCGTTGTAAAATCGGCGCGCCGCCTGGATCCGGTCCTCGGTATTGACAAGTTCCGTTTGCAGCTTGAGAAAATTCTGGTCGGCCTTGAGCTGCGGATAATTTTCCACCACCACGAGCAGTTGTTTCAGGGCGTCCACGAGCTGAACTTCGTCGCGGGACTGGTCGGCCACCGCGCCGTTGTTGGCGGCGCAGCGATTTCGGAGTTCCGTCACCCGTTCGAGTGTTTCACGTTCGTGAGTGGCATAACCCTTGACCACGCTCACCAGATTCGGGATGAGGTCGTAACGGCGTTTCAATTCCACGTCCACGTCGCTCCACGACTCGCGGATGTAATTACGCAGTGCGACGAGTGCGTTGTATTGCGCCAGCACATAGAGGACCGGCAACAAAATGACGGCAGCGCAAATAATGAGCGTGAGAATTTGTGGACTCATGCGTTTGTGAATAGATATTCCGGCAGCAGTCTGCGAATTTCCACCAGCCGTGAAAGATTAAATTCAACCTTTTCCGGGCGGAGCCAGTCCTCGAAAAGCACTGCTAGACCAGTGCCCGCGATTTCCACGGTCAAATCCTGGTTCGCAAGCAGATATTCCATCATTTTGGGATGACAAACATCGTAAGCAAATTTTTTATCTGAGGAACGAACACGGAACGCGTGTGAGAACGCCGCTGATTCGAATGTGATGTGTGATTCGCCAAGCGCCTCCGCAAGCTTGGATTCCCTACTTTCATGCGAAATGACCATGTCGGGAAAATTCGTTTTCACTTCGACGACGAAGGCAGACCAGTAGTAGTCATACCCGCTTTTCCCTCCTGTTGTTGAAAAATGGTAATCAAAGATCGTCACTGGATATCCTGAATGATCGCCATGAAACACGTTGTATGCGTATCGAACATCGCCACGCCTTAACCAGGACAAGAATGAGAATTTTGCCGTGAGTTTAAAATCATTTCCGGGGTTGAACCGTAATTTCAACTTTTTAGCCAGTGCCGCCAAATCTTCGCGCCTTTTCTTTTCTGGGTCGGATTTGCGGAACGAAACGATTACGAACACACCGATAATTATCCCGAACAGCACTACGGATAAGGCGTCGTTATTCATTTACGCAATATTTGTGAACAGATATTCCGGCAGGAGCGAACGGATATCCACCAACCGCTGTAAGTTGGCTTCGATCTGTTCCACGGACAGGCGGGTGGTGAAGGCCAGTGCCAGCACGTTGCGTTCAATTTCAATACTCAGGTCGGGATTGGCCAACAGGTACTCCATCATCTTCGAGTTGCAGACGTCATAGGCGAATTTTTTGTCCTGCGACCGCACGTTGAACGCCCTGGAAAATTCGGCGGACTCAAAATTGATGTCCTGGTAGCCGAAGACCTCGGCTACTTTCGTGAAGAAATTTTCGCGCCGGATGGTCAGATCGGGAAAAACCATCGGCAATGTCAGTATGAAAAAGGAAAACCAATGGTCCTGGGTCTGCCGATGACCTTTGGAATCGGTCGTATGCGTCTCGTAATGATAATCGAATGCCAACACCGGTTGGTTCTGATAAGTTCCGGAAAGGACGTTGCGGGCGTAGCGGTTTTCGCCCTGGGCCAGTTGTTTCAGAAAGCCGTAACGTTCAGCCAAGGCATAATCTTCCGCCGCGCTGAAATTCAAACCGAGTCGCAGCGCCAGCTCATTAAGGCCCTCCAACCGCTTCTGCGCCTGAATCCAGCCGTAGATGACGCTGATGGCGATAATCACCAGGACCGCCACAATCACCACCGGCGTGATAAATGGCATCTGGAGTTGCATACGGTTGTTCTAAACCATAGCCACGGGCCGGGCCATTATAATTTCGGCCCTTTTCTCCACCTCGGTTGAGCCGAGGTGCGAAAATGCGTTTTGGACCGGAAATAATTGTTTGAATCCCGACGAAAACCGAATACTTGTTTGGCGTTGTTGATTGAATGATTAACCAAACGTGAAACCGACCGACCTGCGGGGCATCCTGCAATACATTCCGCAATTCCGCGACAAGACGTTCATCCTGGCCGTGGACGGCGCGATCGTCACCGACGAAAACTTTGCCACCTTGCTGCTGGACGTGGCCGTGTTGCGGTCGCTGAACATCCGCGTGGTGCTCGTGCACGGGGCCTCGGCGCAAATCAAGGCACTCGCCGAGGAACAAAAAACTGTTCCCTCCAATCTGGATGGTTCCGGCATCACGGACTCCGGCACGCTCCAGCTCGCACTCACCGCCGCCAACCGGCTCACGCATGAAATCCTCGAGGGCCTTTCGGCCAACGACCTGCGCGCCGCCAGCACGAACGTCATCATCGCCCATCCGATGGGCATCCTGCAGGGCGTGGACCATTTGTTCACCGGCAAGGTCGAGCGTGTGGACGCTGGGCTGTTGCAGACGTTGCTGGCACAGGACGTTGTCCCCGTCATTCCGCCGCTCGGGTTCGACGGCGATGGCAAGACGTACCGTGTGAATTCGGACGGCGTGGCGGTGGCCGTGGCCGAAGCCCTCAAGGCCATCAAACTCATCTTTATCACGGCGCAGGATGGTTTGCGCTATAACCATCAGCTGATCCGGCAGATGCTCGTGTCCGAACTGCAAAATCTGCTGCAACAAAACAGCGCCGGGTTCGCGCCGGAAATCCTCTCGAAAGCGCAGCACGCCGCCCTGGCCTGCAAAGCCGGCGTTCCCCGCGTCCACATCATCAACGGCAAGGTGGACGAGGGGCTGCTCGCGGAAGTATTTTCCAACGACGGCATCGGCACGCTCATATATGCCAACGAATACCAGCAAATCCGGCCGGCCAAGAAAAAGGATGTCCGGGCCATACAACTGCTGACGAAGGCCGCCGTGGAAGCGGACGAACTGGTCAAACGCAGCAAAGCGGCCATCGAAAAAAATCTCGGCGACTATTTCATTTTTGAAATTGATAAGAACCCGGTCGCGTGCGTGGCGTTGCACGTTTATCC